>JBJYWX010000337.1:0-2790 GCA_046259695.1 Promineifilaceae bacterium (SeqCode) | reverse complement strand
CGTACCGAGAATTCGCCGTAAACGCCGCCACGGCCGTCCTGGCTGTGTTGGTATCCATCGCCCTGCAAATCATCGCCGGGGTCTTTCTACGCGCCGCTGCGCCGATCCTGGAAGCGCTGCTTGCGGTTGTTGCTCTAGTGCCGTAGATCTATCGGTGTCTGTCGCCCCCGCATTGGATAGCGCGATCAGATTGCGCCCTGCTCGAAGTAGGACATTTCTTCCAGTTTCCATCCTACGTCCTATTGACATCGTAATATTCCGTATTATACTATCCCAAACTGATCCAGTCATATGCTTGTTGAAGGAGTCTAATCTGATGGCGCTTAAAGCCGAAAATTTCTATGTCGAGTTCAGTCATGGTCTATATCTCGATTCGCATGGCAAGGTTGTGGACGAACTGCCGCGCGAGCACTCTGTCACCCAGCTGCCGCTGCAAATTAATCTGCCCCCAGACGTGGCGAAACAGCTCAAGGGCCTGGATTTAAGCGACGCCAGCAGCAAGCTGAAAGAACTCTCGCCGGTGTTCAGTGCCCTGGGTATTGACAAGAAGGTCGTTAACGTGGTCAGCGCCAGCATAGGAATCGTCATTGGGCTAGCATCCGTATATGGAACGGTGGGAGCGGTGGTCAACCTGCTCAATGTGCTGGGCATCTTTGGTGGCGCTCCGCAAGATGACACGCTTAAGTCCTTGGCAAAAGAGGTCCACAACACATACCAATTGTTGAAGAATGAAATCAATGACGACTTATTGCTGCGGGTTAACAAAGCGCGTTCTATCGTCAGTACCTCCAGTGACTTCATTGAGGATTATCTGCAAGATGAGAACCTAACTCCCGATGACTGGCGGGACTTGAAAGTTACGGTCAAAGAGCTGCATCGTGTGACAGACGAAATGCTTGGGCCGAATTGGCAACGCAACCAATTTAGTCTCTCATCCTTTGGGGCCAAAGAAGCGGTGTCGAATGCAAACGATTGGACGGATCAGTACAAATACAGATGGTACCCGTTCACGCATTGGCTTGACATAGTTCCCTTCAAAGCAGAAGACAAGGGCGACCAAAAAAACAAAAAAAAGTGCCCTGAATTCACGTTCGACCTGAGCGGGGCCGATCTTAAACAGTTCGCCGCGGACCCAACGGCGCCGTCCAAGCGTTGGGACTATGTGCCTTTTATCGCGATCATTATGCACGGGATATCCGTTTATCTAACGGGGATCAAGGCCCTCGACCCTGCCTACAGGACCACACGGACATTCGATAACGAGCTGTACTGCAAGGCCATGTATCTCCAGCAATTTGGCGACGCCATCATTAAGCACATCCTGTGGACCAGGGAGTGGGATGCCAACGAGACGACTCTGTGGGACTATCAGCTCGAGGAGGGCTGGCCTGTTGGGGCGGTCAATGCCTGCACCGGGGACAGCGCGATCGCGGTGCACTGGCGAGAGGGCATCGAAACGGAGCCGCTAGCGGCTGGCATCCAAACCCTTGACGGCATGCTGCGGATCACGAATATGGGGGAGAGCCTGGCGCGCGCGCGCCGCAAACGGGAACTGGACTGGTTGACGATGGTGGCGGCCAGCCCCGCGCCGCAAGTGCTGCATATGGCCGCGCTGCTCCGGGAATTGGCGACGGTGCCGAAGGAGAGCGAGACGGTCGAGGTGAGGACCACGGCGGTGGCTCATCGCGAATTCCTGGAAAAGCGAGAACGCTTGACTCCGCAGGCAATTGGCTGCGATCCGATGCCGTTTACGGCGGCTGTGCATCGCGTCCGAAGGCGGGTGACCGTCAGGGCCACGCTGCAGCCAGAAAGGTATCAGCAGTCCTATGCGATCCCGTACCGCTTCTGGCTTGAGTCGTACCCTGCCGGCCATGATCTCGTGCCTATTCTGTCCGTGCCACCGCTCGACCGGGTAGAGTTGAAGTCGGAGGGCGGCGCCTTGACGCTCAAGGAGGCGACGACGTTTGACTGGGAAGTGAGCTCAACCAAGCTGGCCATTGACGTTTCGGGCTTGGTGCAGACGTCGATTGGGAAGCTCAAAAAGGATGTCTATGTCCAACTGGCGCTACAGAAGCCGGAGCTCTATGCGCCGCTTACGGAGCCGCTCGATTCTTCCGTCCTGGCCTTTCCGGACCCTGACCTACCGGGCGTGGCCCGTAACTTGGGGAGGCAGTCGATTACGCTAGACTATCTCGCAAACCGTGAGGACGGTGAAGTGGTATTTGAGTTCCGCAACCGGCCGCCTGATCAGAGTGGGCAGCAAGGTAATTTCGCGGGCGTCTTTCTGGTTATCGAGGAGCAGCCGCGAGATAGTGAACAGATGATCCGCACGCAGATAGATATTTCGATGGTAGGCGAGGAACTGCACCTGCCCGCGGCTTATTTCGAGTACATCGAGCTGTGTGAGACACGCGCCCGGGTCATTTTGAAGGAGATCGAACAGGATTTCCAGCTCAAACAGGAGCCGATTCCACCGTGGGACCCACAGGAAATGCCCTTTGTGCATCAGTGGGTGCAGCAGATTCTGAAGGAGCACCCGAATGTGCTAGAGGGGGATCTGCTGCAGGAGGCCAAGAAGCTGGCGAAACCATTAAACCTCTAGCTTTCTTTGGTTTGGGGACAATATGACACGGCGACCGTCCGAGGATCACCGCTGAGAAGCGGGCTGCATCGAAGGGACCGCTTCTCAGGGGGTGCGCAAGGTGGGCAAGGGTAATTGTGCTACATTGGCCTTGCCCGCGTACACCTGAAGCGAGTGGCCAAGGCTTCAGCCGTCGACGTGCTGCGGTC
>JBJYWX010000336.1:0-7129 GCA_046259695.1 Promineifilaceae bacterium (SeqCode) | reverse complement strand
GGCTGAAGGGCCGCGGCGTCGCTGTGGTAGGTAGCGGAGAGTATCGACCGCCGTATGACGGGTCTTAGCAGCACGACCATTGAAACCCTGCAGCGCATGCTGGAGACGATCCTCATGGCGCTGATGGCCTCGACGTTAGGTACCATCTTGGCCGTCCCCATTTCCTTCCTCGGCGCGCGCAATATTATGGAGGATGTTGGTTCGCCCCTGGCGGCGGTGATGGCGGCGATCATCGCTCTGCCGTTTGGCGCGGCGCTCGGCGGATTTATCGGCAGCCGCATTTCCTATCTAGCCGAATCGCTCAGCGACTCCTTGATCTTGGGCCTGGGTGGGTTCGTCGCTGCCATTCTACTTTTGCTGCTGGTCTTCTTTTTCGGCGATCGTGTCCTTGGCGGCCGGCGCAGTAACGTGCCCGGTTGGGTGTCTACCTTGCGCGTGACCCTGGCGGTCATTATTGCCTTCTTTGCCCTGGGATTGTTGGCGCAGCTTGGTATGGTTTTCGGAGATTGGCTGCGTGATATCCTGGGTTTCTTTTCGTTCATCGGCAATTTCATCTATGTTGTCTCTGACCTGCTGCGCGTGTCATTGCCCTTGCTGATGGGTTTGTTGGCCGCCGGTGTGTTTGCCTCCTATGGCAGCCGCTTGGGCCAGGAAGCGGTTTTGCGCCTGCCAGAGGCGGGGGCGCGTACACTCACCGCCGGCTTGACAGCCGTGGGCACGGCGATCTTTATCTTTATGATAAGTTATGCCGTGAACTGGATTTGCCTGCTTGGCATTTGCCGGCGCCTGCCGCAGGAGTCGCCCAATCTTTATATCGCCCTTGCCATCCCCGCGATCGTTATCGGACTTATTGCCGCCGCTTTATCGCTGCGCGTGCCGCCTAAGCGCGAGCTGCCTACCGGCATGGCCACTTACTCCGTGACGCGCACGACCCTTAACGTGCTGCGCGCCATCGAGCCGGTCATTATGGGCTTTGTGCTTGTTATCTGGGTTGGCATTGGCCCGTTCGCCGGTGTCCTGGCGTTGATGCTGCACTCCATCGCCGACCTGGGCAAGCTGTTCTCGGAGCAGGTTGAGAACATCGACGATGGACCCGTTGAAGCGGTCGTGGCCACCGGTGCTAACGAGCTGCAGACCATCAATTTTGCGGTTGTGCCACAAATTGTGCCCCATTACCTGGCGTTTATTTTCTACCGCTGGGATATCAATGTGCGCCTGTCAACAATCATCGGTTTCGTTGGCGGTGGCGGCATCGGCCTGCTGCTTTTCCGCAGCACCAACCTGACTCAATATCGCCAGGCCAGCGTGATGGTTATTGCTATCGCCGTGGTCGTGACACTGCTTGATTTTATTAGCTCTACAGTTCGAAGACGGATCATTTGATGGAAACAGTCAGCTCACGCATCGCCGGCCGGCACTTACTGCGAACCATCCTGATCGTTATTGCGGTCCTGCTCGTCTACGCCTTCGCGGTGCAGGCCACACAGATCAACCTGGAAAAGCCCCTTGATCCGGCGCGCCAGGAGAACCTGATTCGCGTCTTGCGTTTGCTGGCAGATCCGGACCTGGTTTCGGTAGATGCAGAGACAGGGAATTGGGGACCGAGTGAGGCGACTATCGTAACGATTGAGCGCATTGTTGAAACCATTTTCATGGCCTTGCTCGCCTCAACACTGGGCACCGCCCTCGCTGTTCCCGTCTCCTTCCTGGCAGCGCGCAACTTGATGGCGCCCGTCACAGCGCCGCTGGCAGCGATTATGGCCGCCCTTGTTGCATTGCCCGTGGGCGGCTGGATCACGTGGCAGATCACGTCGCGCATATCGTCCTTGGCGGTGACGATCGGTGACTTTTCACTTTTCGCCGTGCTCGGCGCCTTGATCGCTTGCTTGGTAGTGATGTGGCTGCTGTGGCGCGCGGGCGCCTCCGCGGCCATCGAAGAGGGTGCAGCACGCGCTGAACGCACTTCGTTTTTTGTGCGTGTTATTTTGATCGTCTTCATTACTATTCTGGCCCTGGCCCTGGTGGCACTCCTGGGATTAGAAGCGGGCGCCTGGATGGAGGATAACCTGGGCATCTTCTGGTTTGTGGGCAACTTCATCGCTGTTTCGGCCGATTTTGTACGTGTGTTTCTGCCGCCCATCGTAGCCCTTATTGGCGGCTTGCTCGCTGCTTCATACGGTAGCCGCTACGGTCAGGAAGCGGTACTGAGCCTGCAGGAAGGCCCTGCGCGCATTCTAACGGCCGTGCTCACCGCGCTCGGTACGGCTGTTACCATTTTCGCCATCGGCTCCTTTCTCAACTGGCTTTATCAATTCGATCACCCGCAGAATTGGACGACCTACCCGTCGCTCATCGGCGGCGCGGTCGCCGGCCTGCTCTCGCTGTTGATCAAGCCCAAGCAGCCTTTCGCCATTGGCATGCTCATATACTCCATCTCACGCAGTATTCTTAATGTACTGCGCGCTATCGAACCCCTCATTATGGGTATCGTTTTTGTTGTCTGGGTTGGACTTGGTCCTTTCGCCGGTATTATGGCCCTTACGCTGCATTCTATCGCCGCCCTGGGCAAACTGTTCTCGGAGCAGATTGAAGGCATTGACGATGGGCCGGTAGAAGCAATTACGGCTACCGGCGCGAACCGGCTGCAGACAATCACCTATGCCGTTGTGCCCCAGGTAATTCCACCATTCACGGCATTTGCCCTCTATCGCTGGGATATCAATGTGCGTATGTCGACCATCATCGGCTTTGTGGGCGGCGGCGGCATTGGCTTTGTATTGAGCCAGAATATCCAGCTGCTCCGTTATCGCCAGGCTAGCGTGATGATGCTGGCTATCGCCGTTGTCGTCATCTTGCTGGACTACGCCAGCTCGCGCATCAGGCGCCGCATCATCTAGGTCTCCCGTTACCCAATCTTAAACATCGGTAAATATCATTGGCCCGCCATTGGGGCAACGTTACACTAGCATTGTCTGGTTTCGGCTTACCAACCTTGTTTCTGGCGCATCACGTGTACCCGCGCCAGCTTTCTTATTGGCTCCGGTTATGCCCAGAACGATACTGGTTGTATTGCTTTTCGCGTCGGCGTTGCTGGCAGCTTGCCAGCCACAAGAAGTAGTTCTCGAAGTGACGCGCGTCGTGAAGAACGAAGTAAATGTTGAAGTGACGCGCGTCGTCAGTGAAACTGTCGTACAGGAAGCGACAAGCGTGGTGACAAGGGAAGTCGAGCGGGTGGTGGAGATTACCAGGGAACCGTTAGGCACAACGACCCGGCCCGTGAATTTACTTTTCCCTCCACGTTTTGACAGTGACTTGATTATGCAGCGCGGCGCGCCGCTGGCGGAGATGCTGAGCGAAGCCACCGGCTATCAATTTAGAGTAGGCATTTTAGACAATGAGCAAGCAGTGATTGACCTGATGTGCGCTGCACCCACCGATACGATTGGCATCCTGTCACCGGGAGGTTATGTCCTGGCGCACGAACAGTGCAATGTGCAGGCCGGCAGTATCGCCGTTGGTGAGGATGGATTGCCAACGACAATGGGCATGCTCGTGGCACGCGCCGACAGCGGGCTGGAGACCCTGGAAGACCTGGCGGGCGCGAGTTGGGCTGTCCCAGAAGAAAAGAGCCTGAGCAGCAATCTCTATTTCCAGGCGCTGTTAGAAGACGAGTCGGTGGATATTGGCGAGAGCGTACCCATGGCAGGCGAAAGTGTGGCCATGCTCGCCGTTCTCAACGAGGAAGTCGATGTGGCCTCGGCCGAGTTTATCCCGCCTATCTTGCCCTATGAGGAACGGATGTGGGATCCTGAAACGGATGATCCGGAACCCTGGCGGGCCCTGGGGTTATCTCCGCAACGAAGCCCTATCGGCTATGTGCTTTTCAACGGCGAACCCGAGTTTGGTGGTTACCGTTTGCGCGATGCGCGATCGCGCGTATTTGATGTTGAACCCGATATTTACGATGAGACGTTGATTGTAGCGCTCAGTGAACCGCTACCTAATGAAACGATTGCCTTTGGACGCGATTTTCCACTGGCTTTAGCGCGGCAGGTAGGGCAGGAACTTACCAATTTTATGGCTGAGGATGCGTGCGGCTTGTCCCTCTGTTCGCCTGATTTTTACAACTGGCATGGCCTGTCCCCGGCACGTGACGAGATGTATGACCCGATACGCTTTGTACAGGAAACCCTCGACTTGCAGGGTTCAGATTTGCTGGCGCTTGAACCATGAGAGAGCAAGAAGAACCTTCAGGCGCGCTTGACGTAGCCGTAATCATTGTCAGTTGGAATGTTCGCGAATATCTAGCGGACTGCTTGCGCTCGGTTTGCAATGATTTGGAATATTCACGCCTGCATGGTGACATCTGGGTCGTTGACAATGCCTCGACTGACGGCACCGTGGCCCTGGTTCAAGATCTTTTTCCCCATGTAAAGGTCATTGCGAACGAGACTAATGTTGGCTTTGCTGTTGCAAACAACCAGGGCATGGAAGCCGCCTCTGCCTCCCGGCCGCGTTATTACTTTCTGTTGAATCCTGATACCTTTATACGGCCCGGCGCAACACGCGAGCTGGTGGATTGTCTGGATGAGCGTCCGGATGCCGGTATTGCCGGTGCCCGCCTGATCTATGGTGACGGCCGTTTCCAGCACAGTGCTTTCTATTTTCCCGGTATCAGTCAGCTCATGTTCGACCTGATGCCGATGCCGTCGCGTCTTTATGACAGCCGGCTCAACGGGCGCTATGCCCGCCGACTTTACCAGCCACGCCGCGATCCGTTTAAAGTTGATCACCCGCTTGGGGCGACCTTAATGGTGCGCGCCGACGTCGCCGAATCGACACAGGGCTTTGATGAATCTTTCCACATGTTCTGTGAAGAGATTGATTGGAGCTGGCGTGTGCGCGACGCCGGCTGGGATATCTATACCGTGCCGTCCGCGGAAGTAATTCACTACGGCGGCGAAAGCACCCGCCAGGTGCCGGCTGACTCCGTGGTTAATCTCTGGCGCAGCCGGGCCCAACTCTATCACAAACATCACGGCCGATTGCGCAATGCCCTCGCGGCCACGCTGGTCAAGCGGGCCATGACCCACAAAGCGGCGCGGGCCAACGATCCCGAGTTGAGCCAGGCTTACCACCAGGTGGCCACTATCTGGTCATCTAACGGGTCCAGCTAACAGGCTTCGCGTGGCCGTCGACGCCCTGACTAAGCGAGCGATCCCTTCTGCGGAAGAGCCAGGTCACGCCCCGAGGCTGACAGCCGTTGTTCTCACGCTCAACGAAGAAGCGCATATTACCGATTGCTTGCGCAGCTTGGAATGGGCTGATGAACGGCTGGTCTTTGACTCTTACAGCAGCGACGGTACGGTACCGGCAGCGATGTCTGCCGGCGCAAACGTCCAACAATCTCGCTTCGAAAACTATGCCCAGCAGCGCAACGCTGCTTTGGCCGCCGTTGATACGGAATGGGTTTTCTTCGTGGATGCCGATGAGCGTGGCACGCCGGAACTGGCAGTCGAGATTCGCCACGTGATCGCTGAACGGCAGGAAGCCGCCTGGTACGTGCCGCGCCACAATTACATCTTCGGCAAGTTGACGGTCGGCGCCGGCTGGTATCCTGATTATCAGTTGCGTCTTTTTCGCCAGGGGCTGGTCAGGTACGAGCGGCCGGTCCATGAGATTGCGGTCGTGCAGGGCGAGACCGGTCATTTAGAAAACCCGTTGATCCATTACAACTACCGGAACAAAGCCCATTTCCACACCACGCAGGACGCCTATAGTAGCTATGACGCGCAAATTTTGTTTGACGCAGGAGAGCCGATCCGGCCGCACAATTACCTTCTGCAGCCCTGGCGACAATTCTGGTGGCGCTACATCAGCTTAAAGGGATACGCTGACGGCGGGCACGGCCTTTGGCTCAGTGCCAATATGGCTTACTATGAATGGATTAAGTTCCGCAAGCTGGCGCGACTGCGACGCCAGGCGGGCGAGAAGGAAAATGAGGGATGAGTGAGCCTATCACCGTTGAGGCAACGATTGGCCGAAATGGCCGAGTTTGGGTGAAACGTGTCAAGCTGAAAAATGGGTGGCAGGTTGTAGAGCAGGGCAGGCAGTGGCACGATGAAGCCGGCCGTCATATTCTGATCCGCATACCGGGGGGGCAGGTGCAGGAGATTTTGCTCTCCACGATCTCTTTGCGTTGGGAACTGCGGCCGCGCCGTACCCCGCCGCAGATAATCTGAATCAAGCCAGGGCGGGTATGATCACGTAATAGATGGCATAGAGGTTCAGGGCGACCAAGAATAACCCCAATCCCGCCGGGAGCAGATAAGCCAACCAGGGCCACCGCTCCTGAAACGGCCGTACCCAGATACCTAAGCCTATCGCCATCCCCAAGGCAATAGGAATTAAGGCCGGAAAGAGATAACGCCCCTGGTGCTGCACGAATTGCAAATTGTAGAACACAAAGACTCCCAGGGTCAGGACGAACAATGTCGGGAAGATAAGCAGCGGCGCTTTGTAGTGGACCAGCCGCCGCCGCGCGACAACGGCCGCGTAGAGCAGCCCAGCCAGGGCGATGCCGGTAAACATCCATAACACTGGATAGAGCCACGAAGGATGGGTCATAGGGACCGTCATCCAACCGAACTGCCCCCAAAAACTATTGAACGTTGTTTCGAATAAACGTTCAATAGTGCCGCTTAGCCCAAATTGGGCGATCCACTCCGCGGTGCGCGGCTGTCCAACCACCACGCTGTCATGTCGCTGCTTACCCAAAATGTCGAATCCGCCATAAAGCGCGACATTGCGCCCCCACCACAAGGCACCGATCAGCCCGGCGGGCACAAAGACGAGCAGCCCGCTGCGCAGCAACTCTCCCCAATGGCGCCATTCTTTCCAAAGCAGGACCAGGAAAACGACCAGCGTCAACGGGTAGACAGTTGCTTTGGTCAGGTAGCCAAGGCCCAACAACGTGCCCAGCAGAAGATATCTGGCCGGTCCCGGCGGCTCTGTCGCCATGCCGATGTCCACCGTGAGATAGAGCACGGAAGCGATCAGCAGTTCCGCCAGGGTGTCATTGTTGACTGAGGCCATGATTGCCAGGTGCTGAGGGAGGAATGCCACCAGC
>JBJYWX010000335.1:0-6552 GCA_046259695.1 Promineifilaceae bacterium (SeqCode) | reverse complement strand
TCGGATATGCCCCATGGTTCCTTCCTCTCCCGTGCGTAGAATATCTGCTGGTCAATGCTGGCCGAGGCGCTGGCGTTGATCAAGGTATCGGGATAGCTATGCATCAGAAGCGGCGGCATCAGATATTCGAACATCGTGCCACTCCAGGAGAGGAGGGCTTCTTCACCAGTATCGAGACGCGTCAACGGTCGCCCCAGGTGAATCCAGTGGCTTTGGGGCACGTCGTATTTGGCAACGGCGACCAGACTCGCAATACGCGCTTCCGAGGCCAGCAGATCATAATAGTTCTGATCCAGCGCGCCAGCGTCCACATTGTAGCCAATATGAAAGAGCTGCCGTTGCGGGTCAAAGAGAAAGCCAAACTCCATCTCGGAAGCCAAGCGGCCGGCTGTTTCGGCCAAGATGGCGTAGCTCGAAATCAAGGAATCGGCCGCCGTCTGCGCTACCTGAAGTTGCTCCTCCAGACGGATGCACCAGGTCTGTGCCGACTGCAATTTCTCCGAGTCAGAGATAGGCATTGCAGCAATCTGGCCTGACAAATGCTGAACTTGGCTTCGGCCCGCACGACAGATCGCTTCAATCTCATCCAATCTGGGGGCAGTTGGTAACGCCTGCTGCAGATCGGCCCATATCTCAGCATGGACAGCGGATATGCCAGGCTTCACAAACAGGGAAGGTGGAGCGTTCAGCAAGGCCAACCACGGCAGCAGTGTATCCGCTTCATGTTGCATAGCATCGATATGGTGCTGGATGCGGTCCATGTAGATACGACAGTTCTGCAAGACTTCGCTGCTTAGTTCGCCGGCATTGGCCGCCATCAAGTCGAGAAGCTCATGCTCAATGCCTTGCAGCTCTTCAGTGACAAGTCGGACCAGTAACGGTTGCCATTGTGTCGGATCACTGCGAGTAGCCAACACCTGGTTGCGGATCTGAGAGAGGTGCCGCAAGAGCGGCGATATGGAGACTTCGCTGCTATCATCCACCTTGTCGGATCCCGTATCCTCTTGCGCAAGGGCAGGTACTGACTCTTCGAGCAAGAGCAGCAGATCCACCAGGCCCTCCCACGCTTCCCAGCGCCACACAGTCTGTTGAGGCATGGCCAGGCAGCCCTGTTTGAGCGCAATCAGACTGCCGGCCAGATTGCCGCTGTCTACCGTGGAGACGTAGCCGGGCGATAGCGTTTCCAGGGTTCGCGTATCGATCCAGTTGAGGAAGTGGCCGCGATAGCGCGTCATCGTTTCCAGTGTGGAGAAGGTGGAATACAGCCGTAAGGCCAAATTGATCATTCCCACGTAGCCAAGATCGTGGGCAGCCAGCACCGTCAGCAGATAGAGCCCGATATTGGTGGGCGAGGTGCGCTGGGCGATCACAGCACGCGGCTCTTCCTGGAAATGATCGGGCGGCAGCCAGTTGCCGTCTGGGCCGACAAAGTGCTCGTAAAAAAGCCAGGTGCGACGGGCCAAGGTGCGTAGCCGCTGCACCTGTACAGCGGTGAGATCGGACGGTTTCTGAAAACTCGGCCGGCTGATCCAATGGGCAATTTGCGACGCCGACAACCACACGAGAAAGAAAGGTGCAGCGACCGGCAATGCTTGGATATTGATCACACCGACGAGAACCGCCAGGGTCGCCACCGCCAGCATAGAAGGCAGCATTTTTGCCAGGGTGGTGGCGGGCGTCGCCTCATCGCCAAAAATGCGTACGGTGCGCGCCGCTGTTGTCCATTGCAGCAGGTTCTTGTGGGTGAACAGGCGGCGCAGCGTTGTCAAGATGGCGTCGAGCATCAACTGCGATTCGTATGGCAAGAACGCAATGAAGAGCAACCAGCGAAAGACGTCATCACGCACTGGCCGTAGCGCCGCACGATAGGACGAATTTCTGATATCGTGAACGAGTGCAACCGCGGAGTCGATCAGCAGCGGAATCATCGGCACGAGTACGGCAAGGAGCGTCCACATCCAGGCGGCTCCAGGCAACACGGTCCAGCTGGCGATCAGGAGCGCCATGAGCGCCGCGGCTAGCAGACTGCGCCGCAGGTTGTCAAAGATCTTCCAGCGGTCAATGACCGCCAGGTCGTTACGAACCCAGCCTTCCTGGGCGGGGACGCGGGGCCAGAGCCAGGGCAGCAGTTGCCAGTCACCGCGGGCCCAGCGGTATGAGCGCAGGACGTTGATCAAGTAGTGCGGCGGGTAATCTTCATAGAGGAGAATGTCGGTCACCAATCCGACGCGTCCGTGAATGCCTTCGAACAGATCGTGGCTGAGGATGGCATTATCGGGCACGCGACCGGCCAGGCTGCGTTCAAAGGTATCCACATCATAGATGCCTTTGCCAACGAAAATCCCATTGCCAAAGAGATCCTGGTAGACATCGGAAACGGCCCGCGTGTAGAGGTCAATCCCGCGATCCCCGGTGAAGACGCGCGTGAAGAGTGATTGATTTGCGCTGGTGGGCTTGATGGCGGTGCGCGGCTGGAGCACGGTGTACCCTGCAATCACTTTGCCGGTGTCGGCGTCAAATTCCGCCCGGTTGAGCGGATGGGCCAGAGTTCCTACAAGCCGGTTGGCCTCGCCGCGTGGCAAGATCGTGTCGGCGTCGAGCGTAATCACGAAGCGGACCTGTGGCAGGATCGTCAGATTGCCGATCTGGATGTTGTAGGAGGTTCCTGTGTGGCCGCGTAGTAGACGGTTGAACTCCTGAAGCTTGCCCCGCTTGCGCTCCCAGCCCATCCAGGTTTCCTCGGAGGTGTTCCACTGGCGCCTGCGGTGGAAAAGGTAAAAGGGCTGAGTCGGATATCGGGCGTTTAGTTCCTCGATACGCGCTTGCGCCAGCATGACCAGCGCGGCGTCTTCCGGCATCTCTGCCTGCTTTGCATCGGCAAAGTCGCTGAGCAAGGCGAAGGACAGATGAGGGTCGGTGTTACGCAAATAGTGCAACTCCAACTGGTTGGTCAGCGATGTCACATCAGCTTCCGAGGCGATCAAGCACGGCACGACGACCATGGTCCGGCGGGCAGATGGGATGCCGTCCATGAAATCGAGCTTGGGCAAGGTGCGCGGGGCAAGCACACGGCTCACCGTCCCATTGACTAGGCTCACCGCCAAGGTGAGCGCAGGGATAAGCGTCAACAGCGCTGTGGCGACTTGCCACGGCAGCGCGAGCCCTCCGGGCGCGCTCGCACCGCGGGCATACGCAACGAACCCGGAGACGATTAAGCCGGCCAACAGGCCAATCCCCCCTAGATAGACGAGCGTAGGACGGTGCAGCATCACGCGCCTTAGCCGCGCCACGCCGCGCGGCTGATAACCGATGGACTGCTCCAATTGCGGACGCCCCGCCGCAAACAGGTAGTAGCCTACGTGGGCGCGGTGAGAAACATCCAAATTGAAGTCGGGCAGCGTGACGGCGCGGCCGTCGCTAGCGTAGTTGGCGTCTTCAGGTTCAGCGTTGTGGGCAACTACCCCATCGTCATTGGCGAGCGTTGCGCCATCAATGTGGACGCTTGCTAGGTCAATGGCCTTCTGGGCGACAGCTGTCTCATCCTGACCGGTGGCCTGTGCCAGCATCTCGATCACACCACGATAGCTGTCGCGGGAAGCAAAATCCATCCGCGAATAAGTCCCAGCAGGATCCTTGCTAAGGATTTGCTGGACAAGGCTGACTCTTTCAAAGAAGCGGTTCCAGTCCTGGCTGTTCAGCAGGCGCAAACTGATGATACAGCTGGCAACAGCGTCACTGTCATTCCGCACTGCTGTAGACACGGCTGCGGCGGGAGGGCTCCCTGTCTCATCTTCGTCAAGCGCTAGTCGAGTAATTCGCCCGGCAGCTTGAGCTAGTGTTTCCAGCAGCGCCAACCGAAGCATGGTGGGCAGGGCCCACAATTCGCCCGTGGTGAACACGCGCACCTGCTGGTACGCAGACACGAAGCGCGTTAGGCGGCCTTGGTCAAATTGGTGCTCTTCATATGTCCAAAACTCGTACGCCGCGGCGTAGATGCGCGGCTGCCCAGCGTGGGGAGATTCGGAGAGGGGATATTCGGCCGCCAGTTTGGGCAACTGCCGGTAATAGCTTTCGGGTAGATCTTCTTCGATCTGTCGTACGGCCTGAACCACTAAATAGTAATTGTCCATCAGCCATTCGGATGCACTGGAGAGAGCTCCGTTCTTGGAGGACGCGTTCACAAAATACTCGTGTGCATCCTGCAGTTGCTGCGTCAAGCGCGGCAGTTGGGCCAGGGGTCGGGCGCGGTCGGCGGGCTGCGGCCCAGTTTCATGTAGGGCGGCAAGCTGGTGCGCCATCTGTTCCAGGCGCCCAAGGGTTCCTGGTGGACTGGTCATGTCTGGTTCAGCGTTGGGAGTCAAGGATTGGGCAGGCGAGGCGCCGCTAGAATTCGGAGTGAACACGGACCTCTGGCCCTTCCTGTGCATTCGCTCTTCTGGTCGGCATGGTTAAATCTGCTGCCCCAGATTCGACCATTGCGCGCCGTGTTTCGTTGGATGGGAGATCCTGCATGATGAGCAGCGAAGTGGCGCCATAGGTGATGAAGCTATTAACCAAAGCGCTATAGAGCCACTGGCTGTGACACGAATACCCGTGCGCGCTGAGCACGACCAAATCCGCCTGTTCCTGCTCCACAAGATCATGCAATGCCCAAGTAACACTATCGTCGACAAGTACGCGTGTTAGCGCCTTCGGTGGCAGCCGAGATTGAAGTTGGTCAAAATACTTCTCGGCCTCCGTGGTGTTGCGCACGACCACGCGCTCGGCCAGCGCCGCATCTTCCGGGCTAAGCGGTACATGTTGGATCATCTCAGGGCGCGTGACCACGTGCACCACCAGCAGTTCAGCCGAATGGAGCTCCGCCAGGGAGCTGGCCACGGGTAATACACTTTCCGCACGCTGTGAGCCATCAAGTGGTGCCAGAATTCGATGGTATCGAATTATCTCAGTATCGACTCCCCCACCACGCTCTTCAGCGCTTTCGTCTGAGGAGCGGACAAACATCGAACGCACAAGCAAGATAGACGTGCCGGCGCGATGGATGACTTTTTGAGCGACGCTACTGACGTTCCAGCCGCTTAATCCGCCCTGGCCATGGCTACTCAATGCAATCAGATCTGCGCTGTGCTTGTGGGCATACTCGACAATACGCAGGGCAGCTCCATCTTCCAGTAACACTGCAATTGATGCTAGCCCCAACTGCGCCAGTTGCTTGACAGCCTCATCCAAATGGGCCTGCGCCTCAGCTTTGGCGAAGTGCCAGGCCAACGGATCTACGGCAGTTGATTCAACAGCATCGGTCTCCAGAACGCGCAATAGGGTGATCGCCGATGGCGGCGCGGCGCCTGCTACCAGCCGGTCATTTCTCTGCGCTATGGCGGCGACATGCGGCAGAATCCGATCTGCCATAGGCGAGCCATCCAATGGCACCAGAATGTTTTCAAACATGTTTGTTCCCTCAAGGGCAAGTGTAGCCAAGAACTCGCGATTGCTCTTTAGATTTAGTGCGATCGCTTCGCAGTAACCAGTTCTCTATAAAGAGATCTCTTATTTACATAAATGTGCTTCATGTACCGATCAGTGCCCAGTTTCTCATCGAGATCAACTACACGCATCAACCACAATCTTTGGAAGTGAACGAACAGGTTACATTGACGCGCGAGAGTCACCGCAATTCTGGTGACACCCTCATCCCAACCATCCCTCAGGTGCTGCTCGATCTTCTCTTTGTCGCCATTGGCCAACAATCGCTCATGCCACTCCTTAGGCTTCAGTTCTTTCATATTCGGTTTCCTCCTCAACCTGGGATTCCAATTCGCCCAATCGTCGACTCAAGGCGCCAAGGCTATCGCCTGTCAATGCTTCGGCTTGCTCATCGGTTAGGTCTTGCCACTGCGCGTCACGCGCCGTGCCATCACTGCTCCACTGGAAGTGCAGCTCATCGAATACTTGCGGCAACCCATCGTGCGGCGGATTGTGTTCTATCCATCTAGTCGTTTTGGGGTTCAGCCCTTTCGCTCTCACCAGATCCGTGGCAATCCGCTCACAGGCGCTGGTGATCGATTCGCCGGAATTGCTGTTGAGTTCAGTGAGCAACACGGTGTGCGTGCCGTTTTCGCGTTTGTAGATGCGAACCCGGCATCGGCCTGTAGGCTGCAGACGCTCGCGCGGAAAACGATAGAAATAGTCGTGTGATGGTGCCATCATATTCCTTCTGGCGGATCTCAAGCTGTCGAGACTCTGACTGAGTCGGCGTCACGGCGTGGGCGCCGGTAGTGTGATCCACTCTGTTAATGCTTCGATTATGCCGTCTGTGTCGCTCTATCGACGCGATTTGCCGGTAATCAGCCCTTGCCAATGAGTGACAAGCAAATTGCTTCCCGAAAATTGCCGGCAACTTTCGGGAAGCCAGATCAAGATAGAGAGTCCTTGAACACCGGCAGAATCAGCCCTACCTACTTCAACTAGGCTACGGGCTCATATCCAGGATCAGTTGGGTGCAGGCGTTGGCCACCTGACGATCTGGTTTCTCCTCACCGGAGAGGGTGGCCC
>JBJYWX010000334.1:0-15062 GCA_046259695.1 Promineifilaceae bacterium (SeqCode) | reverse complement strand
CAGCCACAGTTCCGGTTCATGCTGGCAGCAGTGCCGCTCTTGACCAGTTGGGCCGCCGCCGGTGCCTTGTACCCCCTTCAAAAGGGGCCGCGCCGGCAATGGCTGATGGTCATGGCGACAACGCTCGTATTGGTGGGATACAATATCTGGCTAATCCTGACCATCGTTCAGCCCGCTTATACGAGCTAGCAGGGCGGTATAACCGAGGCTAAGACACAAGTTTTGATGCGGCCCTTACCCGACGCGACCATCATTGTTCTCAATTGGAACGGCCAGGCCTACCTGGAATCTTGCCTTTCGGCGCTGCTGAGCCAGACGGTGGCCGCACGCCGGCTGGTTCTGGCCGATAATGACTCCACCGATGAATCGATCGCCCTGGTGCGCGAGAAGTTCCCAATGGTAGAGATTCTGGAAAACAACGCCAATTTGGGTTACGCTGGCGGTAACAACGCGGCACTGCGCATGGTGAACACGGAAATCGCCGTACTTGTCAACCCGGACATTGTTGTCGAAGCGGACTGGCTGGCGCATTTAATGGCTGCTTTTACTGCAAAGCCTGACATGGGCGTGGCCGGTTGCAAACTACTTTACCCTGATGGCAAGCAGCTGCAGCATGCCGGCGGCATTATCACCCACCCGCTGGCCATGCCCGGCCATCGCGGCATGTACGAAAAAGATGACGGTCAATTCACAGACGCAGCTGATGTTGATTTTGTCACCGGTGCAGCAATGGCTGTCAGTCGCGCGATGATGGAAGAAGTTGGGCTGCTTGATGAAGGTTTCTTTATGTATTTTGAAGATGCCGACTGGTGCACGCGCGCACGGCGGCACGGGTACCGTGTCATTTATGTACCGGAAGCATTGGCCATCCATGATGAATCGGCGCTGGCCGTGCGCGGCAGCCTCTCCTATTTGCGCCGCTTCCACAGCGGCCGTTGGCGTTACTTATTGAAGCACTTTGACCCGGCCGAAATCGTCGACCGCTCACTGCCAGAGGAAGTTCGTGCACTGGCGCTGCACGTTGGCTGGGAGCGGCAGGCGCTTGCCTGGGCATATCACCATACCCTAAAACAATTACCGGCGATCATGGCCACACGCCTAAAACACGGCGCCACAGCCATTCCGGCAGCAGCGCAAGAACTCATAGAGCTGGATTTGCAGGAACTGCGACGCGAAGCGATGTTGTGGCCGTCTGACCCGAATGCCCAGGAATCGCTAGCTGAGGCAGGGCGCGTTACGCCGCAGCCGTTTAGCTCGCACACGCCATTGTTTGGTCCTTTGTTTGCGCGCTTGCGCGATTTGTGGGCGGGTGTCGCTGCCAAGCCTTATGTGGGCGCACTGAACGCGCAGCAAAACGCCCTCAATCAAGCTTTTATTGAGGAACTATCCGCTCTTGAGCAGCACATGATGGCTTTGCGGCAGGTGTGGTTGGAGCGGGAGACCGATCAGCGCCAAGTGCACCAAGAACTGGCCGCCATCGAAGAAGAACTGTTTGAAAGCCAACGCCTGCTGCAAAGTATTGAGGCCCGCCTGGCGCGCCTGGAGGCGTCGCGGGAAGAAGCTGAGCACGAGCTCTAGAAGCTTAAGCATAGGGAAATCCTTCTCATGTCCATTTACTTCTATGCCATCTGTGTTTTCTTGTCCGCATTCTTGCTCTTCCAGATTCAGCCCATGGTCGGCAAGTTTTTGCTCCCCTGGTATGGTGGTACGCCAACCGTATGGTCAACCATCTTGCTCTTTTCGCAAGTTGTTTTGACGGGGGGCTATGCCTACGCCTACTGGTTGTTACAGCGTTCACGTCAAAAAGCGCAGGGAAGATTCCACCTTATCCTCCTGGGTGTTTCGCTGGCGCTGTTACTCCTGACCTCTCTTACGTGGCCTTCTCCCTTGACGCCGGATGTCAGCTGGCGCACACCGCCCGGCAGCGAACTGCCTATCCTCGGCATCCTACGCATCCTGATCGTGGCCATTGGTGTGCCTTTTCTCGTTCTATCCGCGAACAGCACTTTGATGCAGGCCTGGTTCCACCGCGACCACCCACAGCGCACACCGTACCGTCTTTATGCTTTATCCAATATTGGTTCTTTGCTGGCGCTGCTTTCCTACCCGGTGCTGATCGAACCTGTGTTTACGCTGCACACGCAAGCCTATATGTGGACCGGCGCGTACGTCGCCTTTGCCGCTCTGACTGGGGCGATAGCTTTGCACACGCTGCGCACGGGTAAGGCTGAATCGGATTTGCCGGAGAACCAGCACCGCAGTGCAAGTGAGCGGCCGGCCGTGAGCCAGTACATTTTGTGGCTGGCCCTGGCGGCCGTCGCCACGATTCTTCTGATTGCTATGACCAACCAGCTAACCCAGGAAATCGCCGTGATTCCATTTCTTTGGGTAGTGCCCCTAGCAATCTATTTATTGACCTTCATCCTTGCCTTTGGCGGCGGCTTGCTCTATTCGCGCACGGTATATCTGGTCGCCTTTTTCGTGCTGGCAATTGGCAGCCGCATGCTGCTGCATTTACCCACAAGAAATCTATTTCTCGAGATTCTGTACTTTTCTCTGCTGCTCTTCGTAGCCTGCATGCTGTGCCATAACGAGCTCTACAAGCTGCGCCCCCATGCCGACTACCTTTCCAGCTTTTATCTGTTGGTTGCGGCCGGAGGCGCGATCGGCGGAATACTGGTGACACTCGTTGCGCCCTATATCTTCTCATCCGGTTTTTGGGAGCTGCAATGGGGCCTCATAGCCGTGGGCGCGCTGATGATTGTTGTTATCATGCGCGAACAAAGTGCGAAGCCTCAAGGAAAACCGCGTAAGGGCGCCGCGCCCAAGACGAACTGGCGCCAGCTTCTGACACCGGCCGTACTGATCTTAGGACTGCTGGTGGTCCTGCAAATCGCTTATGTTATCTATTACATGAGCCAGGTCAGCAGCGAGGCACTTTTATCAAGGCGTAACTTCTACGGTATTGTGCGCGTATGGGAGATCAACAAGCAGGAACCGGCGCTCCTGGCTTATCAAATGGCCCATGGGCAGACGGCTCACGGCTTCCAATTCGAAGCCGAACAAATACGTTCCGTGCCCACCACCTATTTTACCGAAACCAGCGGCGTTGGCCTGACGCTGTTAAATCACCGCAAGCGACCCGGACCGCTGCGCGTGGGTGGGTTGGGACTGGGTATCGGCGTTATTGCCAGTTATGGGCAGGAAGGAGACACTTTCCGTTTTTATGAAGTAGATCCTGTCGTGATCGATATTGCCCTGGGAGAGGGAGGTTATTTCTCTTTTCTACAGGATTCGCCGGCGCGGATGGAGGTGGTAGAAGGCGACGCGCGCGTGGCCCTAGAAGAGGAGCTGCTGAGCGAAGGATCGCAGCAGTACGATGTACTGGTCGTCGACACCTTCAGCGGCGGCACAATTCCATTACACCTCCTGACCAAAGAAGCATTCGAGATCTACTTGCAGCACTTGGCCGAAGGCGGCATCATGGCAATTAACGTTTCCAATAACTACTTCGATTTGCCGCCGGCCGTTTTTAATCTTGCACAGGAGTTTGGCCTGACGAGCATGCTGATCGAGAATCGCGGCGATGGGCTGCAGAGTTATGACTCGGTTTGGGTATTGTTGGCGCGCGAACCGGGATCGCTGCTGTTACCGGAAATCATGATTCGCCAATCACAGCCGCCGGTGATTCCCGATAACTTCCGCGTCTGGACCGACAATTTCAGCAATCTCTGGCAAGTATTGAAATGAGGTGCCAGGGGAGCAAACGCCTAATATTGAATCTCGCGGCCCAGGATCATGAGGGCCATCGACAAGGCGCGTCCGGCTTTCTCTAACTTGTCAGTTGAAATAGCCTCAACCGTATCCCTGGCTGTACGCGCATTTTCTTCCCAACCTTCCCAGGAAAGGCGCACGACCGGCGCTGGCTGGCTCCCAGAGCCGCCCGCTCCGCTGGTCTCTTCATAAATCATGCTGATGTCGACGGCTTCTTCCGCGCGCACCGACGATACGCTCGACTGGTCGGCGGCGGTTTCGAACACATCCGCCAGTCGGAGACTGCCCGCAGCGGAAATCTGCAGCCGGTCGCCTGTCCCATCTCCCAGGCCACGCAGTTTAATGATAGCCACAGGCTCGTAAGTAGCGGCAAACCCGGTCTTGGCCTGCAAGAAGCGATTGATATCGGGATTGTCGACAGGTTCGCCGCCGTCCAGACCTTCACCGCTGTAGGCAATAAACAGAAACGTGCGTCTTGGCTGGTATTCTCCCTCTTCCAGCAGCCGCGCAGCCTCGAGCATGACCGCCACCCCGCTGGCATTGTCGTTGGCGCCGGGCAAATATTCACCCGTAGGGGGCGGAGGCGGGTTATCATACTGCGCCATTACAACAACCATTTCGGTATCAAGACAGTCGGTGCATCTCTCGTAGCTAAAGTCACCGGGGCGAAAGCCAATCACGTGCCTGACAGGCCAGTGTTCTTCGAGCGTGCCATTAACAGCCAGATCGACACGCGTTTCTAGCGGCATTTCCACAACTCCTTCCAAGGTCAGGTTTGCGACTTGCCTGCGCAAATCGGCGACTGTCTGTCCACTGCTGGCAAGGAGGCGATTTGCCGTCTCCTCAGTTATCCAAAGCGATGGCTTTTCTTCCCCTTTGGAATCACCGGTGTAAATATTAAAGAACGTGCCACTTTGGCCCGAATAAGTGTAACTCTTAGCCAGCTTTTGGGGATCATCAGTAACGACCAGCAGCCCTGCCATGGGAACGCGCCCAACTAAAACGGCGGCATTCTGGTCAGAAACTGCCAAGAGAACCTCGCCGCTATAATCAACACGATCCAGCTCGGGATAATTGGTTCGAAAGCCACCCGACCTGCGCGGTGCTGCTTCACCCAGGCCAACAAAATGCACCAGTCCGCTGGCAGCACCGTCGGTCATATAAGGCCCAGCGTAGGCGGCGAAATCTACACCGGGTACCAGGGGCGGCCCATCATCATCGATTGCCATTTGAGGTATGGCGTCCAGTCGCTCAAAGCTGTGGAAACGTTCCAAGAAATAGCCGCCGTTCGCGCCGGCGGGCTGTAGGCCAATCTCCGCCATTTGCTGCGCGATAGCGTCGGCGGCCATCGCCTGGCCGGCCGTTCCAATAGCGCGACCTTCCATCTCGGGCGCTGCCAGGGCGTCTATCTGCGCCTTAGCCAGTTGGCCGTCAAAAACAGCGGCCTGTTCACGGTAAAACGGCGTTGCGCCGCTGTTTTCCTGGAACCAGTTGAAAGAAATGACTGCAGCAATAGCCAGGGCCACGGTATAGCGATTAACAAAGCGGCTGATTATAAGATGGCCGCTGTCGACGGCGCGCCGCACACCTTCACCAAAGAGATTGAAGGCGAAGATGGCCACGAAGAAGGCAGCCATCGTATAAAAACCGGTCCAGGGATAGGCGCGCGCCTGGTAACGAATGTTACTGAGCAGCGCTCCCCACTCCGGTACATCGGAAAAGAGTGTTGGCGGAGCGCCCGGCAGCTCGATCATCGATCCGCCACCCAGGAAAATACTCAAGAAACCCAGCTCACCGAGCAGCATCAGCACCGCCCCGGACTCTAACGCCAACAGCGAAACAAGCGCGCCGAAAAGATTGGGCATTATATGCGTATTTATGATCCGCGGCGTGCTTGCGCCGGAGGCAACGGCACTTTCCACGAAGAGTTCATTGCGCAGGGCGGCCACTTCGCTGCGCACGTACTGCATGATCTCGCCCCAGCCGATGAAGCCCAGGGCGATAAGAAATGTGGGCATTCCCTGGCGAATGCCCAGAGCAAGAATGAGGATCATTGCCAGCAGCAGATTGGGAAAAGCGCCAATGATCTCCGACACGGCGAGGATGGCGCGATCGACGCGCCCTCCGCTGTTCCAGCCGGCTATTGCGCCTAGCAGAACGCCCAGCACAAAGCGCGCAACCACGACCACGATCACCAGCAGCAAGGTCTGCTGAGCGCCGGCCAGGATCAGGCTCATCATGTCCCGGCCAAGGGCATCTGTACCCCAGGGGTAAGTCTGGTCCGGCGCCAGAGGCGGCCGGGTCAACTGCCCGTCCACGTTCACCAGGCCCTGCGTTACATAAGGATTGTGAGGGGCCAGGCGCGGGCCGAAGAGCATCAACAGCAGCAGCCCCAGTACCAGTAGGGCACCGATAGTAAAGGGTGCATTGCGGCGGGTAGCGACCCATACCGAGCGTTTGCCGACGAACGGATCCTCAAGCGACTTCTGGCTGCTGTATATCTTGGCGCTGGAGGCGAGCTCCTGATCAGCCGATCCCAGGCCCCGCCGCGCTTTATAGGCCCGCGTGAGGCGATTGTCCACAAGCACATCCAGTACGCTTTCGCCCAGAGAACGCAGCGCCTCGCCAAACGACTGCCGGCCGCCTTTCAAAACATGCGACGGCGGCGCCCACAGGCGCGGGTCAATCAGCCGGTAGCTTAACTCCAACAGTAAATTGACCAGTAGAATCAGGACCGCCAGAAGCATGACAAATGTAACGGTGAGATTATCATCACGCTGGGATATGCTCTTCAGCAGCGTGAAGCCTGCCCCCTGCCAACCGAAATAGAGTTCGATAACAACCAGCGCGCTGAGCATAAAGCGGAAGGAAATCCCGACCGTGGTCAGAATAGGGATGGCGGCATTGCGCATGACGTGCGACCAGGTGATCTGGCGCTTGCGCAGGCCTTTAGCGTAAGCGGTGCGTACGTAATCCTGGCTCAGCACATCGCGCAGCGTGACGAACGAGACACGCGTAATCTGGGCCAGCGGGCGCGCTGTGAGCACTAAAATGGGCAGCACCATGTGATTGTCCCAACCGTAACCACCAACGGGCAAGATGGCCGTGCCCGACCATCGCGTGTAAGTCGTCACCGCCCACTGCAAGAGGAAGGCCAGGAAAAAGCTTGGGACGGAGATACCGATAATGGTAATCAGGATAATGCCAAGCGATCGGGTGCCGCCGCTGCGCGCCGCCCGCATGCCAAGCGCAACGCCCAGGGACGTGGCAAAGATCAGCGCAATAGCTAACAGGCCGAGGCTGCGTCCCATGCGCTCAACGATGACCTCACCCATCGGCCGTGGGCGGACATCGCTGCTGGCCGCTGTGGCCATGCCCAGATCGCCGCGCAGGAGATTGCCGGTATACGCGACCGTTTGCTGCGCGGCATCCGGCACGGCTGCCCTTAGCGCGGTACCGCCAGCCAGCGATAGGCCCAGGTAAGTGAAGAAGATCACGGCCAGCAGGATAAGCGCGCTGATCAGCAGCTGGCGGCCGACAAACAGTAAGAACTTGAGTATTGCTTCAAGCGGCGAGGCTTGCCCCGGTGCCTGTTGGGCTGCCGACTCATCCGGGGGCGTATTCGCTGCCTGTGCGTCTTGATAACCAGCTTCAGCCATGTCGCGGGCTCCGAACCGCCGATTATACGGGCGTTCGCATCCTATCACAAAGATATACGCGCCAAAATAGCCAGGCGCTTACTGCTCACCGTCTACCAGCTCAAACAGAAATGTCTCTTTGATAACGTCTACCTGCGGTTGAATCCGGCCGTTCAAATAAGCCGGGGGCACAACGCCTGAACCGCCGGCGGCAAACCGGCCGATAAATCGCAGACGATCATTCTCCATCAGGCCGGGCAGCACAGCCGTCTCGAAATCCGTCTGCGCCCGCGGAACGTGGACCAGGACGTAGTGCACTCCGTAGCTTTGCAGCAGGTCGATGGCCGGATCGGCCGGCCACAGGTCAAGCGTGGCGCGCGGTTCCAGGAAGCGGGGTGAGAAGATGCTGTAGCCGTGGGCAATCTTTTGCTCGTGAGCCAGCATGTAGTAAAGCGATCTCCCTTCAAACGAGTACCAGGTCGGGTACTCCATGATGACACTCTGCTGCGGCTGATCGGCAAGCCAGGCATCTACCTCCCGCTGCATGCCAGCGATCGCCGTCACCGCCGGCAGCGGCTGGTTATTGAATTCGACCAGCAGCAGGCAGATAGCCATCAGGCCAAGCATTTGCGCGGCGCGTGGTTCTAGGCGGCGCTGCAGCGCCGTGAGTCCCAGGCCGGCAAGCGTGCCCAGGGCCAGGATCACCACGGCACCCATACGGCCGAAATGATGGAAGGATCGCAGGGGAGGCGCCAGCCGGTAAACAAGCAAAGCCGGGAGAGGGATCGGCGCGACTTCTCCACCCGCGGTCAACTCCGGCAGGTCCTGGGCGAACCTGGACAGGGCAGGTATGGGAACAGTAACCACCTCGCCATCAATGGTCAGGAAAGGTCCGGCCATGAAGATCAGGCCGCACAGCGCGAGACTTACAAGTGCCCATTTCGCGCGCCTGCTGCTAGGGTAGGCCACGAGGCCAACGATCGCCAGTGCGAGAACCACATATCCAAATGCCACCACCGCGTCTTCACCATTCCTCAGGGGGAAACGCTCGCGCGCCAGGTCCCAGAAAAGCGGGTTCATGGCGCTGGGCACAAGCAGCCGCTCCAAGCTGGTACTCGTATGAATCAGGTCTGGCAGCGTGAAATCAGTGGCGACGCCTTCGCTGCGGCGAATGCTCAAGCCGAGCGCCAACTGCGGCCCGGCCAACAGCAGGAAAAGAAGGGCAGCGAGAGCAAGCGGCCGTAGCCATTCTCCCGCCTGCCGCAAGATCGCCGGCAGCAACAGAACCAGACCGGCGATAAGCAAAGTAAAGGTAGCCACATAGGCATATTGATAGGCGCCGCCGATGCTCATGGCATAGGCAACGGCCGCTAGGGCCAGCCAGCGACCGCGCGTCTGCGGTTTATTTAACGCCTGGACCAGTCCCAGCAGCATCCATGGCAGCCAGGCCGATGCCAGCAGCACATTAAGAAAACCGTTCATATAAACCTGGCGGTTCGGGTAATAGGCATAGGCGATTCCGGCGAGGAGGCCGCCAGTCGTGCTGCCGCCCAGCGCGCGGACAAGGAGGTAAGATCCGTATGCGGCGAGAACAGTGGACAGGATAAGCAGCAAATTGTAGGTCCGCACGGGGCCCAGCATGGCCGTCACGGGCGCCATCAACGTGGGATACAAAGGAGGCTGAACGGCGAAACCCAGATGCCAACCTTCCGGGTAAAACACATCCGGTTGGAAAAGCGGGCTCACATGCAGGTCAAGCAATGCCTGCTTATACCATGCCAGGTACCAGATTGGTTCGAAAGCATCATCCACCGGGCGGCCAATAACCAGACCGGCCGGATCGAGCCAAATGGGATAGGTGAACAGGAGCGTGACACCAAAAAAGAACAGCAGCGGCCACAGCCATGACAGGTACGCAGCCTGGTGATCGGTAACGTCATCCGTTGTCGACTCGGGCAAAATCACTTCAAGACCGAATAGGTGAAGGCCGGTCGCTCTCTTCGCGGACGTCTCTACTGCCGTTTACCATCTTCTGCATACATTAATTATACGGCAACTCGGCCAGCAATGCCTTGGCGCGCGCCAGGATCGGCGCATATGTGCATTCGCCAAACCAGTCCATAAGCGGCACTAACAGCTCACGCGCCCCTTCGATATCGCCCTGTGCCCGCCTCATGCGCGCCAATCCCGTCGCGGCGCGAAGCTCCCAGGATCGGGCTCGCTGCCTGCGCGCAGCCACCAATGCCCGGTCAAAAGCCTGTGTGGCTGCGTCAATATCGCCTCTCGCCCAGCACAGCTCGCCTTGAAGACGGTGCAGATCAGATTCCCACATCCTCTCTCCGGAACGCTCAAGCTGTCGAAAACCCTCCGCTAGGGCAAGCTCCGCTTCCGGCAAAACTCCGAGCTGTAGGTATGCCTGCGCCAGGGAGCCTAGTTTTCCAGGAAGGTTGACTCTTTCATCGGCGGCAATCTTAACTGCTAGGCTCTCCCGAATCTGGGTTATGCCGGCGGTGACGTCTCCGGCAAGGACCAGTCCTTCGCCAAGAAAACACTGCGCCATCTTCATCCAACCAGCCAGTCCTTTGTTTTTCGCCAAATCTACGAACGCCTGCGCATCGCTAATAAGCGCCTCCCCATCACCCAGAAGGAGACTCAACGTGCAGCATGCGTAGCATAGGACATCTGCTAGCGTGAATGCATGGTCGAGTTCGCAAGCCAGGCTAAGTGCTTTTTCACGTTCTGCTAGGGCGCTGTCCAGGTGGCCTAGACATCCCAGGCAACAGGCATTATAGGCCATCGCACTCGCCCCAGCATCAACGCCATGAATCGCGATCAAGGCTTGGTGTTGCCGTGCGGGCTCATAGAGGTCAATTGCTGCGGCCATGTGCTCCTGCGCGTGCACGTAATCGCCCTGGCCGAAGGTCACGAATCCGACTCGCCAGTGCCCAACCAATGTCAGAAGCAGATCCCCGGCCTCCTCTGCCAGGGCGAGTGCTTCACTGGCCAGAGAGTGAGCGCGCTGATGGCGGGCACGCACATAATTGAATATGGCCAGTCCACCGAGCGCTCGACTCAAGGCAGCAGTTTCCCCCAGCTGCTGGCTGAGGTCTCTAGCGCGCTGGCAGGCCATCTCCATTTCTGCCGAGGGCGTGTCGCTGCACATCCAGGCGGTACTGATCGCCAGCTGAAGATCTCGTTCCAGTTGGAGGCGCTCCCGGCTATCGGGCAATATTTGCAGTATCTCGAGCGCAGGTGTCAGATGATTGAGCGCCTCGCGATAGGCGGAGAGTTTCAAGGCACGCTTCCCGGCAAGATAAAGATAATACGTTGCTTTTGGCGCGATACGCGCCTCGCGGAAATGGCGCGCCAATTGCACGGCATTAGCGGCGATTACATCCTCATCTGCATAAACGCTTTCGAGCGCAGCACCAACTTGCTCATGAAGATGGACACGCTCGACCTCGTCCAGCGTGCTGTAAAGATATCTCTCAATCTGGGTGTGACGGAAGCGGTAGGTGGAGAAAAGGCGCCCGTCCTTTCTCATGATGCTCTCCGCACGAACAAGCTGATGCTTGCGATCCAGTTCGCGGCTCAAACCAATGAGCACTTCTTGTTCATTCACGCCCTGAACACGCGCAACCACTTCGGCGGTAAAACGTTCACCCTCGACGCTGGCCACGCGCAGCATCGCCCTGAGCGCAGGTGCCAGGCGGCCGATGCGCTCTGCAACAACCGCCTCTGTACGCACCGGCAGCTCGTCCCATGCCAGTGTATCACCCGCGATCCAGTATCCTTTCTCATCTCGAAACAGATCGCCTCGTTCCTGCAGTCCACGCAAGAGTTCCAGCGTAAAAAGCGGAAGGCCACGCGTCTGGCGATAAAGCATCCGCCTGAAAGATTCATCCAGTTTATTTGGTTCGCTATCCAGCAGCGCGCTGACGAAGTCGCGGCCCTCAGCCTGGTCGAGATCAATTATTACGTTCCCAAACATGCGCCGCAGTTCACTAAGTACGGGCTGGAATGGGTGGCGTCCTTGCTCGCGACCTATAGACAACTCCTCAGACCGAAAGGCGCCCACAATAAATAGAGGCGTTCCGGCAAGGGTCCGAGCAAGGTGGAACAGAAGGCTGATCGACCCTAGATCTGCCCATTGCAGATCATCTACCAGCAGCACAAGCGGCGACTGGCGCGCCAGGAGGTGTAAGAATCGCGTATATTGCTCAAACAGATCGCTCTGCTCCGGGCTCATAAAAGAGCCACTGACGGACCGCCGCTGCAAGAGGTCGGTGAGCCGCTCCACGTCCGCTCCTACCGCGGCCTCCTGCAGGCGATCTAGGAGCGCCGCTCCCGATACAAATGTATCTACCAGGTCCGGACTACTCCGCAGCAAGATCGCCGCAGCCCGTGGCATCAACTTCCATAGCCGCCGGGCGTGATCCTGAGTGATGGCACCAGCCGCCCACTGCGATTCGACATCACCAGTCAGCAGCTCTAAGATTTCGCGAAACGGCAAATAGGGATCGCCGATACCAGTCTGGGCGTTGCAGTTGCCCCCGGCGACGACAACGCCTGCCTGCTCAGCGCAGACCTGCCGTGCAAAGGCCTGAATCAGTGCCGTCTTACCACTACCCGCTTCGCCGGCAACGAGAATAATTTGCCCGTTTCCGCGCCGCGCCTTGTTGAACAATTCCTGCATGGATACCAACTCTTGCTTGCGGGCGACAAACAATGGTTTTGCACTCGGCTGTCTGTGGTCGTCGACCATGAACAGCGGGCGCTCTGCCATCTGTTTCTGAAAGGTAGGCAGCGCAGGCTCTAGCTTGTCGGGCTGCATTAGTCGCGCATAAAGTGCCTGCAACTCCGGGCCCGGTTCGAGCGCTAGATTGCGTTCCAATGCCTCTACGCAGCGGTGATAGGTTGCCCGTACCATGGCCTTGTTACCGCGTGCGGCAAAGGCCTGCATTACGGCCCGGTAGGCAGGTTCCGGCCCATGGTCAATGCGAATCCACTGCTCCGCCCAGTGCAGTACGGCATCCCACTCTTGGGTTTCCAAAAGCATCTGCAATAAGGCGTCCATTCGTTGCTGGAAAGCGGCGTGCAGGCGGTCGCGCTCGACCGCCACCCACTCATCGTAGAAACCGGGCAGCAATTCGCCACAATAAAGGGATACCGCAGTGGCGAGCTCCGGCCACGGTGCGGTTGGCACTGTACCCAGGAATTCCCTTGCATCGAGCCAGTATTCTGCGCCAGAGTCAAAGGTTACGCTGATGTCAGTAGTCTGCAAGAAATCATCAGGCTCGAGCCCGGCGTCGTTAAATGCTTTGCGTATGCGCCACAAGGCATGGCGTAAATAGCCCCGGGCATTCGTTTCCATGGAGTCAGGCCAGAGTAGGCCGGCGAGACGTTCGCGTCGGTGAGCCATGCCGGCATGCAGGACTAGGTAGGCAAACAGAGATTGCGCTGGCCGCGAGCGAAGTGCCAAAGTCTGCTGCTCGGCTTCTAGATTGAACTGCCCCAATAGGTAGATTTTTAACGCCATGCGCCACTCCCTGTTTATTGCAGAATGCGACCAGCAGCCGCACAAATGCGCCCGGCATTCGTCTCTCGACTTTTCTCATATATTATAACAGAGTTCTAGTGGGTACCTGGCGGCGAGTATGCTGGCGATGCCGCAACACGTGAATACAGGTCGAAGCCAAGAAAACACGCTAAGCAACGACCGCACATACGCTGGCAAACGCCCCCCTAGCTAAGATGGCCACAGGTAGTCAATACTTGGAAGGGCAAGCATTTGAAGTAAATCTTGCCGCTAATAACAAGGAGTATGAAATGAACGAGCGTACAGACCTTCAGCCTATCATAATTGCACTGTTTGGTTTGGCAATTGTTGGCATGTTCATCCTTTTGGGTCCAGGACCGGCCGGTCAGGTGCATCAGATCCTGCCGCCTGTGCCGCAGGTAGAGCGCACGAACTACGCGGCCGAAGCAAAGACCTCAACGGAGCACGCGGCAGACATTTCGGCTCAACGCTGGCAGGCGATGGCCGCATACTACGAACGTGAGGGCCTATTGACCCGTGATCCGTTCGACTATGCCGCGGCCGCCGAACAGGCAGCCTTTCGTTGGCTGGCAATCGGCAAAGGATACGAGCGCCTGGGCCTGCTCAACGACACACTTGATGCCGGTGACATAGCCGCCTTACGCTGGCAGGCAATTGCCCATGGATACGAGCGGCTTGGTTTACTCAATGAGTGAGTGAGCGCTTCACAAGCCGAGTCTTTCGCCTGTTTTCTAGCCAGCCGTCCTTTCGGGGGCGGCTTTTTCGCGCCTATTCATCCCCCGTGATGTTTGTCACGCTTATTCCGGCCATTGCTTACTTTTGCGCGCTGCAAGAAGACACGTATTGGAGGTGCCATAAGGTAGCTAACAATCGGATTAGCTGTAGGATACAACGAGGTGACCAACACAGTCATCATAATTTGCGCCGGAATCGCCGAGCCGGCCGCCGGCTCCTGCACGGAGATGAAGGGCCGCCGGTCGTTGATCTTTGAACTACACGATTTTTCTGGCGGCTTCTGCACGGCCTGGGAGCGCAATGGCTATCTGATTGACGGCAGCTGTTACGCACTGCGCCGGACAGCTGTGTAGCTAGATCTGGAAGGAGTGGCCGCCCTTGGCAGCGTCGAGAACTTCAACCACGATGAGCTCATGCGCGTGGTCTAGGATCTATTTCTCATGCTCCATCAGCGCCACTGCTGAAGCCTAGAGTGGGCGACTTGGAGCCTCTTGTGATCATTTTCATTGGTCAAATCCGGTCATTGGAGCACATAATGCCGAAACTTTGACAGCGACTTTGTCCGTGAGCCGGGGCGGGTTCCATGCATGATATAGAGAATGCGCCATTGAATGGATTCTAGATACGGATTAGCGGGATATTGTCTCCTCCCGGGTCAAAATCCAATTGCCAAGCGGCAGGCTGACCGATTCTTCACGGTTACAGTTTACTACTCCAGTGTCTAGATCTCTTTGAATTAAATCTCTACCAGGTTAATATGCTAATTTGATTCTTCATCGTCGGAAGTTCGAGGTGATCATTTGGCTCGTCTCCAGGTCGAAAATCTGAGCATAGGCTATGAGATGAAACGCACCGGGCAGCCTCTGGAAGCCGTAAAGGACGCAAGCTTCGAGGTTCCCGATGGCGAGTTTGTTTCGATCGTGGGGCCAAGTGGCTGCGGCAAGACAAGCATTTTGTATGCCGTAGCCGGGCTCATTACGCCCCAGAAGGGCAGGCTCAATCTCAATGGTGAACCAATTTCTGGTCCGGGGCGCGACCGCGGCATGGTATTTCAGACACCAGCCTTATTTCCCTGGCGAACGGTCGTGGCAAATATTGCGTATGGACTGGAAATACGTGGCGAAATGCCGCGTGTCGCGCTGGAGAAAGCAGAGAACCTTACAGCTCTAGTAGGGTTGCGCGGCTTTGAAGAAAGCTTTCCAAATGAACTGTCGGGCGGCATGCAGCAGCGCGTCAATCTGGCTCGCGCCCTGGCGGTAGAGCCGGCCATCTTGCTCTTTGATGAACCGTTATCGGCGCTGGACGCCCAATCGCGCGAATACATGCAGGCTGAACTACAACGCATTTGGATGGAG
>JBJYWX010000333.1:0-3049 GCA_046259695.1 Promineifilaceae bacterium (SeqCode) | reverse complement strand
TCGGTGTGGAGGTGGAGTGGTTTGTCCGCGCGGCCGTTGATTTGCCACCAGCCGGTCATTCCTTGTGGCACGGCGAATCGTTTGAGCTGCCAAGGCTCGTAATGCCCGATCATAAAAGGCAGCTCAGGCCGCGGGCCAACCAGGCTCATGTCTCCTTTGAGCACGTTAAACAACTGCGGTAGTTCGTCCAGGCTGGTGCGTCGAATGATGCGGCCGACGCGCGTGATCCGCGGATCGTCTGCTTTCTTGTACAAAATTTTGCCGTCCGGATCCTGTTCGGTTACCTCGTCCTGCAGGTCTTCGGCGCCTACAATCATCGAGCGGAATTTGTACATTTCGAATAGGCGGCCGTTTTCGCCAACCCGTTTCTGGCGAAAGATAATCGGGCCAGGGTTGTCGATCTTAATCGCTATGGCCACAATTCCCAGCAGCGGCAGGATCACCAGAGATGCAATACCACCGATCAGCAAATCAAAGGCGCGTTTGGCCAGGCGCTGCACATCGTTCAGTGCCGGATCGCGCAGGTTGATCATCGGCACGCCGGCAAAATCTTCCACCGTCGCCTGATAGAGAGCCAGGCTGTAATAGTCGGGCACCACGCGCATACGCACCGGCAAATCTCGCAGATTCAGAACCAGGTCGTTCACGCGGCCAAATGCCGATCGCGGCAAGGCTACCACGACATCACTTATCTCAAACTGCTCAACTACGCGGCGAGCGTCGTCCACCGCACCCAGCCATTTCACATCCGTACGCGCACTCGCGGCTGGCGCATCGTCAAGATATCCGACCAGGGTCAGGCCCGTCCAACTGTATTCCTTGACCATCTGGCCAATGCGCCGGCCAAGGTCTCCTGCGCCAATGATCAGAACTGACTGCGCGGCGGCCGGGAAACGCAGTAGACGCCAGGCGATGCGGGCTACCAGACGCCACCCAATGAGCAAGAAAATATTCAGCGCGACAAAACTGAGAAAGAGATAGCGAGAAAACTCGCGCAAAATGAGATAGAAAACGCCCGCACAGATTAACGTGGCCAATACCGAGGCGAGACTTACCGTTTGTAGTTCATCAACCAGGCGATAAGTACCTTTTGGATCATAGACAGAGGCAAACAAAAAGGTTCCTACCCAGATCAAAGGGATCAGCACATAGACCCACTCCGGGAGGTGAACTTCCTGGACCGGCACGAGGAGTGGCACCTGGGGAAAGCTTGGCCGCAGCGCTATCGCGATGAGCAAGGCCATCAGGGTTAACACGCCGTCAAGCAGTATGGAGAATACAGCGTAATTCACGCTGAATCGCCGGAGCATAACACTTCTCCTCCAATTGTGCTCTACTGAAGCGTAACTATACTCGCTGCGATTATAGCGCTGATCAGTCACTGCGCACATAATGCCCGCAGCGCTATACTCAAGCCTCAGAAAGCTATCCTTGCGTATGTTGGGATGCGATGTAAAGTATGCGCCATAAATCTGAATTCATGCCGGCTCCTGTACCGAGAGAGACTATGATGGATCCCTCGCCTATCGTCACCGTAATAATTGCCACTTACAACAAAAGTAGTACCTTGCGATACGCCATTAACAGCGTTCTATGGCAGACCTTTACTAATTTCGAGTGCTGGATAATTGGGGATGCCTGTACGGATGACAGCGAAGCAGTTGTCTCGAGCTTCAACGATAGGCGCCTGCACTGGTACAACTTGCCGGTCAATTCCGGTTACCAATCAACTCCGACCAATGAGGCGCTTCACCGGGCGAAAGGGAAATATGTGGCCTATCTGAACCATGATGATATATGGCTGCCTAATCATCTGGAGTTACTTGTAGGCAGCCTGGAGAAGAGTAAAGCAGAGTTTTCCTATACGATCATGGAGTGGATTAGAGACGGCGCCAACCAGGCCGACATTCCATACTACCCGGATGCGCCGCGTCCGCCAGAAGTACCCGCCTTAATGCACAGGCTCGATGTGCTTGATGAAATCGACTGCTGGAAAGACCCTTCTGAGCTTAAGGCTGACCCGCGGGTTGACTTCTTACGCAGGGCCCAGTTTGCTGGGAAACGATTTGAGTTTGTTCCCCGGCTCACCGTACTAAAGTTTGATACCCGGGTAGGCGATTATAGCGAGGCCGGCCAACAAGAAGCTTATACCCACAACATTCTGCAAGACCCCCTATTTGCGGAGAGGCATCTGGCATCGCTTTTGGCCGAGGCCTACTGGCAGCTTGAGGGCCCCTTCTCCATCTCGCGCGCCCGCTTTCAGCTCATGCAGCGCATCAGGAGCATGCTGGTCAGGCGTGGCATTGAGCCCAGCGCCTTAATGCCCTGGTTAAGGAGCGGGCAGCGTATTAGCAACTGGCGTCGGCGTCATAGGCTTGATAATGATGAATAAGACGTTTCGCTGAAAGGCCACATAGCAACCCGAAAACAGCGCGGCGTCTATTGTCTTGCTTCCCCCAATAGACGCTCGTTCAAAACACGCCACATGAAAAGAGGATTGCCCACGAGATAACGGCGCCACAGGCGCTTCGGTTCAACGACGAGCCGCCCTAACCATTCTAGGCTGTTATCGGTCATCCAACCAGGGGCGCGACTCAATCTGCCAGAGAGATAATCGAATACCGCCCCGCCTGTTAGCGCAACGTTTGCATCCACGGTGTGCCAGTTGTCCATTAGCCAGCGCTCTTGCAAGGGCATGCCAAACCCCAAGATCAGAATATTGGGCTTCGCTTCATTTATCTTCGCTATGATTTCCTCGTTTTCCTGGCTGCTAGCGGTTTTGTCGAAATAACCATGCTGCGTGCCGACAATCCTTAAGTTTGGATGTATGCTTACAAGATGTCGTGCCGCGTCATCGGCAACCCCTGGTTTGGCGCCCAAAAAGAATAAGCTGAAATCCTGTGTTTCAGAGAATTCTGAAAACTGGTAAAGCCAGTCGGCATAAGTAATTCGCTCGGGAATATGCTTTCCAAGGATTCGTGCGCCTATAATGACACCGGCGCCATCGCAGAAAACAATGTTCGCTTCATTCAAAAAGTCTCTCAGCCAG
>JBJYWX010000332.1:23973-28803 GCA_046259695.1 Promineifilaceae bacterium (SeqCode) | reverse complement strand
TGTGCGGGTCATCCAGCGACTCAAGCAAGCCGTTGATCGCGCCCTCAACGAGTTTGGCCCTGTCTACAGGCTGGTCGTAGAAGCTCGTTTCAACCATATTCACAACTTCCCAAAAAGGCGCGAACGCTTCACTGTTTTCGTCGTTCGGGAAGCTGGCAGGAAAGACGCGGTAGGGTGCGGCGGGCGATTGGCCGAATACATAGCCGGCGTTGAAGCTCAGTACAACGACCGCCAGGCCGACAAACAGTACAACTACACGAGATTTCATTAACTTCTTCTCCGGGCAATCAGCCACGTTGCCAACGGCTGCTGCCCCATTAGGGTAATCAACTTGGCTATTCTAGCGGGTCATGATTAGAAGCACGTTGGCGTATGGTAAGAGGTGCCTGAGCGGTCGAACACCGCAGGCTGGCCGTCTTGGACACGTTTAGACGATTTGTTAGAATGGTTTTCGATAGATAAGAGCATGGAGAAACGTTGAATGATGCCTTCCTATTGCATCATTCCGTGATATGAAGACGCAGCAGGTCCGCACAATCTATACTTTTTCACTGGTCATCGTTGATTCAATGATGATCGTGCTGGCGTTTGTGTCGGCCTATTGGCTGCGTAGCAGGTTCGATTGGCCCGCGGAATTGGCCACGCTTTACCCGCTGCGCGATTTTCTTGGCCTGCTTGCGCTGCAGGTTGCCAGCATTACTTTCCTCCTGTTGATCTTCCGCCAGTACTACATCCCGCGTACCGTGTCGCGCATCGACCAGTTCTATTATGTGGTCGGTTCCGTCACGCTGGGCACCTTGATCGCTATTGCCCTCTCTACATTGTTCTTTAAGGATCAGGACGCGATCGTCTTTTATCCGCGGGCGATGATTCTCTATGACTGGGCGCTGGCGATTCTCTTTCTTGTTGTCGGGCGCCTGCTCCATCAATTCATGCGCCTTAAGCTCCGCACGCGCTATCTGGACAAGGATCGCCTGGTCGTTGTCGGCACGGGAGACACCGCGCGCATCATCGTACAGCGCGTCCTATGGTCGCCGCAGTTGGGCTACGATCTCATAGGCGTGGTCAATGGCGATGAAGAGCAAGAGGAGTTCTGGGGGGTTCCTGTCTTGGGCCGCACTGAAGAGCTGCCGCATATCATTGACGCCTACGACGTCAATGAGGTGATTGTCGCTATTCCGGAAAAGGGACATCGCGAATCGATGCGCGTCATCTCTTATTGCGAAAGTGGGCGCGTTTCCGTCAAGGTCTTCCCCGACATTTTTCAATTCGTAACGACCCAAGCCTCGATAGATGATCTGGGCGGTTTGCCGCTGCTCTCCGTGCGCGATTTTAAGCTGCGTGGTTACTTGCTTATTTTTAAGCGCATGATCGATATCGCCGGTTCCGCCCTCGCACTCATTTTTCTCTCGCCGATCATGTTTATGACGGCAATAGCAATCAAGCTGGAATCGCCCGGCCCGGCTTTCTTTGTGCAGCCGCGCATGAGTCTCGATGGGAGAGAGTTCCTGCTAATCAAGTTCCGTTCAATGCGCAAAGACGCTGAGAAGGATGGGCCAGGATGGACTACGGACAACGACCCACGCCAGACGCGGCTGGGCACGTTGCTGCGGCGCTTTGAAGTGGACGAGCTGCCTAACTTAATTAATGTCCTACTGGGCGAAATGAGTCTGGTGGGGCCCCGCCCAGAGCAGGCTTATTATGTCGCTCATTTTCGCAAAGTTGTCCCCCGTTACATGGACCGTCATAACGAGAAGGCCGGCATGACCGGCTGGGCGCAGGTCAACGGCCTTCGCGGCGACACCTCCATTTCCGAGCGCACCAAATATGACCTGTGGTACTCAGAAAACTGGTCAATCCTGCTGGACACTAAGATCTTGCTGCGCACAATCTGGCAGGTATTCCAGCCGGGTAGGGAGCACAAAGAAGAGATTGAGGATTTCCCCGAAGTGGTCAGCTTTGAACCGGCGACCGCGATCGGCGACAACGGCCGCACTGGGCGGACCGAAGTAGCCCAGGAAGAACCCGTCTAACTTACCCCAAGCCTACTCAAAGCTTGCCAAATAATCGCCATCGCTGCACCTGGTACAGGTGCTGCTGCAGGTCCTGATGCAGGGGGTTCGATCTAACGTTCTTCTTATTTGACGGCGCAAAATGCGCATGCTATGATAAATCTAGCCGCCCGTTAGCAGTCCCGCATTTCGAGTGCTAACAATTCTGGCAAGCCACACTTTAGATTGCTAAGCGCTGGAGACTCAAGCCCTGCTTGGTCTCCGGCTTGTATGAATGACGATGTTCGAAGCGCTGACAGAACGACAGGAAGCCGTGTTACGGATGGTCGTGCGCGATTACATTGAGTCGGGCCAGCCGATAGGTTCTAAGAGCCTGGTTGACAGCCATGACTTGGGCGTCAGCTCAGCTACTATTCGTAATGAACTGGCCGTCCTGGGCGAACTGGGCTATCTGACGCAAATGCACATTTCAGGTGGGCGCATTCCTACCGAGCTGGGTTATCGTTACTTTGTGCAGAAACTGTTGGGGGAGTTTCATCTGCCGTCACTCGAACAACAGATGATTCGCCACCAGTTTCACCAGGCGCGCCTTGACCTGAGCCAATGGATGCAGCTTGCAGCGGCGATCCTGGCGCGCACCTCGCAAGGGGCAAGCGTGGTCACCGCGCCGCACGCGCAGGCAAACCGCTTTAAGCACCTCCAGCTCATTGCGACACAGGGCCGGTTGGTGCTGCTTGTCCTTGTCCTTCACAGTGGTGAAGTTAGGCAGCAGCTTCTGACGCTGGCGGAGCCACTGCCACAGGGGCGCCTGAGCGCCGCGGCTAACTACCTGAATACCCTGTTTGAGAATGGGACGGTGGAGAAGGTGCAGCGCGCCAGTGAGCACCTGGATACGCTCGAATTTGAAGTAGCAAAACTAGTCCTTGACATTATGCATCAGGCCGATGAGCGCTTCATCAGTGAGTTCTATCGTGACGGCATTCTGAATCTCATTGAGGATGAGAGCACGCGGCAGGCAGTGCGCGTGCTGGAAGAACGCACCTTGTTGGCCAATGTCATTTCGCACCCGCTTCTGCCCGAGGTCGGCGGCGTGCAGGTCATGATTGGCGGCGAGGGCCGTTGGGAAGAGCTGAAGGACTGCAGCATCATTCTGGCGCGCTACGGCGTTGCTGATTATTTTAGCGGTACGGTGGCGGTCATCGGTCCGACGCGCATGTCCTACGGCCGGAACGTAGCCGCCGTGCGCTATGTGGCCGACTTAATGAGCGGTTTTGTCTATGAATATTATGCGGACGGTTACCTGGTCAACGACCCGGGCAAGGATGTTCGCGAAATCGAGGGGAATGACGCGTGAGTGACAACAACTTGAATGAACCAGAAAATGGCCCGGTGTTAGAAGATGCACCGGAAGCCGAAGAAATGGAAGAAATTGAACTGGTCGAGGGTATCGCGCCAGACGCGAGGGTAGAGGGCGAGGTTGTCGACGAAATAGTGGTCGAAGAGCCCACCCTGGAAGACCTCTTGGCCACGGCGCAGGATGAAGCGGCCCGCCATCTGGATAATTACCTGCGGGCGCAGGCGGAACTGGCAAACGCACGCAAGCGATTTGAGAAACAGCGTTCGCTGGCCTACGTGAATGCTAATGCGGATCTGGTTGCTAAGCTGCTGCCTGTCCTGGATGACTACGAGCGTGCCCTGGGCACGGTGCCGGAGAATATCAGCGGGGATCCCTGGTTTGCAGGCATCGAACTTGTATATCGTAAGCTGCTTGGCATCCTGGAAAATATGAACGTTGTCGAAATTGAGGCGGTCGGCCAGCCTTTTGACCCGCATGTTCACGAGGCGCTGGCGCAAGAACCTTCCGATGAGGTAGAGAGCGGCTCCGTCACCCGTGTGATGCAGAAAGGCTATTTAATTGGCGATCGCGTCGTCAGGCCTTCCCTCGTATATGTTGCTGAATGAGGGTTCGACCATCTGCATACAGTAACTGTTATAGTTAGCAATAGGAATATGAAATGGCCAAAATAATTGGAATCGATTTAGGTACGACAAACTCCGCCGCTGCCGTTATGGAAGGTGGAGAGCCGGTAATTATTACCAGTGCTGAGGGCAATCGCCTTTTCCCATCCGTGGTAGCCGTGAATCCCAAGACCGGCGAGCGGCTAGTAGGGCAGGTTGCCAAGCGGCAGGCGGTTATTAATCCTGACAATACGATCTACTCTGTTAAGCGCTTCATGGGCCGCAAATACGATGACCCGGAAGTGGCTCGCGCTCGGGACTACGTGCCCTATGAAGTGCGCAAGGCGGCGAACGGCGATATACGTGTGGTGATGAATGAGCGCGAGTATTCGCCACCGGAAATCTCGGCCATGATCCTGCAGAAGATCAAGACCGATGCCGAAGCCTATCTCGGCCAGCCGGTAACACAAGCAGTTATCACCGTTCCTGCGTATTTTAATGACAGCCAGCGCCAGGCGACCAAAGACGCCGGTAAGATTGCCGGCCTGGAAGTGATGCGTATCGTCAATGAGCCGACGGCATCGTCCCTGGCCTATGGTCTGGGAAACAACAAAGACGGCCTTATCGCCGTCTATGACCTGGGCGGCGGCACCTTCGACATCTCCATTCTGGAGGTTGGCGACGGGGTCTTTGAAGTGAAGTCGACCAATGGCGACACTTTTCTCGGCGGCGATGACTTTGACCAGAAGATCATCGACTGGGCTGCGGAACAGTTCAAAATGCAGGAAGGTATTGACCTGCGCAACGATCGCCAGGCCCTACAGCGGCTGCGCGAGGCGGCGGAACAGGCCCAGAGCGA
>JBJYWX010000332.1:0-23963 GCA_046259695.1 Promineifilaceae bacterium (SeqCode) | reverse complement strand
TCGACGACCATGCAAAGTGAAATCAATCTGCCCTACATCACGGCTGATGCCACTGGACCTAAGCACCTGAACCTCACCTTGACCCGCGCCAAGCTGGAACAGCTCACCGAGGACCTGATCCAACGCTCTATTGAGCCCACGCGCAAGGCATTGAAGGATGCCGGTGTCTCGCCCTCAGATATTGAAGAGGTCATTCTTGTTGGCGGGATGACGCGTATGCCTGCTATTCAAGAGGCGGTGAAGACATTCTTCGGCCGTGAACCGCATAAGGGCGTCAATCCCGATGAGGTCGTTGCACTTGGTGCTGCGATTCAAGCCGGCGTCTTGGGCGGCGATGTTAAAGACGTGCTCCTGCTGGATGTCACGCCGCTGACCCTCGGTATTGAGACCCTGGGTGGCGTAGCCACGCCGCTAATCGAGCGCAATACAACTATCCCGACGAAGAAGAGTCAGATCTTCTCGACGGCGTCCGACAGCCAGACTCAGGTGGAGATTCACGTGGTCCAGGGCGAACGGCCGATGGCGGCTGACAACAAGAGTCTGGGCAAATTTATCCTGGACGGCATCCCACCGGCACCACGCGGCGTGCCGCAAATTGAGGTCACTTTCGACATTAATGCCGACGGTATTCTCAACGTGAACGCCAAGGACAAGGCCACGGGTCGCGAACAAGCGATGCAGATCATTCCTTCCAGCGGTCTCAGTGACAGCGAAATAGACCGCATGGTCGACGAAGCGGAGAAGCACGCCGCGGAAGACAGTACGCGTAAGGAGTCGGTAGAGGCGCGTAACATGGCCGATTCGGCTGTCTACAGCGCCGAAAAGTTTCTGCATGAAAATGGCGACAAGGTGCCTGAGGCCAGCAAGGCGGCCATCCAGAGCCAGATTGAAGCGACTCGCAGCGCCTTGCAGGGTGATGACGGCGCGGCCATCAAAGCCGCCAGCGAGCGCCTGCAAGACGTGATGCAGGAAGCCGGCGCCGCCATGTACCAGCAACAACAGGCCGGCCCGGCTCCGGAGGATGCGCCGCAAAGTGGCCCTCAGCCCGGAGAGGGTGAAGCGCCTGATGAAGATGTAATTGAAGGGGAGTTCAGCGACGCATAGCGTTCGTTAACTCTCACTGCAGCTTGTACACAGTTGGCCGCTGCTGGCGGCCAACTGTGTGCGTCCATGTGAAATAGTTATGGCAATGAAGCAAGATTATTATGAGGTCCTCGGCGTGTCTCGCTCGGCGACGGGCGATGAATTGAAAAAAGCTTACCGCAAGCTAGCGCGCCAATATCACCCCGATGTCAGCGCTGAACCTGACGCGGACGAGCGTTTCAAAGAGATTAGTGAAGCGTACGAAGTGCTATCCGATGACCAGAAGAGGGCTGCATACGATCGCTTCGGCCATGCCGGCGTCAACAATGGCGGCTTTTCCGGCTTCTCTGGTTTTGAAGGGGATTTTGGCTCGGTCGCCGATATTTTCGAGGAGTTCTTTGGCGGCGCCTTTGGTGGACGCCGCCGCCAGCGACGCGGACCCAGGCGCGGCAGCGATATCCGCTACGACCTCACCATCACCTTTGAAGAGGCGATGTTTGGCGCTGAAAAAGAAATCGAAGTGCGCCGGCCTGAGGCCTGTGACCGCTGCAATGGCAGCGGCGCTGAGCCGGGAACAGCGCCGCTCACCTGTCCGACCTGTAATGGCAGCGGTGAAGTACGGCGCGTGCAGCAGTCCATCCTGGGCAATTTCGTCAACGTGACAACCTGTTCGCAGTGCAATGGAACTGGCGAGATTATTTCCGAGCCTTGCACCCAGTGCCACGGCCAGAAACTCGTGCAGCGTACGGCCACCAAGAAGGTCAAAGTGCCGCAGGGCGTGGACAACGACACCCAGATCAGGCTCTCAGGTGAAGGTGCGCCAGGTGTTTTTGGCGGCCCACCCGGCAATCTGTTTGTCGTCTTGCATGTCAAGGAGCATGAATACTTCCAGCGCCGCGGGGATGACATCTGGCTTGATCTGCAAATCAACGTGGCCCAGGCGGCGCTCGGCGACGAAATCACGGTACCCACGATTGACGGCGATGAAAAGCTGGCCGTACCGGCGGGAACGCAGTCGGGCAAAGTGTTTCGCCTGCGCGGCAAAGGCGTGCCGCGACTGGACCGCAGCGGCCGAGGATCCCCATTAGGTCGCGGCGATCAGCATGTCGTGGTGCAGGTGGCTATCCCCAGAAATCTGACCGACGAGCAGGAACGGCTCTTTAACGAGCTTTCGCTTACGCTTGGCAAAGAGCTTGTACCCAAGCACGAGCGAGGCATCCTGGGGCAGCTCAAAGACGCCTTTGGCGATTTCTTCGCTGCACAGTAAGAGGTCGCCTGGATGACCGCTTTTACCGAAATAAGTGTCCTCGTCGATGGCGAGGCGGCAGAGGCCGTGGCGGAGATGCTGCGGCCTTTTGCCTACCAGGACAGCGTCGTCCTGGAGCAGAAGGGCGACATGGACAGCCTGGACCCGATGGCCCTCGAGCCGTCGGTCGCCGTCAAGATCTTTGTGCCGCAGAAGCAAGATACGCCAGCGCTGAGGCGTAGAATAGAGGAAATTCTTTATCATATGAACCGCCTCTATCCTATTCCCGCGCCGGCCTTTACTGTCCTTGAAGAAAAAGATTGGGCCCATGCCTGGAAGGAGAATTACCACCCTTTCCGTGCCGGTAAACGAATCTGGATCAAGCCTTCCTGGATAGAAGAAGCGCGGGCGCAGTCGGGCGAAACGGCCGGAAACGGAGATATTGTCCTGGTGATGGACCCCGGCATGGCTTTTGGCACGGGCCTGCATCCTACGACACAGGCCTGCCTGCATGCCCTTGAGGAGACAGTCAAAGAGGGTGACACGGTCCTTGACGTCGGCACGGGCACCGGCATCCTGGCTATTGCCGCCGCGCGGCTGGGCGCCGGGTCAATCACCGCCGTGGACACCGACGAGCTGGCGCTCAGGGCCACGCGGGAAAATGCACGTCTCAATGGCGTAGAGGGCCGCATAGATGCCTGGCAGGGTGAGTTGAACAGCGTCGCGTCGCGTGGTTGGGACGTCGTCGTGGCGAACATTCTCGCGCCGGTCATTATTGAGTTGCTCCTTGGAGACGATTTGTTGGCCTACGTAGCGCCGCACGGCCGCCTGATCTTGAGCGGCATTATTGAGCCCCAGGCGGTAGAAGTGGAGCAGGCCCTGGCAGCGGCCGGTGGTATGGTTGTAGAACGTCTACAGCAGCGAGATTGGGTTTCGTTTGTCGCCGCTCACGCCGGCGATCAGGAATGAAAAACGCCGCGGCTCAGCCAGGAGCCGCGGCGTCTCGTTTGAAAGAATACGGATCGACTGGACTGCTGCCTAGCCGCGCGTCGTACGGCGGTAACGGTAGGTAATGCGCCCGCGCTCCAGGTCGTAAGGCGTCATTTCCACGCGCACGCGGTCACCCAGCAAAATGCGAATGTAATAGCGGCGCATACGCCCCGACAAATAAGCCAGCACGCGGTGGCCGTTGTCCAGTTCCACCATAAATTGCGTATTGGGCAGCAGTTCCACCACTGTCCCTTCTACTTCAAGCTTTTCCTCTTTGTTAGCCATAAAAGCGCTTACTCTTCTTCCTCACTAATTTCGGCTCTGCCCGTTTCTGCGGCCAATGCAGCCTCCATTTCGGCCGCAGCTTCTTCATCCACGGCTTCGACCTCGGCTGCTGCCGCTTCGGCTTCTGCCTCCGCCAGCGCGGCTGCTTCCGCTTCGGCCGCCGCCTCCGCGGCCGCTTTTTCAATCTCGCGCTGCGCCATCCATTCGATCTGTTCCATCGCCGTCACTGCTTTTAAGCTCAGGCCGATGCGCTGGCGTTTCTTGTCAATATTGACGATGCGCAGCAGGTGCGTTTCTCCTTCCTGGACCATCTCGTTCACGTTGGTCACGTTGCCGCGAGAAAGCTGTGATATATGCAGCAAGCCTTCCACGCCGGGTTCAATTTCGGCGAAGGCGCCATAATCAACAATACGGGTAATGGTACCCTCGACCAACTCATTTTCCTTGTATCGCTCATCCACCGTATCCCAGGGATTAGCTGTGATCTTCTTCAAGCTGAGGCTGATCCGCTGCGAGTCGTTATCGACGCGCATCACGTAGACGTCAATCTCTTCGCCGATACTCAGAACCTCGCGCGGGTGGTTGACGCGGTGCCAGGCGAGTTCTGAGATGTGAATCAGACCATCGGCGCCGCCAAGATTGACAAAAGCGCCGAAATCGCGCAGTCCGCTGACTGTGCCATGTCTTACCTCACCTTCTTCCAGAGTCTCAATGAGCTCGGCGCGGCGTAGGGCATCGTACTCTTTTTGTGCCTCTCGCTGTGAGAGCACCAATCGCCGCCGCCGGCGGTTAACTTCGATCACGCGCAGGGGCAGCGTTTCGCCGCGAAGCTTGGCTAGGCGCTGCTGGCGGCGCCGCTCGCCCATGCCCGGCGCTACATCGCTGAGATGCGAGATGGGCACAAATCCGCGCAAACGGCCGAACGGCACAATCGCGCCGCCCTTGTTGTAGCCGATCACTTCGGCCTCGATCATTTCTTTTGATTCCAGCAGCTCTTCGGCGCGAATCCAATCCTGATTCAGGCGCGCCAGGTGGATAGAGACTACGAGGCTGTCGGGTTTATCCGTGTTCAGGACATAGACGAACACTTCATCATTGACTTTCAAAGCATCGCGCTCTTCCGGTTCCAACTTATTGAGATCGGCTGTTGGAACCAAACCGTCACGTTTTAACCCGAGATCGACAATGACGCCCTGCGTACTGATGGATACGATTATGCCTTTGCGGATATCACCGACCTGGGGCGAATCGTAATCATGTTCATCGAGTAGGTCTTGCAACTCTGCCAAAGAAATTGTTCCTTTGCTCGCGCCAGTCAGATTGCCGCGCTGCGCGACAATGCCCATAAAAAAACCCGACCGTCACACTGAATGCTTTGTGGACATGGCCGAGTCTGTAACTTCTCACCAGTATCGACGAACAAATCAATCATTCGCGACCCGGTGATGAGGTAGGGAGGGGGAATGATTGCACTCCGCTTACGCTTACAACGACCTTGCCCTTGCTGTCCATACAATACACCAAGGTAACCCAATTTAGGAGTATAACTTCTGCCCTACTCTTTGTCAAAGCAGTGCTCTTCGCTCCCATCCACTCTTCTCAGGCTGTGATTTCCTTGACGATACACAGCCGGTAGTTGTATAATTCAGCCATTCGACTGACCGTCAGTCAAAACGAAAGCTCGCGACTGATTTATCCAGGCACAAAGGTGCAGGGAACAAGGAAAAGCGGTGCGGCGGATCGCTGCGGCGGGCCAGATCTTGTTTTGCGGCAAAGGGTGTGAGACTATTTCATGCAGGACGGCCGGTGATGCGGGCAAGATAAGCAGTATGATCACAAAGTTGTTTACGCACAAAGACAACCCCAGCGCGTCGGAGCGTGCCATACCTGGGAAAGCGGCTCCCGTACCGCGGCCGTTGATTGAGCTGCATGATGTGGTCAAGGCTTACGTGACGCCGGTGGGTAACTTTATCGCTCTTGACGGCGTGAGCCTGCAGGTCAGAGAAGGTGAGTTCGTCGCCGTAGTCGGCAAATCGGGCAGTGGACAATCGACGCTGATCAACATGATCACCGGCATCGACAAACCCACTTCCGGTTCTGTCTATGTTGGCAACGTGCCGGTCCATACGCTGAAGGAAGGACCGATGGCGGAATGGCGCGGCCGCAACGTGGGTGTGATCTTTCAGTTTTTCCAACTGCTGCCGATGCTCTCCTGCCTGGAAAACGTGATGCTGCCGATGGACTTTTGCGATATGTACAGCGGGCGCGAGCGCAAGGAGCGCGCGCTGTACCTGCTGGAGCTTGTAGATATGGTGGAACATGCTTACAAGCTACCATTCGAAGTCTCAGGCGGGCAGCAGCAGCGCGTGGCCATTGCCCGGGCGATGGCCAATGATCCGCCGATCCTTGCCGCAGACGAGCCAACCGGCAACCTGGATTCAAAGACGGCCGATGACGTCTTTGCCGTGTTTGAAGAGCTGGTTGCGCAGGGGAAGACCATCCTGATGGTGACGCATGACCGTGACCTTGCTCGCCGCGTTTCCAGGACAATTGCCCTGGCTGATGGTATCATCGTTAATGGTGCCAACGCGGAAGGTATGATAGTCCGCGGCGCCAATGCAAACCGCATTACCGTCAATGACGAAGAAGTGGGGGAAGCTGATTGAGATGGGCGGCAGCTCATTTTCTAAGGACGCGTTGACAAGCCACCTGGTTTATGCCAGAATTTCCCTTGGCGTTATGCCCTACGGTGGGGCATATTTCGCGTTTAACAAGCGATCCTCTGATTGAGGGCGACTGCCGTGCCCTCAAAGTAGCCGGTAAAGTGCACGATAGTTTGATAGCCAGGCGCAAGCGGCGGGCAGTCTCTGCAGCAGGGTACTTACCATTCTGCCGGGCAATGATCTGCCTACCTCTTAGGCAAGGCGGGCCGCCGGTTCTTGATTTATGTTAAGAAGCGCCTCCTGGTCAATAAGTTGACGGCGCTGTGGAAGGAGTGTTGTGTCGATGAATTGGAAACGCATATTGCTGGTGGTTGTCGGTATCGCCGTCGTTGCCGCCCTGGGTTACATTGTCTATAACCAGTTTCTGGCGCCTGAGCCCGAGAGCGATGTGGCTGCTGCTTCAGCTGCTGCTACGTCAGCGCCGGCCGATCTGGCGCTTGTTTCCGCTGAGGGCGAAATTGTGCCTAGGCGAGAGGTGACCCTCTCCTTCAAGACCGGCGGTCTGGTGGAGGAAATTCTCGCTAATGCGGGCAGCACCGTTAGCAGAGGTGATTCCCTTGTGCGTCTCGACGCGACCGATCAGGAAATTGCCCTTGTCCAGGCCCAAGCGGGTCTGGCAACGGCCGAAGCGGCTAAACAAATGGCCGAGGCCGGTCTGGCCGCGGCGCAGACCGGCGTGCGGGCTGCGGAGGTGGGCGTCGATGCGGCTGAGGTCGCCCTTTCACTGGTAACGGCTGATCCTACTGCGGAGGAAATCGCTCTGAGCGAAGCCGCGGTAGCCGTGGCCGAAGCCGGCGTAAACCAGGCGTCGGCCAGCCAGTCGGTTGTTCTGCAAGGACCAGCCTCATCGCAGATTCAGGCTGCCGAGGCGCGCCTGGCCGCGGCCGAAGCTGCCCTGCTGCCCGTCCGTGAAACTCTCGACGTCCTGCGCCGCGATGACAACCCCGACGAAGATGATTTCAGGCGCGCGCAGGAAAACTACAATGCCGCGGTAGCCAACATCAACGCCGCCCAGGCAGCGGTTGACGAAGCGCGCGCCGGCGCCAATACCGGCCAGCGCACGGCGGCTTTTGGCGGCGTGTCCGCAGCGCAGGCGCAGCGCGACGCAGCCCAGGCGCAGCTCGACCTGGTGCTTTCAGGCTCCCGCGAGGAACAGGTTACCGTGGCTGAGGCCGATGTGGAAAGCGCTCAAGCGGCGTTAAAAGAAGCCAATCTGGCCGTGGCTGATGCAGAATCGGCCGTGGCGCAGGCAGACGCCGGTGTAGCCCAGGCGCAGGCAGCGGTCGATTCCGCTCAAGACAGCGTGGCCGACATGACGCTCACCGCGCCCTTCGATGGTGTCGTGGCCGATGTTCTTACTGAGATTGGCGAGGTAGTCAGCAGCGGCGCGCCGGTGGTTGTTATGGGCGATTTCAGCGGCTGGCAGGTCAAGACGACCGACCTGACTGAACTGGATGTCGTTGACCTGAAGGTGGGTGACCCGGTCGAGATCCAGATTGACGCGATACCCGGCGAAACGCTCTCCGGCACGGTGAGCAAAATTGCCGATACATCACAGCTCGTGCGCGGCGATGTAACCTATGAGGTCACGATCGACCTGGACAATCCCAGCGCGCTGCCCTTGCGCTGGGGTATGACCGTTTTCGTAGATGTGGACGTTGAGTAGGAGAATACCGGCAGCACGTACATGTTATCTACCGCCTGTAAAGAGTGAATCATGAACAACAAGAGAACTTTGAGTCTAGGCCTAATTCTTACCATCCTGATGCTGCTCAGCGTCGTTTCCTGCCAGCAGGAAGAGGCTCAGCCGACGCCCGCCGCGACGGAATTGGCGCAGACGTCCCCGCTGGAAGAGACGAACACGCGCGCCGTCAGCACCGGATTCGGCGCAGTGACGGCCGATGCCGAGGTCCAGCCGCTGCGCAGCGCGGCGCTTTCTTTTCAGTTGGGGGGCACAGTGGCCGAAATTCCTGTTTCTGCGGGCCAGGATGTACAGGCGGGCGAGACCTTGATCCGCCTGGAAGCCGCCACGCTCGAAAATACCCTGCGCCAGGCTCAGGCCGGCAAGGCGTCAGCCGAGGCGGCCGTTGACGCGGCTAACGCCCGGCTGGAGGTAGCCAAGTCCGGCATTGCCCGCGCCGAAGCAGCCAAGAAAGCGGCCGAGGCGCAGCTCGCCTTGATAAAATCCGGACCAACGGCCGAAGAGATCGCGGCCGCGGAGCAGAATGTCGCTGCTGCCGAAGCGGCGATTGTGCAGGCCGCTGGTAACCGCGACGCCGCGGTGCGTGTCAATCCGGCCACGGTGCAAAGCGCTCAGGCAGAGGTCGCCAGCGCGCAGGCGCAAGTCGACCAGCTGCAGCAGACATATGACGATATTCTCGATGCCTGCTTTGACCTGCCTGACGGCAGCGAGGTTTGCCCGCTTTACGGCCCGGTCGAAGAGCAGACGCGTTTCAATCTGGAGGCCGCCAAGGCCAATCTGGAAGCGGCGCGGCTGGCCGAAAGCGAGGCCAGGGCAGGCGCTACGCAGGCTGAAACGTACCTGGCAGGTTCGGGCATTACCCTGGCCCAGGCGCAGCGCGACCAGGCTCAGGCGCAGCTCGACCTTCTGCTGGCCGGCGCCCGGGAAGAACAGGTGCAGCAAGTACAGGTCGGTGTGGAGCAGGCTGAACTTGGCGTGCAGCAGGCCCAGGTACAGGTGACGCAGGCTGAAGCGGCTCTCGCCCAGGCACAGGCCGCGTTGACCAAGGCCGACGCCGACGTGCAGGCGGCGCAGAAAGCGCTGGATCGTATGACCCTGGTGGCGCCCTTCGACGGCCGTGTCGGCGACATTTTGGTTGAGGTTGGCGAACTGGTCGGGCCGGGCGTACCCGCCATTAGCTTTGGCGACTTCAGCGGCTGGCAGGTCGAGACGACCGATCTTACCGAACTAGACATCGTAGGCGTGAAGCTGGGGCTGCCGGCGGAAGTGCGGGTGGACGCGCTGCCGGGTGAAGTCATGCAGGGGACGGTCAGCGATATCGCCGCCGTGTCGCAGCTCATTCGCGGTGACGTCACCTACCCGGTGACGATCACCCTTGACGAGACCGATCTGCCGCTGCGCTGGGGAATGACGGCCACGGTTGACATCGAAACTGAATCCTAATGGTGGTCGTAGGGACAATGAGTACAGCCCCGGTGCAGCTCGCGCCGGGGCTGTTTTTATTACGCCGGATCTGCGATGCGGTTTTTGATCGTGCCGATCTTTTCTACCGAGCAGACGACAACGTCGCCCGGCCGCAAGAATTCGGGTGGTGTGCGGGCGAAGCCGACTCCGGCCGGGGTGCCGGTGGCAATGATGTCGCCCGCCAGCAGGGTCATGCCTCGTGAAAGCTGCGCCACCGTGTTGGGAACGTCGAAGATCATCAGTGAGGTATTGCTGTCTTGCTTCAGTACGCCGTTGACCTCACACGTAATTTGCAGGCTGCGCACGTCAGAAAGCTCGTCGCGGGTGACGATCCAGGGCCCCAGCGGCGCGGAGCCGTCCAGGCTCTTGCCCTTAAAGAACTGGTTGTGGCTGCGCTGCAAATCTCGCGCCGATATATCATTCATGACCGTATAGCCATAGACATGGTCTAATGCGTCTGCGACGGCGATGTCCCGTCCACCGCGGCCGATAATCACCGCCAGTTCCGCCTCGTAATCGATTTTGTCGGAGACTTCCGGGTCGTAAGGGATGGCGTCGAAGGGGCCGTTTACCGTCGTGGTCGCCTTGGTGAAAAATATCGGATACTGGGGCAGTTCCAATGCCTCGCCCCAGGCGCTTTGCGATTCGGCGGCATGGGCGGCATAGTTCTTGCCCAAACACATGATATTGCGGCGCGGCACGGGGATAGGGGCCAGAAGCTGGACGTCTTCCAACGCGTAGCCCTCCGCCATTTCCTCGAGCAGAGTCCTCACCAAGTTCAGTCCCGTGTCGCCCAGCTCAATAAGCGCCAGCATGTCCGGCGCTATGCTGTCCAGCGGTATCACGTACTCCATGTCTGATACCACGCCAACGGACCTTTTCCCATCCCGTACATATGAAACCAGCTTCAAGGTTTTTTCTCCCAGAACTAGATAGTAGCTGCAAGCCCAGATTATAGCGAAGCCTCGCCCAGCGCCAACTTGCCCTGTCTGCCAGCGCTTCCTCGCCCCAGCGTCCCTACGCTCCTTCTCATATAGTTGACATGAATGACGCATTGCGTTATATTACTAGTAGTTGAATGACGCATTGCGTTAGACTTGAAATACCAGGCGGCACAGACCGCATAGCTGATGAGGTGAGAAATAATGAGTGAAAATAATGGTGAAGTAACGTTGGATGTTGAGATCGAAGAGTACGCGGAACCGGCAAAGGGAATGTTCAAGAAGGCCAGGGATGCGGTCCGCTATGCCGTTATGGTTGGCGTCGGCGCCGCCGATCTGACCCAGGAAAAGGCGCTTGAGCTCTGGAAGAAGTCGAACGACCTGGTCGTTGACCTGGAAGGCCGCGGCGAGAAGATGTCTGAGAAACGCCGCCATCAGATCGATGACGAGATTCAGAAGCGCCAGACCCAGATCAAGGACTTGACCGGAAAAGCGGGCGATTCCCTCGAAAAGTACTCAGAAACGGTACTTTCCCACGTGAATGTACCCACTTCGGATGATATCGAAGACCTGAGCAAGCAGGTCAGTTCGCTGAGCCGCAAGGTGGACAAAGTCCGCAAAGAACAGCAGGAAGCCTAATACCGCCTGTTGCAGCACGAAAAGTGAAGCCCATGCCGTTCCGGCATGGGCTTTCATGTTTTAACGAGCACCGATAATGCGCGACATCCCTTTGCCCAGGAATACTTCATGCTGAAAGTCCGGGTTGATCGCCGATGCCACAAAATAAGTCACGCCCTCAACCGTCGGCCGCCGCTGTAGTTCCTTCCAGAAAGCCAGGTATTCATAAGCCTTTCTGCTGGGACTGGTGCCATTCTGGTTGTTGCTGGCTTCGGTCACCCAGATCGGCTTATCGTTAAACCGGTTTACGGCGTCATCCAGGACGGCCAGGGCGCGAGTCATAGAGAAATTCGTCGACCAATAAATATGCACGCCCAGCCCATCCGCTTCTTCAATCGCTTTGCGGCTCGCTTCCAGGAATCGCACATGGTCCTCGCGCACGCCGTCCGTCGTCGGGCCCGGCGACAGTCCGGGGTAGACGAAGCGGTGGTTGGGGAACACGTGCCGGTAGAGACGCAGCAAGCGCGTCCACCAGGCGGCGAACTCGGCGCCACTGCCCCATGCTGTGCCCAGCCCTTCAGCGTAAATATTGGGCTCGTTGTGCAGTTCAATAACCACGTTGCGGCCGTCAAGAATGGTCAAAGTGCGCTGCATGTCGCTGATCGTGTCATTGAAGAAACGCTGCGGATTAATGCTGCGGCCGCCAAAATCGAGAAAGGCGCGCACTACCCAGGACGCATTGGGGTGGTTGGCGGCTAATTTGCGCAGCGCGTCGGGATTGTGAAAAGACAGCACTTTGATCATGCTCGGCCTGAAAAGACCAAACTCGACGATTTCCTCGTCACTGATGTGCGGATCGGCCGAGGCGTGTAGCCCAATCGCCGCCTGTCCAAGCGGCTGCGGATCGGGATCCGGCTGCGGCTCCTCTTTCTCCGCCGTCTCAATCTTGCGTAGGTCCCCTTTCTTTACTTTGACCGGCACATACTCGCCGGTTGGTGCACCCCCCAGGGACATCTTGACGCCTACGGCGACGATACCTAGGATGCGGCCGTTACGGCGCGGCACGCTGCGCACCGTCGCCCCGACACGCCCGGCCACGGCCGTTTCGCCTTCGAGCGTCACCTGGTGCTGCATCACCCAGCCATCCACCAGATCGGCTGACGCCTGCCCCCCGCTACCTGGGAAGCGCTGTGGTTCCTGCACCGTGGCATCCGGAACGGAATTCAGGACGTCTTCCAGGTTAAAGAACAACGGCGCATAACCATTGATCGAGTACCCTACCAACGTCGCCACTTTGCCCCACTGTACCTGTCCGATTAGGCGGCTGTCGCGTGTGGGTGCGCTGCGCAGATTAACGCCATGGCGGCCCACCTTGGCATAATGCCCGGTAAACTCCAGGTAATCCTGCCAGGCCCAGGCCAGCAGCACACTCTCGGGCGGCAGCGGGCTTTCCGGCGCCGGGTCCGGCGGAGCCGCGCTGACCTCGCTGCTGTCCAAGGCGGCCGTCGATACCCGTACAGGTAAGCTTTCGCCGTCTACCTCACCGGTGACGATGAGCATCGTGCCCTCTGGAATGAGATCGATAATTTCCGCGTCCAGGTCCGGCCCCTCGCGCAGGTGCGCATCTCCGGCGTTGACCTGGGCCAGGCCGTCCATTACCGTGACCGTGGCCTCATAGACCCAGCCATCGGTAAACGGCCCGCTCGGTTCCTGCCAGGAAAGCAGCGGGAGCAGGAAAGGGGTAGGGTCAACAATGTTGTACGGCCAGCCCTTGTAAGTCTCTCCGTCGCGCCTGAGTCCGAGGTGCAGGTGAGAGCCGCTGCTGAAACCGGTACTGTCCGCCAAACCAAGCAGGGTGCCCGCCTGCACGCGATTTCCTTCACGCACCAGCGCCTTCTGCAGGTGCGCGTAGATCGTCAAATAGCCGTCCGCGTGCGCCACGCGCACGTGGATACCATACCCTTTGCCGTCCGGCACAGGCTGCACGCGCTCGACGCGTCCGGGCGCTACAGCGTAAATGTTGCTGCCTTCCGGCGCGCGTATGTCGATTCCATCATGACCGGGCAATCCAAACTGAGCGTAGATGTCCGGATTCACGCCAAAATACTGGGTGATCTTACGATGGTCCGTGGGCCAGGCCTCAAATTTAAAGTCAGCCATGGGACATGCCTGCCTCTGATAGGCAGCAGCGGGCGCCGGTGCGGCACCGGACCGGCTGCCAAATGTCTTCGATTTAGGTACTACCGCGTAAGATTATGTCTATTAGCTGCTGTTAGTTTACGACGTTACATAAAGTTTGTCAAAGCCCAGGGGCACAAGCTCGAACCAGGTATTGCCTTGGCCGAGTGGCAGGGGGTTGCCGTCCAGGTCGGTGAAGGTCAGCATATCGGCCGGTTCTTCCCGATGCCAGCGGCCTTCGAAGCGCAGGCCGTCGCGGAAGACTGTTGCCGGACCTTCACCCCAAATCTGGATTTCAATCGATTTGGCGCCCTGGCCGACTTCGGTTTCCGGGATCCAGGTGTCGACGTGCTGCGCGGCGACAACGACGACGTTCTTGGTGTTGATCTGCTCATCCGTATTAGCGTCGTCATGGCGTTCGCCATCGTTCCAGCGATAATAACGGCCGGTGCCCGAATCAAACCACCAGGTAACGTAGCTGCCGCTGTAACCAATCTCCACCTGTTTCGCCGTAGTGCCGCCTTCGGGTGGCAGTTCGCTGAAAATCATGCCGTTGTGGAAGCTTGGCGGTACATCCTGGCCGCGCTCCTGCAGGATCTCGCGCAGGCGATAGGTGTCCGTAAACATCGTGTGCCAGAAATCGATGTCGGGATCCTTGGGCTCGGCACGATAAAAGCCGCTGTGTCCAAAGTCAGGGGAAATAATGCGGTCGAACCAATCCACCTGTCCAAAACGTTCCTTATTCGCCCCGGCGGCGCCGGAAAAACCAAAGGCGGCGTCATACATGACCGGTATTTCAAAATCTATGATGCGCGCGCTGCGCACGGACCCGACGGTGTGCGCATCCTTGCCGTAGAATATGGCTGTGAATCGTGTCGCGCCGCCTTCCGCGTAATGTTCAAACACCAGATCGGCGTTGTTAAGGCCCGCCTGCGGCCGGACAAGGGCAGGGTAGTTGGAGACCTTGATCGCGATCGGCCGTCTCTGCAGCATGGCCGGGTCGTCAACGATTGTACCGGTCAAGGGATTCATGTTTGCCGGAAAGTTGCCCGGGCCGTACCACCCTGCGGGTAACGCTGTCGGGGAGGGAACGGATGTACCCGTGGGTTCGATTATAGTCACCGCCGTAGTAGGCGTAAGGGGAACGGCCGTGGCGCTTGGTGAAGGCATCGGCGTGACACCTGGCGCGCTGTCCTCCACGGGCAGCGGCGACGCCAGGGCTGAAGCCGTTTCAGTCGCGGCCGGCATGGGCGAGGCGGCGGCCATGGCCGGCTCCGTCGCCGGGGCGGCCGGCCCATTGGAGGTACATGCTGCCAGCAGGATCAGGACAGGTAGGAGTAAAAGGTCGAGCGTGCGTTTCCAGGACATAATTCCCTCCATGCGTTCGCGGCGCGCCAGGGGTTGGCGGGCGCCGGCGCAGGTACGAATGGCTGCAGCATACGCGCCAAATAATAGAGCGCGGCCCGCCGCCAGGCAAGATTATGGTGTTTGTATTCACCTAACGGGCAGAGTACACTTCATGATCGGGAAGTGCCACGGACAAAAATGACGAAGTATCCTGGGAGAGCACCTATGCGCCCTATTAGCCAACGCGTCGCCGGCCGGCTGCTGATTCAGGACCGGATTAACGGCCTGATCCTGCTCGATCCGGGGCCGCCTGAGGACGCGCCGGACAGTCTCTACTTGCGCTTCGCGCTGGTCACGCGCGGGCCGGGAGATCATATTTTCCCCGCTTTTATCCTCGACGATTGGGGAAAAGAAATCCGCACAGCGGCACTCTATGATTGGGTTCGCGAATACGGCGATCACTTTCCACGCGGCGAGATTTTTGGTTTCGAGCAAGATGGCCGCGAGACGCAAGCTTTCCTGCGCGAGATGGAGATTTACGCCCGTCTGCCCTGCTACGCATGCATATCGCCCAGGGAGCCGGTCGAAGAGTCCCATTTATTGACGACCATTTTGCTGCCTGATGCGGCGGTCGGCGCGCCGCAGCGCATCAAACCGCCGGCGGAACTGGCGACGCCTCTGCGCAGAGCGCGCGTTATATGGTGGCGCATTCCCGCAAGTCTTGATGAGATCGACCTGTCGCGTTTAAACGCCGAGCCTGACCCTGGCTACTGAGTCGATGCCTACACCGTTCATGCATCTCCAACTGGCCGAGACCATGCGTTCGCGGGCCGAGGAATCAGCGGCCGCTGCCGAGTGGCAGCTGCTTCTGTGCCCGGGCAATTGGCCCAATTTCTTTTTCGGCAGCGTGGCCCCTGATTACGAAACAATCTCCGGCGTACCGCGATCGGCTACCCATTTTTACAGGATGCCGCCTTCGTCGGTGCTTGAAGGGCCGCGGGCGATGCTCACCGCTTTCCCATGCGTTTCGCCCGGCAAGGACCTGGCCCAGTGGCGTGCGGCGTTTACCGCCGCTTACTTGGCCCATCTCTACATCGATCTCAAGTGGCATTTTCAAGTCGTGATGCCTTACTTTGCCGCGCCGGAACAATTCGCCGATAGACACCTTGCTTATCGTTCCCATCTGGCGCTGCTTACCTACCTGGATGCCCGGGCGCTTGCTTCGCTGTCGCCGCACGCGAAGCACGACCTGGAGGTGGCTCGTACCGTGGAGGTGCTGCCTTTTGATGACCAGGGAGGGCTTGGCGCCTGGCAGGCTTACCTTGTCAACCAGTTGCGGCCGGGCGCTGCCACGCAGACGGTCGCAATCTTCGCCGGCAGGCTGCAAATGACGCCGCAGGCTTTTGCTGCTAAACTAGAGGATAGGGACTGGATGGAAAAAGAGCTGTTTTCCAGGGTGCCGGTCCCCGCCATTCAACAACTCCTAGAGGAATCAGTAGTTGAGTCTCTCGACCTAATTGTCGCCTATTGGCGTGGCCAATTGGTGTGACTGGCATGGCTCATAACGTAATGCACAAAACCACGGAAAAGATATGGCGCGCGAAGCGGCGCGAAACAGTGCAGGCTCACTTCCCGTCCGGCGAGACATTTGAGGCGCCCATCGGCACGGACGTAGAGACATTTGTCAATCGCGCGCGGCCCGAGGTACACGGCCGGATTGTTGCCGCGTTAGTCGACGGCCGGCTGCGCGAGCTTTCCTACTGCATGACGGAGGATGCGGAGATCGTACCGGTCACCACCGCCGATTCCGACGGTTCACGCATCTACCGGCGATCGTTGACTTTCCTGGTTATCGCCGCCGCCGCGGAAATATTTCCGGGACACAGCATCACGGTTCATCACTCGATGCCATTCGGCGGCTACTACTGCGAGCGAGACGACGAGTCACCGTTTAGTGCTGAGGAGCTTGGACTGTTGGAGCGTCGCATGCGTGAGCTGATCGCCGCCGATCTGCCGATATATAAAGTGCGCGTACCTCTGGACGAGTCGCTGCAGCTCTTCAGGGAACAAGGCGATTTTGAAAAGGCGGAACTTTTCACACGCCGCCGCAAGGATTATCTGACTCTTTACGAGCTCAACGGTGTGCGTGACTATTTTCACGGCTTCATGGTCCCGCGCACCAGCTACCTGGACCTGTTTGCCCTCCACCAATACAGCAATGGATTCATTTTCCAATTTCCGCGCCGCCAGTGGCCAGATGAACTGCAGCCGTTTGAAGACGAGCCTCGCCTGGCGCGTGTCTTTCGCGACTACCAGGATTGGCTGCAGATCATGGGCGTGGCCGGCGTCACCAGCTTAAATGAGGCGATCCGCGGCGGCCACACCGGCGACGTCATCCTGATCGCCGAGGCTTTTCACCAGCGACAGCTTTCAATGATCACGGCCGAAATCGCCTCTAACCAGCCGCAGGTTAAGCTCGTGCTGATCTCCGGGCCCACATCGGCCGGGAAAACCACGTTCAGCAAACGCCTGGCCATACAACTGCTGGCTAGCGGCATCTTTCCCGTCACCATCGGCTTGGATGATTACTTTGTCAATCGCGACGACACGCCGCGCGACGAGCACGGCCAGTTTGATTTCGAGGCCCTGGAGGCGATTGATCTGGCTCTCTTCCGGCAGCACATGCAGATGCTGTTGGCCGGCGAGATGATTCAGTGTCCCACGTTTAACTTCCGCACCGGACAGCGTGAGTGGGGCAGAGAGTTAGCTATCGGCCCCGACCAGGTCGTGATCATTGAGGGTATCCATGGCCTCAATCCGCAGCTGGTGGCCGGCGTTCCTGAAGATGCACTTTACCGCATTTTCGTTTCGGCGTTCACCCAAATCAACCTGGATCGCCATAATCGTGTCCCCACAACCGATACGCGTCTCCTGCGGCGCATCGTGCGCGACGCCGCCTATCGCGGCTACAGCGCTGCCGACACCATTGGCCGCTGGCCCAGCGTCCGGCGCGGTGAGAAGCGCTATATCTTTCCCTACCAGAATAATGCCGATCGCTTTTTCAATTCTGCCCTCGTCTATGAGTTATCCGTATTGAAGCAGCTTGCGCAGCCTCTGCTGCTGCAGGTGGAACCAGGGACGCCGGAGCGCGTGGAGGCCAACCGCTTGCTGGCCTTCTTGCAATGGTTCGATCCGATTTCACAGGCCGACCTGCGCTTGATTGCCAATGATTCCATCATTCGTGAATTCATCGGCGGCTCGGTCCTGGAAAACTACGAGCCCTGGAAGCGTTAGGTCCTGCGTGGGCAGTGCAAGAAAAGCATTAGATGCTATGTTTGCCAACAACTATTCTGGCTATCTGCCGTACTGGAACTAGGGTACGCGCAACGGGCTGCCTTTCTTAAACAATGTCAGCGGCACAGCGAGCCGCTATGGAGTGCACTTTTATGCGAATCATTCTTTACTTAGGCAAAGGCGGTGTGGGCAAGACCACGGTCGCCGCGGCGACTGCCCTGCGCAGCGCCCAACTCGGCTACCGTACCCTGGTAGCCAGCACGGATATCGCCCACAGCCTGGCCGATTCTTACGACATTCCCCTGGACGATAAGCCCAAAGAAATCGCCCCTAACCTGTTCGCCCAGGAAATCAGCGTTGTCGCCGATATTCATAATTACTGGGGCACGATTCAGGAATATATGTCCAGTCTTATTGCCGGACCTGGTGTGAGCAACGTCGTGGCGGATGAACTCTCCGCCATTCCAGGCATGGACGAGATTGTCAGCCTGCTGCATATCAATATGCAGGCCAAAGAGCAGAACTTCGAGCGAGTGATCATCGATGCCGCGCCTACCGGCGAGACAATCCGCCTGCTTACCTTACCAGACACGTTTCGCTGGTATGCCGGCCACCTTTCTCGCTACGAAACAGGCGTGGTGCGCGCTTTGAGGCCCTTTGCCGGACGCCTGCTGCAAGGTCCGGCGGCACTGCTGGATGCGCTTAGTACGCTGGATGAGGCGACCGCGGAGCTGCGCGCTACCTTGAGCGATCCCACCATCTCCAGTTACCGCGTGGTTCTGCAGCCTGAAAAGATGGTGATCCGTGAGGCCGAGCGCGCCGTGAGCTATCTGGGCCTCTTCAATTATCCCGTTGACAGCATTGTCGTTAACCGTATCTTGCCCGAGGCCGCGGGAGAAGGGGAGTTCTACCGCCGCCGCCGCGAGATCCAAACCGGTTACCTGGAGATGATCGAGAACAATTTCCGGCCGCTCCCAATCTGGTCCGCGCCTTACTATTCTTATGAAGTGGTGGGTATGGAAGCGCTTTCCATCCTGGCAACCGACTGTTTTGGGACCGAAGACCCCGGCCAGATATTCTATACCGGCTCGCTGCAGGAGATCGTCGAACTTGACGGCGGCGGTTACCGCATGCGCATACCGCTGCCCTTTGTCACCGGCAGCGATGTGCGCCTGCGCAAGCGCGGCGATGAATTATTCATTACCATCGGTAATTTCAAACGCGAGATGATCCTGCCCAGTATCCTCGCTCGCCAGAAAGCGCTTGGCGGTGCCCTGCGCGGCGGTATGCTGGAGATAGATTTCGTACCACCCCAGCCGGTGGAAGTTGGCTCTGCGCAGCCACCCGGTCAGGCCGAGTAGCCCCCGTTCAGGCCCATACCTGTGCCAGGCATTTCTGCAATGCCTGGCACTTTTTGTTTCTCCTTGCAACTTTAGCTGCCGCCCTGCGTAAAAGGGAGTAACAAGGCATAAAGGAGAGCATTCATTTATCATGAACGAAGAAACTGTTTACAAGGCACAAGAAAAGGCAAAACTTAACAGCGGCTCGTCTCTGGCGCCCTGGTTGCTGATCGCCACGGGCGTTATGCTGCTGGTAGCGGGCATGTTCGACGTGCACCTGCTTGACTACTTCTGGCCAGCTTTTGTCATTGTTCCCGGATTATTGATGCTCTACCCGGCTTACAAATCGACGGCCGGTGATCAGAGCACCTGGGCATTCCTGGCCATTCCCGGCGCGGTTTTCGCCGCGACGGGGGCTCTACTGGCGTTGATGAACTTGTTCAATCATTTTGAAGCGTGGGCTTACACCTGGCCCCTGATTGCCGCCTCGATTGCCGGCGGCGTGCTTTACGTCACCCGCTTTGATGGCAACGAGCGGCTGGAAGCGCGCGCTCACAAGTTCATCCGCACCATGGTGCTGTTCACGGCCGGTCTGGCTGTCTTTTTCGAGATCTTTGTCTTCCAGAATTTCAGCCCGCTGATGGCCCTGGGCCTGATTGGCTTCGGCGTCTTCCTGCTGCTCAGAGACCGCAAGGAAGCACGCGTCGCCGGATAGCGCGCGGCACCAGCATAGAGTTACCATCGAAAGAGCGTTGGCCCGGCGGCCAGCGCTCTTTTTGCGCTGTGGTAGAATTGCACGCTTATGCTGACGCTGGACCGGCGCACGACGGCCGTTATTCTCGCTGCTATCCTGTTCCTGGCGGCCACCCTCCGTTTCTTTCGTCTGGAGACCATGCCCCCGGGCCTTTATCACGATGAAGCGTATAACGGCCTGGATGCGCTCTCTCTGCTGCAAGGCAAGCTCTTCCCCCAGTTCTATGAAGGCTGGGAGCTCTATGCCGGCGACGCCCATGCTGAACGGCCGCCGGTGCCCACGACCGCGCCTATCTTTTTCGAAGGTAACTACGGCCGCGAACCGCTGCATGTCTACCTGATGGCTCTGGCGATTCAATGGCTGGGCCCAACACCGGGCGCGGTGCGCGCCGTGCCGGCCGCTGCCGGCGTTCTGGCCGTCCTGACAACTTTTCTTGCCGCTCAGGCGCTCCTAACTGGCGAAGGCGGGCTGAGTTCGGCGACGACTGTGGCGCTCATCGCCGCCTTCTTCCTGGCGATCCTGTACCCGGCCGTCCACTTTAGCCGGTTTGGTATTCGCGCCATGGTCTTTGTTCCCGCGGAAACGATGGCCGTGGCCTGTTTCTGGTGGGCAGTGAATTGTTACCAGCGCCGCGGCGCAAACAATGCAGCCGTCTGGCTGCTGTTCTCGGCCGCCGGTTTCTTCCTCGGCCTGGGCATCTACACCTTCGCCGCTTCCCGCCTTCTGCCCCTCGTCTGGCTGCTTTTTATACCGCTCTGGTTCTGGCGCGATCGCGCCGCGCTGCGCGCCCTGTGGGGGCATGTCCTGGTCATGGGTGGAGCCGCCCTACTGACAGCCCTGCCGCTGCTGATCTTTTTTGCCCGCTATCCCTACTACTTCGTTTTTCGCATCGCTTACGTCGCCAACAAGGGCAAAGGGGCGATTGAGGGCCGGCCCGCGCTCACCTGGCTGGCCAACGTCGGCCGTGTCGGCCGCGGTCTGCTGTGGTGGGGCGAAACCCATCTGCGCCACAATTTGCCCGGACGGCCGTACCTGGACCCCATTCAAGCCTTCTTTTTTCTGGTTGGCCTCTGGCAGACGCTGCGCCGCGCGCTGCGGCCGCGCCATCTCTTCCTGCTCATATGGTTAGTCGTTATGCTGCTGCCTTCCATTCTCAGCGGTGACGCGCCTCATTTCGGCCGTCTTGCCGGCGCCGCTGCCCCGCTGGCTATCTTTGCCGCCCTTGGCTTCGCCTGGCTCTGGCGCCTGCTGCGAGAAAGATTCTCCGGCGCCTGGGCGCGCGCTGCCTCTGTAGGCTTATTGGCGCTGTTGCTGCTGAGCGCTGCTAAAACGGCGCGCGACTATTTCGTGGTCTATGCCAACCATCCTGACCTGGCGACGGACTTCTACCTATCAGATTGGCAGCTTGGCCGTTACGCCTCCGAGCTCGATCCGCATGCGCGGCTCTTTCTTTCGCCCGTTCAGGAAGAGCTGGCGACCATCTATTTCGCCCTGGGCGATCCGGACCGTCTGCAGAACTATAACGCCACGCCGGATTTGCTTCCGGCCGGCACGCCTGGCCGCGCAACAATCTACTTGCTGCGCCAGGGACAGGAAGAGGCCCTGGACGCGCTCCGCGCAGCCTTCCCGGACGCCGAGCTGGAAAAGACCGCTGAAGGCGTGCAGGTGCTGCACGTACCCGCTGAAGCACCGCGCCCGGCGGCGCTAGCGGCAGCCCAGCACAGCTTTGGCGGCGCTGTCACGTTAACCGGCTATACGCTTGATTTGCAGGGGAATACGTTATTGGTTACGCTTTTCTGGCGCAGCGAAGAAGAGATGGACCGCGACTATACGGCTTACTTGCACCTGCTGGACGGGGGCGACGAGATTATAGCCCAGATTGACCGGCAGCCTGCCGGCTATCCGACCGGAGACTGGCAGCCCGGCGAGATCGTTATCGCTCGCTATGAAATGCCCTGGCCGGTGGGGCTGGACGCCGGCAGCGTCTCCCTGCGCACCGGTTTCTACTACCTACCCACGCTCGAGCCCCTCGGCGAGGCCGCGACATTGGCAGCGCCCGGAGAACTGGCCAAATGAGCGCTTCTACCTCCACTGGCGAGACAGGCGCGCAGTCGAATTTCTTGAGTCGTTATGTTAGCCGCCGTCCCGTGCTTAGCGCGGCCTTGCTGCTGCTCTTGCTGAGCGTGTTCTTTCTTGGATTCACTCTGTGGCCTTCGGGCGGGCAGATTTTGGGCGGCCATGATATGCGCGGATACTACTATCCCTACTACGAGCTGGTGCGCACGGCCGTGCATGAGGGCCGGCTGCCGTTCTGGGAGCCAACCCTGTTTAACGGCTACCCGTTTATGGCCCAGCCGCAGCAGAACGCCTTTTATCCCCCCTTGTGGCCCGCCTTTCTGCTGCCTTTAAATGCCGGCATTTCGCTCTATATGCTCTTCCATATCTGGTTGGCCGGCTTGGGCATGTTCCTGTTGGTGCGTTTCCTGCCGGGACGCTGGTTGCCAGCGATGTTGTCGGCGATCGCTTTCGCTTTCAGCGGCCTCCTGGCCGGCCGGCTATGGGCAGGGCACAGCACTGTCTACGCTCTCGTTGCCTGGACGCCCTGGATTGTCCTGGGTTTGTGGTGGAGCGTGCGCCGCGAGTCGCCGTGGACGGCCGTGGTGGCCGGTTTGCCGCTGGGCATGGCCCTGCTGGCCGGGCATATCCCCTCCTTTCTATACGTGGGCATGATCTGGGCCCTATTCGCCCTCTTTCTTTTCCTCGTCGAAGGTGGCCGGCGCTGGCTGGTAGGTCGCCAGGCGGCCATAGCCCTGATCTTGGGCCTGGCCCTGGCCGCGGTGCAGCTCGCGCCGTTCCTGCAGTTCAGCCTTGCTTCGGAGCGCCTGGCGGGAGCAGATTACCAGTTCGCTATCGATTACTCCCTGCCGCCCGCGCACCTGATCACCCTCTTGGTGCCGGAATTCTTTGGCGAACCGACGCGCGTCGGTTATTGGAGCGTCCCCACCTTCGAGGAACTCTCCTATTATGCCGGCCTGCTGGCCATTTTGGGCATTGTCCTGGCCCTGCGTAAACCGACCAAACTGAGCTGGTTTCTGCTTCTAGTCGCGGTCCTGGGCCTGATGCTGGCCCTAGGCGGCTACGGCGTGCTTTATCCCCTGGCCTATAAGTACGTGCCGTTGTTCCGTATCGTCCGCGCGCCGGGAAGGGCGGCCATTCTGTTCTTGTTCGCCGCGACGCTGCTGCTGGGCCATACGCTCTCTGGCTGGCTGGACTTGCCCGTTGCTGAGCGCCGCCGCCTGCTGGCGCCTGTCTGGCGCTGGACGCTTCTAAGCGTGGCGGTCCTTGGCGTCGTCGCCATCGCGGCCACCGGAGCCGTCTTTATGTCCGTGCATCCCACTGATACCAGCGGCCGTCTCTGGCACCAGATTGGCGGCTACAGCGCGGCGACGCTTATCCTGCTTATAGGTGGCGCGCTGCTGTGGGCTTACCTGACCTCGCCTGGCGAACAAGTGAACCGCCGCACCCTGCTATCCCTGGCGCTGATCGCCCTCACCGTGACCGATATGTGGCTGTTTGCCTACAAATTCGTGCGCCTGGAACCACCGACGCCTGACGCCTTTTGGCGCGACGCCCGCGCCTACATCGGCGAGACAGAAGCGCGCGTTTTGCCCTGGGGCGTTTCACTCTTTGACCAGAATGGGGCGATGCAGGTCGGGTTGCATTCCGTGTTTGGCTACGATTCGCTCGAACCGGCGGCGCACATCGCTTTGGCTTCCTCCGTCCCTGACCCGCGTTCAACCGCCTACGATGTGCTGGCGGCGCGCTACGTGATCGCGCCCACCAAACTTGACGATTTCGCGCAGGGGGAGCGGCCGTTGACGTTGCTGGCCCACGAGGGCGCGGCGTGGATCTACGAGCGCGGCCGGCCGCTGGAAGTGGCCCGCCTGGTATATGACAGTGAGGTGTTCGCCGATCTGGCCGCGGCCGTCGAGCGCCTG
>JBJYWX010000331.1:0-5903 GCA_046259695.1 Promineifilaceae bacterium (SeqCode) | reverse complement strand
GCGGCTACACCCTCCGCGATAAGTGCGCGCCGCTCATCGCTTTCCAGGAGAATATTATTCTCGCGCATGGCGGCCCTATAATCTGCGGCGTCGGCGATCTCGATGATGGGTGAATCATACGGCCGCAGGCCACGGCTGAGCCGCCCGGAGGCGAGCCCGGCATAGGCAAAAGGAACAACATCCTGGCCATAAAGCGCAAGCAGCCAGCGCAGCGGCCGGCTGAAGCTAACGCCACTCTCATTCCAGCGCATGCTCTTCTCGAACCTGATACCGGCAACGAGATCGGCCAGATGCTCGGACAGGACCTGAACGGCCGGCCTGCCTGTTTCATAGACAACGGCCGTAACATAGCGGCGCCCCTCTTCTTCCAGTATTTCGAGGTCGTCGACGTTTACGCCGCGGCTGCGCGCAAAACCCTGCGCCGCCTTGGTCGGCTGCCCCTCGGCGTCGAAGGCACGATCCGCTGGCGGTCCTTTCACCACGCTTTCCAAATCATCCTGACGCGGCTGCAGACCCTCAACAACGATAGCCAACCGGCGCGGTGTACCATCGACCGTCACTTTCTCATAATCAAGGCGCAGATCCTGCAAAAACTCCGGTACGGAGATTCGCAGTTGGCGCACGGCGGCCCTCAGGTCGTCCGCAGGCAGCTCTTCGCTACCAATTTCCAGCACAAGAGTCTGTGGTGTTTCGTAAGGCCTTTCTACAGGCGCGGTGGCCACCGCGTTGGTACTCGAACTCTGCCAACCAGGTACATCAAAGAAAGGGTATTCCAGACGTATGCGCTGCTCCACATAGGCTTCGGCTACCCGACGTGCAATAGTGCGCATGCGCTGGAAATAGTTGGCGCGCTCCGTCACGCCAATAGCACCGCGCGTATCCAACACATTAAAAATGTGCGAACATTTTAAGTTGTAGTCATGCGCGGGCACAACGAGCCCCGCGTCCAAACAACGCTGCGCTTCCTGCTCGTAAGTGTCATAAACCGCGCGCAGCGCATCTACATCGGCGACATTGAAGTAGTACTTGCAATGCTCAATCTCCGCCTGCAGCAGGACATCCCCATAGCCGACGCCCGCCCCGAAGTTCATTTCCCAGACACTATTTTTACCCTGTAACGCCAGCGCGATGCGGTCGAGACCGTAAGTTATTTCAACTGAATTCGGCTCCAGTTCCAGACCACCCGCCTGCTGGAAGTAGGTGAACTGGGTGATTTCCTGGCCATCCAGCCAGACTTCCCAGCCCAATCCCCAGGCGCCCAAAGCGGGGCTTTCCCAATTGTCTTCCACGAAGCGAATGTCATGCTCGCGTTGACTGAGGCCGATCGCTTCCAGGCTCTGCAGATAGATTTCCTGCGGATTACCCGGATCAGGCTTGAGTATGACCTGGAGCTGGAAATGCATTTGCATGCGATTGGGGTTGTCGCCGAAGCGGCCGTCGTCGGGCCGAATGCTAGGCTCAACGTAGACCACGTTCCACGGCTCAGGACCGAGTACGCGCAGCGACGTGGCGGGATTCATGGTGCCGGCGCCAACCTGGACGTTGTATGGTTGCTGGATCAAGCAACCCTGCTCTTCCCAAAAGGTGAGCAGGCGCATGATCATCTGTTGAAAGCTAAGTGATTCGCTCATAAGGTTCTGTTCTAGTCTAATCAGTAGGCTCGATGCAAAAGGTGAATTTTGGTGGGGGACCACCGATTTGTCAATGCCATTCGCACTCCGGCTGATGGCAACAAGCTGGACAACGGCTTCTTATTCCTCCGCCGAACGCGCGATCTCGCTGCGCAGCTGGTACAGGAAATCCACCGATTTAAGCTCCCGCTCTAATGTGTGCAGCAAATAAGCATGAAGTATAAATTCCATCTCTTGCAGTAATTCCGACCGCAGATGAAGGTGCCGTACCGCATCCCACGGCTGTGTCTGCAAGTAGCGCAGCACCTTTACGGCGGCGGCCGATATCTCAAGCGCCCGCCGATCCGCATGGCGGCAGTTTGGGCAAAGCATGCCGCCCAACTCCGGGCTAAAATATTGATCCTGCTCTGTAATGGGTTCGGCGCACGAGACGCATTGAAAGAGGCGCGGGCGAAAGCCGGCCAGCGACAGGAGCTGCAGCTCATAATGGCGCATCACCAATCCCAGATCGTCCGCCTCGCCCAGGTGGGCAAGCGTTTCTGACAAAAGCTGGTAAATACCTGCGTGACGATCGTCCTCCACAGTGAAACGATCTAACAGCTCCACGGCATAGGAGGCATAAGTCACGCGCAAAAGATCATCACGCAAGGCCGCATAGGACTCGACCATCTCCGCCTGGGTGATGATGTCCAGGCTGCGCCCCTTGGCAATGAAGAACTTGCTGCGCATGAAGAGCTCCACATGCCCAGTCTTGCGGCTCTGCGGCTTGCGCGCTCCTTTAGCTATCGCCCGAATCTTGCCCAACTCCTTAGAATAAAGAGTCAGCAGGCGATCCGCCTCACCGAAATCGGTGCGGCGCAGCACAATTGCCTCGGTGCGAAATGTACGCTCTCTCACCATCGTTCAAGTGTATCATGCCGGCCGCTAATCAGGAATCGCACTTTGCAAAAGACCACCTAGCCAGCGCTCAAGATTAGCTCCTCAACTACTTCAGCCTCCGGGCTGATCATGGCAGCTAGGCGCCTCAACGTATTAAGGTGATGCCATAATAGCTGTATATGAATGCCGTCCGGCGCATATACGGTAAATAAGACTCTTGTCGTTTCAGGCATAATCCGTGTCCGTTGATCAGGGCCATAGACAATGCTGGATAAAATACCGGACTCGTCCGTGATCATCATGTCATCCTCTTTGGTGTTGAGTTCACGGCCGCCGATACCGGTATAAGTTTCCCGGCCCGTGGATACAGTCACGCTCACATCTCCCTGCACTACATCAAGATCATGGCCGGCCGTTAGCAGGTGATTGCTTAACTCCGCCATGAACATCGCCTCCACCAGCGCGGCCGTATGCGGGATGGATTTGCCTTTCAAAGCCACCGATTCCAGCTGCTGCAGCACATGGTACGTTTTCTTGAAGCGTTTATAGTAGGTGACATAGGGCGCGACCGAGGGCAACGCGCGCAGCTCCGCGCGGCTGAAACCTGCATAACGCTGGCGCAGCTCATGTTCCAGGGCATTTTTTTCTTGATCGAGTGTGGTACTTATCGATGGATTGGCCACACCTTGCAGAGCCAGGATGCCAATGGCAGACTGGGGATATAGTTTCTTCCAAACAGTGGTTACTTCAAACATAGCTGCACATCACTCCCAGACATGTAATGGGGCAAAGCTGTCTAAACTACCCTAAAGGTGTATAAAAGAAAGGCGAATTGCGCAAGATGCCAGCAAGACAATCGGGCTCGATCTCAGGCAATTCGTTCTAAATGGGGAGCAGCAGGGCACCCTACAGAAGATGGACTGGACCAATGGCACGACGCTATACCATCCCGGCAGCGGAGACACGTATCGAGATCCGCGTCTCTAATTCGCGCTTCATCGCGACCGCTGCGCCAGCGTTCACTGTTGACGAAGCGAAAGCGTTCATCAATCGTATCAAAGAAGAATTCAGCGACGCCACGCACAATGTGCCAGCCTTTCTGGTCGGTCACGGCCCGGCTGTCACGGCGCACTGCAATGACGACGGCGAACCATCCGGGACGGCCGGGAGGCCGATGCTGGCTGTTCTGCAGGGCAGTAACCTAGGCGATATTGTCGTGGTTGTGACGCGCTACTTCGGCGGTACAAAGCTGGGCACTGGCGGGCTGGTGCGTGCTTACGGTGACGCCGTAAAGACGGTCCTGGCTGAGCTGCCGCTGGCTGAGAAGGTAGCAACGCACACGGTGATGATGGCCGTGCCCTATCCCCTCTTCGAGCAGGTTAAACTACTGATTGAGAGCCATTACGGCCGTGTACTGGATGAAGATTTTGCTGCCGACGTGACCGTTACAGCGCAGTTCGTGGTCGAAGAACTGGACGATTTTCAGGAAGCGCTGCAAGAACTCTCGCACGGCCGCTTGCAGGCTGAAATTGTCGCCAGCAACGCGGATACAATCATGCCCCGGGGCGCCTTCGACAGCACGGAGGATGAGGATAGCTGACGTCTGTATCGCCGCGAACCGTCAGCGATCCAAAACACGGCCCAGGGCATCCAAAAGCAGCATGGCATTCTCGCGCCGGCTGTTGAAACCCATCAAGCCCACGCGCCACACTTTGCCCGCCAGCTGGCCAAAACCCCCGGCGACTTCGATGTTGTAATCGAGAAGTAATTCGCGTGCCACGGCGCCGGCATCGACCCCGTCGGGCACGCGCACCGTAGTCAGGGCAGGCAGACGCAACTCGCGCGGCGCATGACAGGAGAGTCCCAGATCGGAGAGACCATCCCAAAAAAACTCAGCGATTTCTTGATGGCGTGCCCAACGATCTTCCAATCCTTCCTCCGCAACCAGGCGCAGCCCTTCACGCAAGGCATAATTCATGTTGATCGGCGCCGTGTGATGGTACCGGCGTGCATTCCCCTCCCAATAAGTGGCAAGGAGAGTGGTATCAAAATACCAGCTGCGGACGGTGGTCTTGCGCGCTTGAATTTTATTCATCGCTCGCGGGCCAAAGGCCACAGGGCCCAGGCCGGGCGGACAGCTAAGTCCTTTTTGCGAACAGCTATAGGCCACATCAATATCCCAGTCATCGAACAGCAGCGGCGCGGTAGCCAGGCTGGTGACCGCATCGACCAAGAGCAGGCAGTCAAACTCGCGACATAGATCGCCCACACCATCCAGCGGCTGCAGTACGCCTGTAGATGTTTCACCCTGTACGAGGCCCAGGACGGCCGGACGAATCTGCTCAACAGCGCTATATAATTCGGCCGCCGTGAACGCTTCGCCCCATGGTTTTTCAATCACGTGTACCTCGGCGCCGTATCGTCTGGCCATTTCCGCCATACGCTCGCCAAAATAGCCAATAACGCCGACAAGCATAACATCACCCGGCTCAATGATATTGGCAATGCTGGCTTCCATCGCGGCGCTACCCGTGCCGCTGATTGCCAGCGTAAAACCCGCAACCGTTTGCCAGACGTAACGCAGCAAATCCTGTACATCATCCATTACAGCAATGAACGCCGGATCAAGATGACCAACCTGTCGCATAGCAATCGCCTGCAAGACACGCGGATGGGCATTGGACGGTCCGGGGCCCAGCAAAAGACGCGGCGGCATATCAAGCTGCCCAATATTGACGCGTAGATCTTCGTTCACTGCTCCCGTATGGATTGTCATTGTCCAATTCTCCCATTTCCAATGCTAATGTAGGCAGGAATCATATGCCCGCTAACGCAAATATTCAACTATTGGCCAGACCGGGTGGGGATTAGATTACAGACCCTGAAGATAACGGACGATCGTTTCCGACAGTGCCGAAGGTATTCCAGGCAGCAAGTCATTGAGCAGGATATGCATGATCAGGGTAGCGATGATCATAAGTAAGATAAGGGCAATAGGAATCCAAATTGAAATGATCGGCCGCACCTTGACGCCACCCTGAAGATCGTCCCATTCTTGATTCTCAGAACTGATACGCATAATCACCGGCAGCGTTTGGCGACGCCCCAGAAGCGGCCGTTTCCCTTCCAGATAGAAATCGACAACGCCCTTCTGCCCGGCTTCAATAGCGACCTGCTTTGTTGGTGCATCTACGCGCAAGCGGCCTAACGGATCACCGGCGGCAACCGTCACGCGTGTGCCGGCATGGCCTTTGTTGAGCAAGAGGACACGGCAAATGCCCATATGCTCGATAATCTTCGGCCGTAAATCCGCGATAATCAACTCGGCCGGAGGCGCAATAGGTAGGGCAAGCGGCGCAACATGGCCGGCTGTCTCGCCGTTGGCCGCCGGCG
>JBJYWX010000330.1:0-4134 GCA_046259695.1 Promineifilaceae bacterium (SeqCode) | reverse complement strand
TTAACTGTTAACTGTTATCTGGTATTCCCTTGCTCCTGGACCATATCCCGGCTAAAGTTGTGGCCCGCAGCTTACCTGGAGAAATCTTATGTGCCGAAACATCAAGCCCCTGTTCAATTTTGCGCCGCCGGCGACGGCCAGTGAGATTGAAGATGCCGCGCGCCAGTACGTGCGTAAGGTCAGCGGTTTTAGCAAGCCGTCCAGAGCAAATGAAGCCGCCTTCGAAACGGCCGTGGCCGAAATCGCCCGCGCCACGCAGCGTCTGTTGGACGACCTGATCACCGGCGCGCCTGCACGCGACCGCGACGAGGAAGCTGCCAAAGCCCGCGCCCGCGCCGCGAAACGATTTGGCGCGCAAGCTTAGGGCCGCCGCCGTCTCGGTGTTGGCGGCTGGTAGACGTTAGTAAAAGACAGGAGAACAGAAGATGAGCGAAAGCATCCCGCAATTTGAAGTAACGTTGAATGAATCCCAGAAACGTTTCGAGGTAGTTATCGGCGAGCAGTTGGCCAAGATTACCTATATCATGCTCGGCCCGGAGACGATCATCTTTACCCACACCGTGGTGCCTTTCTCGTTAAAAGGGCAGGGCATCGCCGGCGAGATGGCGCGCGTCGCCCTCGACTACGCCCGCGAAAATAATCTCACCGTTATCCCCCAATGCCCGTTCGTGCGCTCCTATATAGAACGCCATCCGCAGTACGAAGACCTGGTGCAGAAGTCGACGCGGTAGGGCGCGAAAGCGGCAGTTAACAACTAATCATTTACCGTTGATTATTTACCAATCAGCAAAGATCAATTTACAGTGTCACTCGGCCGTCTGATGGTGTGAAAACGCCAGGTGTTCGACGCGCCGTTGGCATTCAGCTGGACGGTATAGGTCTCGTCCACGGCCAGCGGATAGCGCGGGATGATTACTACGGCGTCGTTGAGGCCGAGGATCGTCCGCCCCACCTTTTCCGCGTAGGGGTCAGGGTTCGAATAGTTCGTCTCGTCAAAAAGGCAGCTTTCCAGGGGCGTGTCGCCCATGGCCAGACGGTGGTTGCTGACAGACGGCTTGCCGCGGCCATCGCCCAGGAAAACGACGATGGGCGCGCCGGTCGGCCGTGAATAGCCGGGACAGCTCGCCACCGGGTCCGGCCACTCGTACATGCTGTGACGCACGATCCAGGTGCTGCTTTCCGGCCCGGGGAACATGATGGGATAGGTGACGCCGCTGTCCGTGCCTTTGTCGGAGCCGATATCCAGCACGGCGGCCATCACCACATCACCCCCGTTGTCCACATCATCGCCGTAGCCCACCAGGTTCAGATTCGGATCCAGCATACCGATCAGGTGAAACGGGGCCGACGCCCAGAAGTTGAGGCTCCAGACATAGTTGGCATCGCTCTGGCTGGTGGCGAAAATATTGCCGTTGCGCGCCGCCTGGTCGCCCTCGGCGCTATAAAGCGGGTCATTCCGATCCTCGCTGTGGGCGATGGCCGCGTCACGCGCCACCATATAATAGCTGTGGCGTTCGCTGCCTATCGTATAAGGTTCCCAATCAAGCACCGGCGGCAGGCCGGCGATGCTGCGAAATTGGTTCAGATAGGTGAGCCAGGCCGGCAGCGGCGGTGGCTCCGGCGTGGGCGTCTCCGTCGGTAAAGGCGTTACCGTAGGTGGCGGCGTTTCAGTGGGCGGCGGGGTCGCCGTCGCCGTAGGCGGCAGGGTGGGAGATGGCGTGTCCGTGGGAACGGCGGTAGGCACGTCCGTTGACGTGGGCGGCGGCGTGGGCGAGGCGGGCAGGGCGGTCGCGGTGGCGGCCGGCTCGGCGGTGGGCGCGGCCGTCGCCTCGGCCGCGGCGATTACCGTCGGGGTCTGGTTAGGCGCGGCGGCCCGTTCCGGCTCCGCGCCGCTGGACGGAAAAAACCGGCAGCCCGCCGCGAAGAGAAGCAGCAGGCCAAGCAGGCCCAGGCGCGCCAGCCGCAGTCCATAAACTCCCATTTGATCATCGATCAATAGATTATTTGGCAGCCGTCCCCTGCGCTCCCCCGCGCCCTCGCACCGTCGTACCATCCCACCACCTCTTGTTTCCCGTCAAACGCTACTCTTTGCTGGGCACAATAAAGAGCTCATCCTCATAGCACCACATCCAGCTTTCTCCTGGCTCGAAGGAGCGGATGATAGCGTGCCCTGTTTCTGCAAAATGTTTGCTGGCATGCTTGTTCTTGGAATTGTTGCAGCAGCCGACATGGCCGCAGATGAGGCAGAGGCGCAGGTGCACCCAACTGTCTCCCATCTCCAGGCATTCCTCGCAGCCTCGCGGCGTTCTTGGTTCAACGTCCGGGTTGGCTGTCGCCATGTGTTCGCACGTTTCCGCCTTACGCGGCCGTCCGGCCGGTCTCTGATCGCTCATTATTTCTCCTTAACCATCTTAGAAAGGTGACTGGCGGCCCGCTTGGCACGGTTATGGCGCAGGAAGTAGCGCTTCTTGTGGGAACGGCCGCCGCTCATTACTCGTATCATATATCAAATAAAACAGCTTGGCCAAATATCGTGACCAGCAGTCTGCCAGGTCTTATTTGAGCGTATCGCTGGCTTGCGCCATATGCGATAAGATAGTCTGTGCGCTGGAGGAATTCCCTTATGAGGAACATAACGGTCCTTGAACATATTTCCCTTGATGGTGTTATTCAATCTCCCGGCGGGCCGGACGAAGACCCCAGCGGCGGCTTCGTCCATGGCGGGTGGATAGCGCCCTTTGCCGATCCTGTTCTTGGTACGGCCTTGAGGAAACAGATGAATAAGCCGTTTGACTTATTGTTAGGGCGCAAGACCTATGACATATGGGCGCCATACTGGCCGAAGCATGCCGACGTATGGCCGGGCGTCAATACGGCCACGAAGTACGTCGCTTCCAATACCAGGACTTCTCTCGCATGGCAGCCATCCGTAATCCTGAGCGGAGATATTGCCGGAAAAGTAGCCGAAATCAAACAGCAGCACGGCCCGGATTTGCAGGTTTGGGGAAGTGGTGATCTGCTCCAGACACTTATCAAACATGATCTGGTCGATAGCTTCTGGCTGATGATATACCCGTTAACATTGGGTGCTGGCAAACGCTTGTTTGCCGGCGGCACGATCCCGGCGGCGTTCAAAGTAACGGAAGGCGACGTCACGCCAAATGGCGTCTTGGTCGTGAACTACGAGCGTGCAGGCTCACTTCCACGCGAAAATGAAAATTAGCGGCGCTGGGCGCCTTCTTTACTGCCCGGGGAGTGGCCTCGCTCAGAAAATCCTCGTATTATATGTGCTGTGGCCTGCGGGTGATCCGGCCGGCCGCAAGCCATCTTAGCGGCCGTTTTGGCAAAGGAATCCAGCGATGTCCGAAGAACTCCCTCTTAATGCGAAAGTATACTGCACCGATGGCGAAGCCGGCAGTTCCACGGCGTTTGTCATCGACCCGATCAAGAAAGCCGTGACCCATCTGGTGGTAACCATGCACCATTACGACGACCGCGTGGTGCCGCTCGAACTCGTGCAGGAGGCGGATCACAAGAGCATTCATCTGAGCTGTACCACGGCCGAATTAGCCGAGCTGCCCATGTTCAATAAGGTCAGCTATATAAGCGGCGATCCGGATTATGCGGCCTACTCCGGCGCGGAGTGGGCGTCGCCCTACGTCACCGCCTATCCCATCGAGCCGCTGTATGTGCCCGAAGAGCAGCTGCCGCCGGGCGAGTTGGCCATCCATCGCGGCGATCCGGTGCAGGCTACCGACGGCCATATCGGCGCCGTGGGCGAATTCTGCATCAACCCCGAAGATGGTCGCATCACCCACCTCGTGCTGCAAAAAGGGCACCTGTGGGGCAAGCGCGAGATAACCCTTGGCCTCGATCTCATCGACCGCGTAGAAGAAGGCGAGGTTTACCTGAAAGTCGACAAAGAGGCGATCAACGAACTGCCGGCGATCAAGATTAAGCGCCATTATCCGTGGCAGAAAGACGAGTGAGCAGTAAGAATTAAGCAGCAAAGCAGTAGGCAGTGGACAGTAAACGGTACTGCCCACATACGCACTGCCCCTTTGTCATGCCGCACGCCGCCTTGTCATGCCGAACGCAGTGAGGCATCCCTGAGGCCTTGCGCAAACAGGGCCT
>JBJYWX010000329.1:0-4491 GCA_046259695.1 Promineifilaceae bacterium (SeqCode) | reverse complement strand
GCCTGCTTGCTGCCCTGCTCACGGCCTTACTTGTTGGCCCGCTTATGGGTGGGACGGTTAGCGCACAGGCTCTCGAAGGGGACGAAGTAACGGCGACCATATTAGGACCCGAAACGGAGGCTACCGTAGGCGATCCGCTGGAACTGACCCTGGTTGTCACCCATCCGGCAGGCTACCATGTTATCGCCCCCGAGCTGGGCGAGCAGTGGGGCGATTTCCTGATTCGCAGCGAGTCGCCACCGACGACGGCCGATAACGCAGACGGCACTGAGACAACGATCATTGTCTATGACGGCCGGCTCTTTATGCCCGGCCAGTTCAATACGCCCCCGCTGCCGGTTACCGTCACTGACGGCGCGGGGCGGCTCATCGAAGTGACTGCGCCACCAACGGCCGTCACTATTAACTCAGTCCTGGTCGAAGGGGACAGCGACCTGCGCGACATCAAGCCGCAGGCTGATCTGCCCTTGTTTAACATACTGCCCTGGTTGGCCGGCGGTTTGCTGCTGGCTCTCGCCGCCGGCGGCTATTTAGCCTGGCGGCGCCACCAGGCAGCCCTGGCGCGGGCGGCGATCGATAACCGCCTGCCGCATGAGGTGGCGCTTGATGAGCTCACGCGTATCGCCGGGCTTGGCCTGCCCGAACAGACCCGCTTCAAAGAACATTACAGCCTGGTATCCGACACGGTGCGCCTGTATTTGGAGCGCATCTACGGCCGGCCAATGACCGAACGGACAACGGGTGAGATCGCGCGTGAACTGCAAACAACAACAATGGACCGCGGCACGCAGCGCCGCGTATTGACTTTTCTGCAAGAGAGCGACCTGGTCAAATTCGCCGACATCGCGCCCAGCGAGGCGGAGGCATATGAACTGGTTGCGCAGGGACGCATGATCGTTGAGTCGACGCTGCCGCGGACGATTGAGGATGGGGACAATGGCAGCGGCTCAGGCCAGGCGCCGGTCAACGCGTCTACCTTTACTGATAACGGCCACAAGCAACAGATTGAGGTGAGCGTATGAACAATTTTCAATTCGCGAACCCCTGGGTGTTAGCGCTGGCTCTGCTGGTGCCGGCTTTGCTGGCCGCTTACCATTTGCTAGCGCGCCGCGGCGCGAAGCCGGCGACGATGCACCACCCAGCGACGGGCATGATGCGCGGCCTACCCGGCTCCTGGCGCGCCACCTGGCGGCCAGTGACGACCGTACTACGCGTGCTGGCAATCACCCTCATGGTTATCGGCCTGGCTCGCCCGCAGTTTGTACAGGGGCGGGAAACGATCACGGGCGAAGGCGTAGACATCGCCCTGGCCCTGGACATCTCGGGCAGCATGGCCTCGCTCGATTTTGAACCGCAGAACCGTCTCCAGGCTTCAAAACAGGTAATAAGCGAGTTCATCGACGAGCGGCCTTATGACCGTGTCGGGCTCGTTATCTTTTCCAATGAGGCGTTCAGCCAGAGCCCGCTCACTCTGGATCACAACATGGTGCGGCGTTCACTGGACCAGGTGGAACTGGCCAGTGACCTGGGGCTGGACGACGGCACGGCAATCGGCCTGGGCATCGCCAACGCGGCCAATATGCTGACCAACAGCGAGACCGAAAGCAAAGTCGTGATTTTGCTCACCGATGGCGTCAACAATTCGGGCCAGATCGACCCGCTGACAGCGGCTGAAGCGGCCAAGGCGCTGGGCATCAAGATCTATACCATCGGTGCCGGAAGGCCGGGCGAAGTACCGGTACCGGTGCCCGGACTGTTGGGCGGCACGACGATCGCCTACCAGGAAAGTGTGCTCGACGAAGCAACACTGCAGCAAGTGGCGGAGACCACCGGCGGCCGTTACTTCCGCGCCACCGATACGGAAGGGCTGCGCGCTATTTACGAAGAAATCAGTCAATTGGAACAATCGCAGATCGAAGTGCAGGTCTATAACCAACACAAAGAGCTGATGATCTGGCTCCTGCTGCCGGCGCTGGCGATCCTGTTGTTGGAAGCGTTCCTGCGCAATACCTTGTTCCGGAGAGTACCCTGATCACTAGCCATTAGCTGCTAGTCAATGAGCAATGGATTGACTTGCAGACTATGGACTAAGGTTTTGGACTAGAAAAATGCAATTCGCAACACCGCAGTTTCTCATCGTAGGACTCATACTGCTGCCCATCGCGGCCCTGTTCTTTTGGTGGGCAAGGCGCAAGCAGCGCCTGGCCATTAATGCCCTGGGGAATGACGAGCTTATTGCCCGCCTGAGCGCGGATACGAACTGGCGCGGGCGGCGCTGGCGTACTTTTCTGCGCCTGCTCGCCCTGGCGCTGCTGGTGATCGCCCTGGCTCGCCCGCAGTGGGGCAGCGAGGTGCGCGAAATCGAACAGGAAGGCCTGCAGGTGATGGTGGCGCTGGACGTCTCGCAGAGCATGCTAGCTGAAGATATTAAGCCCACGCGTCTCGAACGGGCCAAGCTGGAAATCGCCGATCTGACCGAACGGTTAGGCGGTGATGAGATTGGACTAACGCTTTTTTCCGGCGCCAGCTTCGTACAGGTGCCCATGACGACTGACTACCTGACCGCGCTTAACTACCTTGACAGCGCCGGGCCGCAGGTTATTTCGCGGCCGGGCACAGTGATCGGCGAAGCGATTCGCACGGCAACGGGCGCTTTTGACGAGACGCTGGAGAACCAGAAGGTGCTGGTTGTTATGACCGACGGCGAGGATCGCGAGACCGACCCGCTGGCCGCGGCGCAAGAAGCAGCCGATGCCGGCGTATTGATTTACACCATTGGCTTCGGCACCCCGGAAGGAGAACCGGTGCCGGTGACGAATGAGTACGGCGAGGTGATCGATTACAAGCGTGATGCGAACGGCGACGTGGTGCTTTCTAAACTGGACGAGAACACGCTGCAAGCAGTCGCGCAAACCGGCGGCGGCAAGTACTACCGCGCCACGGCTGACGGTAGTGAATTGGATAGCTTGCTGCAAGAAATTGACAACTTACAGCGCGCCCAACTGCAAAGCCGCTTCGAAACGACCTACATCGAACGTTTCCAGATGTTCCTGGCCGTGGCTCTCGCCGCGCTCATCCTGGCTGAGTTCATTCCCGATCGCAAAGCGGGCAGCCGCGAAGAGGCGCGCGTGACCGTATCGCGCCCGCGTGTGCTGGCGCGAACGGCCGCTGAACAGCAAGCAGCGGCAGTAGGCAGTAAGCCTGGGCTGTGAGAATTGTAGAAACTGAGCTGGTACAATGATGAAGAATAAACAGAGATTACCCTACCTTCTCTCCTTATTGATCGGCCTAATCTTGCTGGTGACGGCCTGCGGGCCGTCCAAGGCGGAGCGCCTGAATAATGAAGGCAATGAGGCATTTACGCAGCAGGCCTTCCAGGATGCACTCGTCGCTTACCAGTCGGCGCAAATCGACGAACCGGAACTGGCCGAGCCCTACTACAACGCCGCCAACGCCCTGTATCGCCAGGGAGCCTATGACGCGGCGCTGGAGCAGATGCAGCTGGCGCTGAGCTATGCCAATGCCGACTCATTGGCGCAGGCCGGTTACTATAACCTGGGCAATACTTCCTACAGCCAGCAGGATTTACAGGCAGCCATCGACGCCTATACCCAGGCGCTGCTGCTCAATCCCAACGACCAGGATGCCAAATACAACCTGGAATTGGCGCTGCAGCAGCAACAGCAGCAGCAGAATGAAGAGGAGCAACAGCAAGAGCAGCAGGACCAGCAGGATCAGCAAGACCAATCCGAAGACGGCCAGAGCGAGGAAGAACAGCAGCAGGATCAGAACGCCGACCAACAGGAAGGTGAAGGCCAGGACGAGCAGCAGCAACAGCAAGAAGGCCAGGACGAGCAGCAGCAACAGCAGGATCAACAAGGACAGGAATCTGACCAGGGCGAGCAAAGTCAGGAATCGCAAGAACAACAGCAAGAGGGACAGGAAGGCGACCAACAGTCAGAAGACCAGGCGCAGGATCAAGCGGGGCAGGGGCAGCCACAAGACGGCCAGCCCCAGGAGGAACAACCCGGACAGCTAAACCAGATGCCGCAGCCGGGCCAGCGAATGACAGCCGAACAGGCGGAGCAACTTCTGGCGGCAATCGCCCGCGATGGGCAGACGCTGCAAGAGAAGCTGGGCCAGATTTTCGCCGTGCCCTGGGCGCCGCCCGTACAGGATTGGTAATTAACAATTAATAATTAATTATTATTTATTGAACAGACTTATGAACAAAAAACGTTTACTTCCAATCGTGGTTGCTTTACTGGCCGTGGCTGTGCTGGCACTGCCTGCTTTGGGGCAGTCGCCGGTGACGGCCGAAGTGGATCGCAACTTCCTGAGCACAGACGAGGGGCTGATATTAACCGTAACGGTCGATACAAGCGCGGGTGATGCCACGCGGCCCACGCTGCCGGCGCTGGACGATTTTGAAATTCTGAGCAGCAGCAGTGGTACGCAGATCAGCATCGTTAACGGCTCGATGACCACCAA
>JBJYWX010000328.1:0-7386 GCA_046259695.1 Promineifilaceae bacterium (SeqCode) | reverse complement strand
TCCCTTAAGATGATAACAGGCTATTCCCGTCTAATCTAGGCCGGGTAGGCTGCTAAAGCCTTGCTCGTTTCGAACCCTCATTGGGTGTAAGGCTCAAGGGATTCCTCACTTCGTTCGGAATGACAAATCACTACTGCCCAACTGCCCAACTGCCCAACTTTCCGACTGCCCACTAGCAACCGGCTTTCGGCTAACTGGCTATTGGCCAGGCGGCAGTTGTCAGCCGTGATGGTCCGGCCGGGTTGAATGGCCGCCAAGAGAAAGGGATCAGGATTCGCTATCCTCACCGTGACTCTGGTCTTCGCCGCCGGAACCGCCATCCTGCTGCCCATCATCGGAACTGTCTTCGCTTTTATCTTCCTGCTGTGGAGCGCTTTCATTATCGCCCAGACTTTCGGCGTCATCTACACTGCTCTGGTCATCGTGTTCGCCACCGCTGCCCCCATCGCCGGAGTCGCTCTCGACCTGCCCGCCGTCTTCCGCGGCGCCATCCTCGCCGCTGCCCTGATCGACGCTTTCTTGCTCAGAAAGATCGTCCTCCGGTACGGGCTGCGAAGTGGGACTAGGAGGCACAGTCGTGGTGGGGGACGTGTCACCAGGCAGCAGCGTACGCGTTGGTTCAGGCGTGGGGGAAGCCTCGCGGGTTGGCGCAGGTGCAGGCGACGGTTCGACAGCCGGCGCCGGTTCCACCTGATCGGGGCCGGTCTGCCGCCCGCCGTAAACCTCGATGTTATCTGCCAGCACCCCGTCGGCCGAAGTCGTTCCCGTCACCTGGACTACGAACCCGATCTCGACATCGTCCTGGATGGTGGTTAAGGGGGTGATGGCGACGGGTATGCCTTCCACGATCCATCGGTCGACTGTTACCTGTTCGGCCGTGCCGATAAAGACGACCTTTTCTGCCCGGCCGAGAGCGAGCAGGCTGTTGACTTCATCTACACGTTCCTGGCGGAAGTTTTCGAGCAGGGTAGTCGCGTTGTCGGGGTCCGCGGAATAGTCAAGCCTTGCCTTTTCCAGAAACAGCTTCGAGCCGTAGAGAGTGTCGCCCGGCAGGGCGCCGGTCGCAAGGGTGGCGATCATGGTTCCGCAGGCAGCAATCAGGAGCACGAGTACGAGGCCGGAGGCCAGCACCCGCCGCAGCCAGGCGCCGGTGGGCCGGCCGGGATTGTCCCGCAAGGTGGACGCATACTGCAGGAATTCCTTTCTTGAGGCCTCTTCGGCGGCCGTTGAGGCGGGCAAGGCAAGCCGGTCCAGTTCGATGGCGGTTGAAAGATACGGCCGTAGCTCGTTGGCCATGTCCGGGTAACGGGACAAAATGGTCACGACCGGCGTGCCCTGCTCGAGCAGGTCAAGGGCTTCTATAAGTGTTTCTTCAAATTGCCGATTCATAGTTGCGGATCCATCTGTTTCGTCAGGGCCATGATAGCCCGCGCCTGCAGCATCTTGACCGCCGCCTCGCTGCGATTAAGCGCCTCGGCTACCTCACGAATTGGCAGGCCATATCCGAAGCGCAGCGCCAGGACGTGCTTTTGATCTTCGGTCAACTGTCCCATCGCCGCGATCAGGGCCTGAACTTCCAGCTTTTTGCCGACCTTTTGCTCCGGTGAATGTTCCCCCGAAGGGACGTGTTCGGCGATCGCAATCACTTCCATCTTCCCACTGCGGCGATAGTACTCCTTCGTAACATTTCGTGCCGCGCCAAAGAGCCAGCCCTGGATCGTGTTTGGCGGCGCGTGTTTGTCACGAATCGCCTTGAGGAAGCGGATAAAGACCTCGCTGGCCAAATCTTCGGCCGTCAAAGGATCGGCAATGCGAAATGAAAAATAGCGATAGATACGCTGATAGTACCTGCTATGTATCTCTGCCAGAGCCTCTTCATCCAGCGCTTGAGCTCGCCTGAGCAGCTTGATTTCCTCTTCCACAATGAAATGTTACGCCACTAATGACTCCGTTGTCCATTGCGCCCCTATTTTGCCCGGCCGCGGCAAGGCACCTATTTGGGGGCAAAGGAGCGTTATCTGTCTTTGCTTATAGAGTGACGAATGAGCCCAAAAAGTAACGGGTGGTCCCGTTTTAAGCTCGGAATGGGCACAGTGGAGGAAATTGGCCCGTTACTTTTTGGCCAAAGCGGTCACTTACTCATTGACGCCGGCGCACGGCCGGTCATCGAAAGGCATAAGAAACGGAGAGCAAGCTATGAAATATCTAGGTGCCATTCTAGCGACCGTGATCACGGTCGCAATCATTCTGACTATCGGGTTAGCCAATTATGCGCTGCTGGCCGATGCCGGGCCTTCAGTATCCGCTGAAGAAGTGGCGACGCCGGTCCAAGAAAGCGCGCCGGTCGCAGATGCTGCAGCCATACAGGCCGCTTATGCGGCCAGGGAAACGCTGCTGCAGGCGCAGATTGTCGACCTGGACGCCGGCCTAGCTGACCGCCAGGCTGACTATGAAGCGCGCGTTGAAGAGCTTAATGGACTGCTGCTTACCGGTGAGGGGCAGTTAGCCCAACTGCAAGATCAGGAGACAGCCTTAAAGGAACAGATAGATCAACTGCTTGTGGCGCAAGCGGATCGCACAGCGAATTACGAAAGCCAGCGCCAGCAGGCTTACACCCAGTACCAGATCAACATCCAACAGTTACAGACCCAACTGGACGAGGGAAACAGCAAATTGAGCGAAGCCCTAGCCCGCCTGGGGCAATAAGCGAGGTGATACCATGAGTAGAAAAACAGCTTTGGCCGGCGCCGGTATTCTGACCGGGTTGATCGTTTCAACCTTTCTATTGCTTACTTTCTTTAGTGAAGCACGGGCATCTGATCCGTTAGAGGATCCGCCGCCTGCTGCGCCCGAGGTTGCCGTGGACGACCAGCCGCTTCAGGCGTTTGAAGCGGCCCTGGCCGCGCGAGAGGCTGCCCTGCAAGACCAGCTCCAGCAGCGTGAACAGGCAATTGAGGCGCTAGACGCCGGCTATGAGAGCCAGTTTGCCGCCCTGGAAGCGCGGCTTGCAGAACTCAACCAGCAGTTGGAGGAGGCTTCGGCACGCGTTGACGCGCTGCAAAACAGGTCCGGGGAAATTCAGGACGAGATCGCCGCCTCCGATGCCGCCTTCGAGGAGGAGATGGCAGGCTTGCAGGGCAACCTCAGTTACCAGGATTCGCAGATGCGATTGGAAATTGAGTCGGTTTACGCGCAGCTGCAGCAAGCCTACGAGCAAATTGCCGCCCAGGAAGGGGCCGCCATGTCTAACAACGGGGGTTCTTCCGATTCGCAAAACAGCCATGAAGGCGAACATGAGGACCACGGTGAGCATGAGGACCATGGCGAACATGAAGAGCATGACGATGACTGAGCCGGCCGCCTGGCAGTGGTGCCGTCGCAGTTTCCGGGCCATGAATACGGATGTTCACCTCTCCCTGGCGGCGCGTGAGCCGCAGGCGCAGCTGCGGCTGGTTGAAGAATCATTCCGCTACTTTGAGCAGCTTTTATCCCGCTTCCGGCCGGACAGCGAATTATCACGCTTTAACGCCAGCGGCGCGGACGCGTTCCAAGCCAGTACAGACTTCTTCGCCGCGGTCCAGGCAGCATTGTGGGCGGCCCAGCAGACGGCCGGCATCTATGATCCCACGATCCTGGATTACCTGGAAGAAGCCGGTTATGACCGGACCTTCAGCGCCATAACTGATCCACGGCCGTTGACCAAGGATAATGGCATGGATGCTGGTGCTGCAGCCCCATCAAGCACCCTTGTATGCGGCGAAACTTACGGCCTTTTTTGCCTTGATCCCTTTAGCCAGCTCATCTGGCGCCCGCCCGGTTTGCGCATCGATCTAGGCGGGATGGGAAAGGGATGGACGGTGGATCGCGTCGCCGACGCGCTTTGCCAAGAGGGGCATTTCCTCTTGAATGCGGGAGGAGATCTTTACGCGTATGGCACGAACGGCCTGGAAAAAGGGTGGGACGTGCACCTCGCCCTGCCATTTGACGATGCCCTTACTTACGCGACCCTGGTAGTCGATCACCATGCCGTGGCTACTTCGACCACGGCCAGGCGCCGGTGGATGAAAGATGGCTTTGTGCAGCACCACCTGATAGATCCGCGAACCGGCCGCCCGGCGCAGACGGATGCTGTCTCGGTATCGGTCGTTGCCGGACGGGCATTCACGGCTGAAATCTATGCCAAGACGGCGCTGATACTGGGCATACAAGAGGGCCTGGCTTTTCTTGACTCCTTGCCCGAGGTAGAAGGGATTCTTTTTTCCGAGGCGCGGGAGGTTTACCTGACCAATACCGCGGATCGTTTCTTGATGCGGCTGGACCCTGCCGGTTACCGGCCGCCAAGCACCATCTATGCAACCGCAGGCTGATACAGCCTGGAAAGGAAAGCGCAAATGAGCAAACGAAAAAGAAGCAGCAAACTCTCCTCTAGTGGCAAAGTAACCTTGAGCGCGCTGAGCCTGTTGGGCGTCGTTGCCGGCTGGAATATCGTGGCTAACCAGGAGCGCACCGCTGCGGCCGGCGAATCGGCCCTCAGCGAAGCGCCAACAGCGGCGCCTACAAGCGTCCGGCCAACGTCCACACCCTGGCCGGCTATCCCACCCTTGAATCAGAAGCCGCGCCTGGCTATTGAGCCGCTGCCCACACTGGCGGTCACGCTGATGGAACAAGAGCTCCCGATGCTGGCCGGACAAACGGACTCAGAGACAACTATGTCCGGCGGGCTGGCCGCTATGCCCAGCGTAGCGGCGCTGCCGACGTTGGCGCCGCTTCCTACCCTGCCGGAGTACGTTCCACCTCCACCGCCGCCACCGCCCCCTGCCCAGGTGGCCTCTAACAGCGGGGGCGGAGGCGGTGGCGGCAATAAGAGCAAAGGCAGCTAACTGCCGCAGGACGGCCGCGGCCCGACCCGGCAGCATGTTACTACATCACTTTGAACCAGAAGGAGTTACCAAGCCATGTTATCACCTAAAAACCAACCCGCAGGCAGTTATCGTCTTGTTATTCTCCTGGCAGGCGCCGCGCTGGGACTGTCCTTGTTTGTGATTGCGGCCGTACTTAGCGCAGGAAACCAGGCCGGCTCAGGTGCGTTAAACATCAACGACCTGGCCCGCCAGGTTGTTAAAGGAGATACGGCTCTGCTTTGGCGTACCTTGCTGAGAGATCAGGCGCAAGCTATGAGTTTGCCCTTTGCAGAGGGCAGCCAGGCATACTGGTTCCTGGCTCGCGCTGGCGGCATTGTTTCCTACCTCTTACTCTGGTTGGCTACCTGCTGGGGCATCATCATGAGCAGTAAACTCCTGAAAGGGATCATAAGCCCCGGCCTGGCTTTCTCGCTGCACGAGTTCTTACCCCTGCTCGGTATACTCTTTGCCGCCATGCATGCCCTAGTTCTATTGGGTGATTCCTATATAAGTTTTGATATGCAGCAGCTGCTGATCCCGTTTACCAGTTCCTACAAACCATTCTGGACAGGGTTGGGTACCATTGCTTTCTACAGCTTCATCGTTCTGACAGCTAGCTTCTATGTGCGCAAACAGATCGGCCAGAAAAGTTGGCGCGCCCTGCATTACACCTCCTATGTGGCCTTTCTATTAGCCCTGACGCATGGCCTGATGGCCGGTACGGACAGCGGCGCGGCGGCGATGCGTGGGCTCTACCTGGTTACAGGAGGCATCTCCCTGTTTCTGCTGTATTACCGGCTGCTGTCCCGCGCAGTGGACTCAAGCCGGTCGCGCCAAAGCGCCTGACAGGGCGCCCTCCCTCCAGCCGTGCGCGACGTAAACAACAAGGTCGACGCAAGGCCGAACAAGGGGGATTTCGCCAGGCAAGGGCCATACCGGCCTGCGCCGCCCCTCCAGTTGCCGGCAGCAGGCTTGGGAAAAGCCTTGGCCGGGGTCGATACCTCTGAGCAGTTGCAGTAGAATACGAAGCGGTAAGGGAGAGAAGATAGGGTTAATGGCGAAAATGAGAGAGCAGTGGTGGGGCAGCTTCTCGCTGGCGCTGAATGAAACGGCGCAGTGGGATATAGGGCCTTTGCGCGTGGCGGTGAAGCACCTGCCGGGGGAGTGGTTGGTGGCGCAGCAGTACCTGCCGGATCGGGTGGAAGACCCGGAATGGCGTTGGTCCAAGGAAGGCGAAGCGGTGGCCACGCTGGAAAACGGCTCGCTCTCACGCTTCGTCTTTGAGAGCGAGCCGTCCTACCTGGAAGCGGTGCCGGCGCTGGCTGACCGGCCGGTCGTCTCGCGCCCCTTTATTCCTTTCACCGTGCCAGCCGGGCAGAAGGCGGTGATTTACGTGAGCTCGCCCTTGTGGTTTACGCTGGCCGGCGGCTCGCCCAGGCAGACCTTGTTCGAGACGTCCATCGTGCGGTCATCGGATACCTGGTTTGGACCGTCGACGCGCGAAGGTGAACTTTGCTATGCCAGCCCAACCCTCGGCCGGCTGCACCTGGAAGATTTGACCGATTTCGCCTACCGGGCGATTACACAGGTGCATATCTACAATGATGCAGATGCCCCCCTGCTCGTGGAGCGCCTGAATCTGCCAGTGCCTTACCTCTCTCTTTTTCAAATGCCCGATAACGCGGCTTACACGGAAAGCGTGACTATGCGGCAAATAAGGGGCTCTTCGCTGACGGAATTTACCATTAACCCCCTGCCTGATGTGATTCAGGGCGCGGCGCCGAAACAGATCGCGGCGCCGCGCAAATCATCGCAGAGTAATACGCTTATTCGCGCTTTTAGCTCGATAAAGGTGCCGGGATTTCTTGAGTAACTGACCTGCCGCAGAGCATGGTGCGGGCCTTGTGATGGAGATGACTATGGATACGTTACTGGAGGCAGTACAGGCGTTCTTTCAGACACAACAGCTATTAGACGTTCTCCGGGCGCTGCTGCTCGTTGTGGCCGGCTTCGTTATTGGCAAGGCCGTCAGCAGGTTCCTGGCCAAGATGACCAGTGGTGCGCTGGATAGGCACTCTCGCCTGCTTCTGGAGCGCTTCAGTTTCTATGCCATCGTGGTGCTGTTCGTTTTGACGGCCATGGTCCAGCTTGGGTTCGATCTGGGTCTGCTGCTGGGAACGGCGGGCATTGTCACCGTGGCCCTGGCTTTCGCCGCGCAAACCTCGATGTCCAACTTTATCAGCGGCCTGTTCCTGATTGCCGAAAGGCCGTTTGCCGTGGGTGACGTGATCCAGGTCGGCCAGACTGCCGGGGAAGTGCTGGAGATCGATGTCCTGTCCGTGAAGCTGCGCAAGTTTGACAACACCTTTGTGCGCCTGCCCAACGAACTGTTGATCAAGTCGGAGCTTACCACGTTGACGAAATACCCGATTCGCCGCGTCGACCTGGCGGTCAGCGTCTCCTACGATGAGGACCTGGCCCGTGT
>JBJYWX010000327.1:0-6474 GCA_046259695.1 Promineifilaceae bacterium (SeqCode) | reverse complement strand
GGACGAGGTCGGTCATGACCATACCCGGCGCCAGCGTGCCCACCAGGATACCGGTTTCCCGCGCTTCTTCGAGCAGGGCCTTTGAGAAATAATTCACGGCCGCTTTGGAAGTTCCATAAATGCTGAGGCCTTCGCGTGTACGGCCGTCGGCGCCGAAACCTTCCATGTTATAGATCTGGCCATATCCCTGGGCGATCATGCCACGCATGGCTACCTGGGAGCCGTAGATCAATCCCAGAACGTTCACTTCAATAACCTGCCTTATCTGTTCGGCCGGTATTTCCCATATCGATTCGCTGTCGTGTCCCAGTCCGGCATTATTAATCCAGATATCGACGCCACCCAAGTTGTCCAGCGCGTAGGCCCACAACCCTTCCATATCCGCCAACCTGGATACGGTCGCCGGGTAGCCATATAAATTCTCGGATCCGTAGGGCATCGCCAGGTCGACACAGGTCTGTTCAACGCGCTCGGCCGTGCGGCCGTTGATAATGACCCGGCATCCCTGGGCCAGGAAGGCCCCGGCCATGGCGCGCCCAATGCCGCGTGTGCTTCCTGTAATCACAATTTTTTTCATCTATACAACTCCTGGAGCATGCCTGGTCTAGATCATACCACGCGCGCCCAAACGCCAGCGCACATGGGCAATGGTCAGCGGCACAATCGCCGCCTGACCGCTGCCTGCTGCCGATAAGGTGCGGACGGCCTCCTTCATGGTCGCGCCCGAGCCGATGTAATCATCCAGGAGCAGCAGCGCTTCCTGCGGTTTGGGCGTTAAGAGCGGCGCCGGTGAGGCGATGCGCATGCGGCCGTTCACATTGTCGCGGCGTTGGTCGTTATTCAGTAGTTCTCCCTGCCGGTTGTCCGGTACAGCGCGCCAAGTGAGTAATTCAGGAGCGGCTGTGGCGCCTAACTGGCTCGCCACGAAGGCCGCGGTGCTTTCGCGCTGCTGCCACGTGCGTGAGGGAACCGGCACCACGAGGCGAAAAGCGTACCGTTTATTCAGTTTACTCAATAACTTCTGCAACAGATTGAGCAGCTGCGGGTCGAGCGGCTCCGCCTGCGCGCGCCGGCGCATGAACTGTATGAAGAGCGGTTGGCGCATCTGGCCGTCGAGCAGCGAGAAGCCGGATTCCATTGGCGGCCGTTTGCTGGCGCGGATGGGGACCTGGCGCTGCGCGAGATATGCCGCAGCATCGAGCGCATCAACGCTAGAGTTTTGTGCCGCCTCACCCAGACAGTACGTGCAGTGGCCGCAGGGCACGGCCGATTGGTCACCCAAGGCATGACGCAGTGTCTGCATCAGACAGCCGGATTGGCCCTCTCCATAGGCCAACATGGCGGCCAGTTCCGCGCTGCGCACGGCGAACTGGCGCTCGTAGCGCGTCAGATCAGGCGCGCCACCCTGCTTGGTCCGGACATAGACCTGTCGCCTTTGCTGCAGTTCTTTCTTTACAAATCCTTGTTCCTGCAGCTCGGCCAGGATAACGGTGACCATCGTTGGATGGAGCCCGCTACGGGCGCGCAACTGCTGAGCAGAAGGCGATCCGCCGGTTTCGTCGGGGCGTATCTGTTCCAGCACGGCGGCGAAGTCGGGCGGCCCCGGCTGTGCGGAGCGGATAAAATGCTCTTGAATACGCCGGTCCTGGCTATCAAAGAGCAAAATGCCTTGGGCAGGCAGCCCATCGCGCCCGGCACGGCCGACTTCCTGGTAGTAGGCTGTAATCGAGCCCGGCACATCCACATGGATGATGAAGCGAACATCCGCTTTGTCGATGCCCATTCCTAGGGCATTCGTGGCCGCAATCGCCTTATGGTTACCAGCCATAAATGCTGCCTGCAAGGCGCGCTTGCGGTCGGGATCATAACCGGCATGATAGGGCACGACGTCGTTTCCCTGCTGGCTAAGGTACTCGGCCACAATCTCCGTGTTTTCACGCGTTGCGCAATAGAGAATGCCGCTGCCTTCCAGCCGCGGCAGCATGTCCGCCAGCAGCGCCAATTTTTCGGCCATGCCCGAGACCTGGGCAATGGAAAGGCGGATGTTGGGCCGGTCCATGGGCATGCGCAGAACAAGTGGAAGGGTGCCATCGGGGCCGCGCAGCTGGGCGGAAATATCAGTTTCTACGCGGCCGTTGGCCGTCGCCGTCAGTCCCAAGACGCGCAAATCGGGATTGGCCGCCTCAAAGGTCCTGACCGCCTGCACGATCTGCCGGTAGGCGGGCCGAAAGTCATGGCCCCACGTAGAAATACAGTGCGCTTCGTCAACGACTACGAGGCCTACATTCAGCTTGGACAAGAAGGTGAATATCTCGATATTGTCCAGTTTCTCCGGGGCAATGAACAGGATACGGATCTGTTCAAGGCTGGCGGCGCGCACAGCCGCCGCGTTCTCTTCATCGCTTTGATCGGAATTGATGCTGGCCGCGGGAATCTGGAAACGTTCGTTTAACTGACCGATCTGGTCGCGCATCAGCGCTAGCAAGGGCGAGATAACCAGCGTCAGACCGTCCACGAGCAGCGAACTAAACTGGTAAATTAACGACTTGCCATAGCCGGTGGGTTGAATACATATAACCCGCTGCCTGGTTAATAGGGCCTGGATCGCTTCGCGCTGCCCTGGCCTGAATGTGACAAGTTCAAAGCGGCGGGTCAGTATCTGCTCATAATCAACATCCTGGGCTTCATCAAATATCATAATTCGCTGTTACTACTCCCTGCCCGCCGGCCCCGTAGGAGCGGCGGCCTGTTCTCGTGACCAACAGTAACTCTATCACAGCATTTGCCGAGCAGCCCACAGCGCCTTCAGTCAACCGCGGTAGCGACAAAATCGATTTCCAGGACAACTGTCTCTTCCACACCGGCGACGCCGGTGGCGCTGGGAATAAAGAGGTCAAAGTCGGAACGTTGGATAGTGGTCGAGGCGCTGCCTTCAATACGCGAATCAGATACAACCGCGGCTTCGACATCAAAAACAACAGGTTGGGTTGATTCAACGATAGTGAGGTCACCGGTGATCTCGAAGGTCGCCGTCTCACCGGGTGTCACGGTGTCCGGCAGGCCGCTGATCCCCGTGGGAACAAAAGTGATGTATTGATATACCTGGCTCAGCAAAATACGTGTGGCAATCGCGCGGTTACGAAAGTCATTGTCGGTCAGCAGGGTACGCGTATCTACCTGGATCGGGCCAATGGCGGTCGAAGCAGGATTGGCCGGGTCGAAGGCTATCTCGCCATGCACCTGGTTGGTCTTGCCGACGACGGTCGTTGGCTCCCCACGCAAGATCTCGCCGATAAAAAAACGGGCTTCAGATTCCTGCGACACGAGCTCAAAGAGGGTGCTCGCCTCGTCGCGCGCCATGCCCCAAGAGACGGGCGTTGCCGTGGCTGAGGCAGACGCGTCGCTACATGCGGCAAGGAAGACGAGTAAGAAAACGATCAATACGCCACCGGTACCTGGCGGGATTCGGACGGCACGTACACGCTGCAGGCTCACAGAATCAGAACTCCCGGCATGAACAAAGAATCGAATGACCGTTCATGCCCAAACTATACTCATTGTTACCCCGATTAAGTCAAAGAGCAACGGCTCTCACCCATGCTGTAGAGCGGCCCCGGCAGCAAACTTTCGCCTGGCGATTTTTTAGTGCATTATTTGAGTGACCCGTAAGCAGCGCTGGCATTCTGTTTACGTTTATCTAATACTATTCTTATACGCTTTAGGACAAGTTATTTGCCCCCCTCATTTCGATGACGGTGGGCCGATTTTCGAGCTTATTTGGTCCCGTTGGTCGGTCTGCTGGAAAGCACCACACAACGTTTCAACACGTTACTACGATGTGAAAACAGAGTTTCAGGAAATGCATAACTGACCCAAACAAGTGCTGTTGCGGTTGGTGCTGCCATTCCTGATGATGACCCGTTCCTGGGCTACCCTTCTGTACCATAAGTGCGGCGGCTCACGATAGATCGTTCTGTTCTGCGCTGCCATGATCACGGGAGATCGCTGGTTTTGTCGTGGGCAGCGACTCCTGTAAGTGGAGTGAACCATGCTGCAAGATTTCTTTTCCGGTGGCGCTCTGACGCTATTCTTCCTGGCATCCCTGGTGCTTAGCTTCGTCTATGCCATGCTGGCGCTCTTTGGCGCGGGCGTGGGCGATGCGCTCGATCTAGACGTCGATATGGATGTCGACGCCGACGGTGACCTCGATTTCTTGAGCATCAGCCCTTTTGCCCTGGCCATGTTTGGCGCCGCCTTTGGCCTGACGGGTCTGGTTACGCTCAACGCGCTCGCGATGCCTGCGGCGCTCAGCCTGCTACTGGCAACCATTTCTGGCCTTTTCCTTGGGGTTCTAGCCCAGGCGTTGTTCCTCTATGTCCTTTCACCCAGCAAGTCGAGTCATTTCAGCCTCGCTGATGTGGCCACGGGGCGGGAGGCGGAAGTGATCATTACCATTCCCGCGGACGGACTGGGCACGATTGCCTTGGATACGCAAAGCGGGCGCCTGACGCTGGCTGCGCGCTCAGCTTCGGGTAAGCAAATCGCCAAGGGTCAGGTCATTACAATCGAGAATATTAGCGGCCGTATGGCGATTGTGCGCCTCGCTGGGGCGCACGCGTGGTCGCAGCTCAAAGACGCCTCGAAATTGAAACAAGAATAGACGTCCGCTAAAGAAGCTGAGGTCGAAGGCGGTAGTCAACAATCTTCTTATTGGACCATTATGACGCCGTGCGCAGCTCGCGCGTCAGGGAGGTTTGAGATCATGTTACCCATTGCTATTGGCATCCTTATTCTTGTGGCCATCTTCGTTGCCCTGGCCATTGCCTATGCCAGCCGCGTCTGGAAGGTAGGGCCCAATGAAGTGCTGGTCATTTCCGGACGGGGCGAAGGGCGTCGCGATCCGGAAGCAGGCGAAATGAAAAGCAACTTTCGAATCGTCACCGGCGGGCGTTCGTTTATCTGGCCCGTGCTGGAGCGGGTGGATACATTGTCACTGGAAATCATGACCATTGACGTGACCACGCCTGATGTGCCCAGCAGCCAAGGTGTTCCGGTCACGGTGGATGGTGTGGCGCAGGTCAAGATCGGCAGTGATGAGAGCTCTATTCGCACGGCCGCCATCCAATTCCTCTCCAAGTCTCGCGAGGAGATCCGCCATATAGCTCATGAAACGCTGGCCGGGCATTTACGGGCTATTTTGGGCACGTTGACTGTAGAACAACTCTATCGCGATCGCGAAGCATTCGCGCAAAAAGTTCAGGAAGTCTCCGGCGAGGATATGGCCAGTATGGGTCTGGAGATTGTATCTTTCGTCATCAAAGACATCAGTGATGGAGAAGGATACCTTGAAGCCTTGGGTCGCCCGCGCATTGCTCAGGTAAAACGCGACGCCGCCATCGGTGAGGCTGAGGCTGAACGCGACGCAACGATTGAGAGCGCACGCGCGCGCCAGGAAGGGGAGTCAGCTACGTTTGTTGCGGAGACGAAGGTCGCTGAAAGCCGTAAGGACTTTGAAGTGGAGCAGGCCGCTTACCAGGCGGAGTCAAACCGCAAAAAAGCGGAGTCCGATCTCGCTTATACACTGCAGGAGAATATCACAAACCAGACCGTACGCGCTGAGGCGGTCCAAGTAGAGATAGTGAACAAGCAGAAGCAGATCGAAGTGCAGCAGCAAGAGGCGCTGCGCATGGAGCAGGAGCTTGACGCCACTGTACGCAAGCCGGCCGAAGCCGAGCGCTATCGCATTCAGATTCTGGCCGAAGCGCGCCAGCAGCAGCTGCAGACTGAGGCCGCCGGCGAGGCAGAGGCGATTCGCTTGCGCGGCGAAGCGGAAGCGGATGCGGCGCGGGCGCGTGGTATGGCCGAGGCGGATATCATCCGGCAGAAGGGCCTGGCTGAGGCGGAGGCCTCGCGCCAGAAGGCGGAAGCCTGGAAAGAGTTCACTGAGGCGGCCATCTTGCAGCAGCTGCTGGAGCAACTGCCCGCGGTCGCGTCGGCTGTCGCCCAACCGCTGTCGAAAACGGACCGGATCGTGGTCATCAGCAATGGCCAAAATGGTTCCGGCACTGGGGCAGCGAAAGTGTCGCAGGATGTCGCGGATATCGTGGCCCAGGTACCTGCCACGGTTGAAGCTCTAACCGGTTTCGATTTGTTGGAAGCGATTGGCAATCTGGCCGGACTAAAGCCGAGTGGTGGGCAAGAGATTATGGATACCATGCCCGACAATGGCAAAGAAGTCACCGGGTAAAGGCAGAAGTAAACGGCGCCGATCATGCAAAAGGCGTTCATGGGGGCCGGATCAGCACCGATCCGGCCACCCAATCTCATTTGAGCAGCGCTATAGCATTATTGACTTGGAATGGGGCTATTGTATAATGCAAATGAGCTTGAACAATTGAATTAGCACCTTCGGGGCAGGGCGAAATTCCCGACCGGCGGTAAGGCCAAGCGCAGGCCAAGCCCGCGACCTGATGA
>JBJYWX010000326.1:0-3947 GCA_046259695.1 Promineifilaceae bacterium (SeqCode) | reverse complement strand
CCCTGCTGCCGGTCAGCTTTGTGATGCTGCTGGGCATTTTGACGCCCTTTGTCATTATCGGGCCGGCCTATACGCCAGATTATCTCAGCGAGGAAGAAATCGCCGATCTACCGGTGCCGGTCGGCTGGCGCTTTGGCGACAGGATCGAAGAACCGATTGTCGAACTGATCAGCGTTACACCCAACACGACGTCGACAGAAAACCAATCCATCTTTATCGTCGACGTCTGCTGGCGCATCCTGGCCCAGGCAGAGGATGATTATACAGTTCTCTTACAAATTACCGGCCCAGATGACATACTGGTTGGGCAGCGGCGATCCTTTCCCGGCCAGGGCTTGTTACCGACCACGCAGTGGAAGCCGGGCGGCGTCATTTGCGATCCGATGCATGTTCGCCTGAAAGCCCCCTGGGCCAAGACACTGGTTTACCGGGTGGAAATACACGTCCTAGATGAGGACACGGATCGCCGCCTGAAGGTGATTGATTCTCAGGGCGAGGAGGTGGAAAGTACCTTCATCGCGCCGCTTCGCGTTTTCGATCCCGGCGACGCGGCGACCATCGTGACCGATTTTCCCAATGATGGTGCGCTGCAGCTGCTGAATTACACTTTCAATGGGCCGGTTTTGCGGCAGGGCGAGGCGATTGAGGTCACCTTTGAATGGGCGGCGAAGTCTGACTTGGCAACAGATTACCAGGTGTATTTACATCTGCGAGAGGCCGGCAGCGGCGAGTTAGTGGCCCAATCCGATGGACCTCCGCTGGATGGCTGGTACCCGACTTCCTGGTGGCCGGTAGGCGAGATCGTGCGTGACAGCCGGGCGATTGAAATCACGGAGGACATCCCGCCCGGCGAGTACGATTTGTTTAGCGGTTTCTATGATCTCAATTCATTGGAACGCCCCGGCGAGGAGCAGAACCTGGGGAGGCTACGCATAGAGCCATGATGCGCCAGCCTGCCCGGCATTTATTCCAGATTCAAATTGCCCTGCTCCTGATCTTGTTGATCGGTTTTGCCGCGCGTATTTACGACCTGGACCGCCAATCGATGTGGTCGGATGAGGGCTTGAGTTATTATCGTGCCGGCCTGCCGCCCGCTGAAATCCTGCAAAACACAATCACGATCGACGGCACCGTGACCCGTGACACAAACCCGCCCCTCTATTTTCTTCTGCTCAATCTGTGGCGCCGGTTCGGCGGGGAAAGCGTCAGCTCACTGCGCCTCGCCGGCGCGCTTGCCTCCTGGTTAGCCGTTCCATTGATGTTTGTCCTGGGAACAACCGCCTACGATGAAAAGGTCGGCCTGACCGCGGCGCTGCTGATGGCCATCTCGCCCTTTGACGTGTGGCAGTCGCAGGTCTTACGCAACTACGGCCTGCTCGTAACCTTGAACCTGTTCGCCGTTTACGGACTCGTGCGCTTTGCTTTAGCAAGTGAGGATAAGGGCAATTGGCGCTGGTTGGCTTTATGGGGCGCGGCCAGCCTGCTGGGCATCTACACCCACTACTTTGGTTTTCTGATTTTTGCCTTTGGCCTGCTGGTCCTGACGGTGGTATTTTTTCAGCGCTACCAGGGGTATCGCCGATTAGGCCGGTCGCGCCTGTTGGGTGGGCTTGGGCTGGTATTCCTGCTGGTCGGGCCGGCGACCTTGCTCGCTTTAGATCGCTTCCGTCAGGGACAACAGTTTGATTTCTTTCCCGTCCCTCTAGGGACTGTGATCCATCACGCGGCCAGCGCTTTCGGCGTCGGCGTTTCGCCTTCCCTGACATTCCCCTGGACGATGCTTCTGCCGGCGATCATCCTGTTCCTGGCGGGCCTGGCAATCGGCTTAAGCTGGCGACCTAAGGCCACCTTGATTATCGCCGGTTACCAGATTATTCCCCTGGGATTACTGCTGCTGTTGTCCTTGATCAACCCTTTATATAACGGCGTGCGCCACCTGCTGATCGGCCTACCGCCGTTCTTGCTGCTCGTGGCGACGGGGATTGCGGGAAACACGGCAGGGCGAATTCGCCCCTTTCCCGGCTGGCAGGCGCTCCTGCAAGCGACGCGCATCGTGCTGGCGCTCCTTGTGCTGATCATCCAGCTACTTTGGCTGCAAACACAATTCACGTCCCCCCGTCTGCTGCGCGATGATGTACGAGCGGCGGCGCAGTTCCTCAACGCGGTTGCCAAACCGGGCGACCGCGTGATCTTGCATGATACCCTTATCGGCTTTGTGTTTGACGTTTATTACGAAGGAGACGCGCCATGGAGTGCAATCCCCTTATATGGCGAGGCGGATGCCGGTACGGCGTTGGAGCGGCTGGCCCAGGCGGGCGAAGCGGCACAACGAATATGGTTCTTGAGAGATCCGACGCCGCGTACAGGATTTCCCGTGGACGTCTTGCCGGCCTGGGCGGAAGAGAACTGGCTGGCGATCTATGATAAAACGTATCCGCGCATGTGGCTCAAAGTACATCTGGATGGGTACGATCCCGATCCGCTGGACGCGGAGGTGCCGGAGGATGAGCAGCTGGCGGCAACGTTCGGTGATACCTGGCAGCTGCACGGCGTCGAGATCCCCGGCGAGGCAAAGGCCGGCATGCCCTGGTGGATAACCTGGTATTGGTCCCGGCAGGCAACCCCGGCGGAGAATGAGCTGGCCGGGGTCGAGTTATCGCTCAGGCTGTTTGATGAGAACGGCCGGCAGTGGCATCAAACTGAAAGCGCCCTGGGAGACAAGTTTCCCGCCGCGGCATGGCCGGAGGGGGTCATTGTACGCTTTGACCAGCAAACATCCATTCCCGCGGGCCTGCCGCCCGGGCATTATACGGTCGAGCTGCGCCTGCTGCACAATGGATCGGTCCTGCCGGCGGACGATGGCAGCCCGGCGATGACAGTCGGATCGGTGCAGGTGATCGCGGCGGCGAAGGACGCTGAGGCAGCATCCCAAGGGTACACCGTGCAAAACGGCCGGTTGGGGCCTGTCGAGCTGCTTGGTTACCGGCTAACAGACTCCGCGGTTAAGCCGGGACATGTCATACCGGTCGATCTGTTGTGGCAGGTGCGCACAACAGCGGAAGAAGATCTTAAACTTCGCCTGCGCTTGCTGAACGAACAAGGCGAGGCGATCGCCGAGAGTATGCAGGAACCTACCCCTACGAGCTACCCGTCCCAGGCCTGGCAAAAAGGGGATGTTCTGCGGGCACAAGGAACGATTACTGTGCCGGCGGCGGCCGAGGCGGGGGCGCAGCTGGTTGAAGCGGCCCTGGTCAGTGCCGCGGATGGCAGGGTGATTGGACGGCCGCTGCTGCTTGACCAGCTGCTGGAAGTTTCTCTCTGGCCGCTGCTTAGTGAGCCCCCGGCGGTTGACGCGCAGATAGGCGCCACCTTTGGCAATCCGCCTTTCGCAGCGCTTGCCGGCGTTAGCGGGCTCAGCTTGCCGCTTGCGCCGGGTGAGGTTGCCCACTTGCAGCTCGTGTGGCAGGGCATCGCGCCTATTCAGGATGCGTATTCCGTATTTGTGCACGTGACGGATGAAACGGGGGCGATCGTCGCCCAACAAGACGGCACGCCGGCCGGCGGCGTCCGGCCAACAAGCAGCTGGCGCGCGGGAGAAGTGATTATCGACGACCGCGAACTGTTCACCGCCCCGGACATAGCGCCCGGGGAGTATGACGTGTGGCTGGGATTCTATGACCCGGACAGCGGCGTGCGCCCGGCGGCCTTTCTTGATAGCCCGTCCGCGGACGGCCGTGTGCGGATCGGCGTACTCACCATAGAAGAGAGCTAATCGCCCACGCCCCTTAAGCGCCGGCAGGCAAGAGGAGGACTTCGCCCTGCGGATCATGATAATGGGCCATCTTGACAAATCCTTGACACCGCCTTGCTCGTTCTTGAATATTTCTTGATGACAAATATGCTATCGTTGAGTTGGTAGCAATAAATAATTTATTGTTATTTCCTGC
>JBJYWX010000325.1:0-10955 GCA_046259695.1 Promineifilaceae bacterium (SeqCode) | reverse complement strand
GCCCTGGCAAACGATATGCCATATTTGACCGTCAAGTTGATAAAGGCTCCGGCAACGAAGACAGAGAAGGCTTAATGAGTATTATAATATCATTTCGCCAAAACACAATGGGAAGGCTTATGCAGCTTCATTTTTCCCCTATTGACACGCTCTATAAAAAGATTATACTATCTTTCAGTCTAAATGCAGTTTGCATTGTGGGGTTCGGGCGCGTCTTTGCGGCTCGACCCCGGCGATCGATTTCCCACGCATCGCCAAGTTTTCTCTTAATAACGGTGCCTTTTTGCAAGAACAGGAGCGCCCAAGATGAGCGATGAATTAGGTCTGCTGACCGGCAGCCTGGCCGGCCTGTTAGATAGCGCCGAAACGGTCCAACTACGCGCGTTGGCGATCAGGCTGCGCGCCCTGGAGAACGAACTGCGTGCCCTGGCGCAAAATGTTCAAGATCCGCAGGTTGATCTGCAAACGTGGCAGGGCCTGGCAGCCGAATATCACCAGATCGTCGTCACTACCATCAAGGAAGTAATTCCCAAACCGCTGCGCGCCCTGCCCGGCATGGACGAGCTGGTCGACCGTCTCCTGAACGGCGCGCTCGATGAAGCGGGACAGGCGCTTTCAATTGGCCTGGCCGAAGCGGGTATTACCATGCCCGCCGTCTACCTGCCGCGCCCGCCCACGCTGCCGCCCGGTCCACCCGAACTGCTCGGCCGTCTTCCACCCACAGGAATTACCCTCGCTTTTGGTGCCGGCCCGGCCGGCGGCAGCGGCAGCCTCGATTATCAGAGTACGCCAAACCAGCGGCTGAGCGGCCGTTTTGGTCTCAAGCTGACCATAGCGAGCGTGACGACACTGGCCATCCTGGAAGAAAGTTCCGGCACCTTTTCTCTATTCTCGCTCCTTTCCGCACGCTTCACGCCTGGTCTACAGCTGGGCTTTGGCTTCGCAATCAGCGGCATAGGCGGCCTGATCGGCATCAATCGCGGTGTTGATACCGGCGCCCTGGAAGGACAGTTTCGCAGCGGGGCGCTGACGCATGCCCTGTTCGGTGATGACCCGATCCGCGACGCGACCAGCGTGCTCGCGACGCTGGGTGCGGTTTTTCGCGCGCGCCGCGGCGCCCAGGTCTTCGGACCAACGCTGCAGCTTTCGTGGCTGAAGATCGGCGTAGGCGACCTGTTCACGGCCGATATCGGGGTCTTCATGCAGCTCCCCGGTCCTTCGCGCATTGACATTCTGGGCTCGATCCGCTCGGCCATCCCACCGGTCTTCCGCCTGCAGCTCGATCTCCACGGTGAGATCGACCTGGCCAACGAACTGATCGGCTTCCATGCCGTCATCGTCGACTCGCATATCATGGGCATCTTCCGCATCACGGGCGAAGCCATCTTTCGCTGGCGCTTCGGGCGCGATCCTTACGTCGTACTGACTATCGGCGGCTTCTTTCCCGGATTCAATCCCGCCCCGGCGCAGCTCCCGGCCGATATCCAGCGCGTCGGGTTCGTGTTGGACCTGCCGGTGTCCTTGCCCATGTCGCTGCGCGCGGAAGGCTATCTGGCCGTCACCTCCAATACGTTTCAATTTGGCATCCTGCTCGAGGCGGGCATCGACGCCGGCGCCTTCGGCGCGCAGGGCCATATCCAGCTCGACGCGATGCTGCAGTTCTCACCCTTCTATTTCGAAGCGGATTTCTCGGCCGGCTTCCGCGTCCAACTGCTCGGGAAAACACTGCACGGCGTGAGGTGCAGCGGCCAGATCAGCGGGCCGGGCCCGGTCGTCATTCGCGCCGAGATCACCTACGAAACGCCATTTTTCCTGCCCGATATATCCTGGCGCGACACCTTTGTTTTTGGCGACCCCGCGCCGCGACAAGAAGCGCGTATCCACAGCGTGGTGGATGAATTGGCGCTCGAAATGAAGGCCGCGCACAATCTGCGCGCCGAAAATGGTGCCGACCCGTCCGTGGCCCTGCGCGACCAGCCGTCGAACGACATTCCGCGGCTTTCCCCGTTGGGCAGCCTGGTCTGGTCCCAACGCCGCCTGCCGCTGGGCATGCGCCTCGAACAGGTACAAAATATCCCCCTGGAGACCGCGCAGACGGCCGTTGTTACCGTTGAGAGCATCTGGCAGGAGGACCAAAAGAATCCGCCGCAGGAAGGCTTCAACCTGGCGCAGTACATCGCCCTTTCCGATGCGCAGAAATTGAATATGACCGGCTGCTACGAGGAACAACCCGCCGGCGTGCGCCTGGACCAGGGTCTGTTTTACGCAGGTGAAACGGCGCATCCAGCTGCTTATGACGATATCTACCGTCCGAATCCGGAGCCAAAATCCGGGCTGTTCTTTGCCCTGTCTAAATTTGTCTTGCTGAAAGCCGGCGCGCGCACCGCCCCGGCAGTGGTGGCTAATTTGAAGCCGCGCGTCACGCTGAAAGCCGAGGAATGGCACAGCGGCGCGAATACATTTACGACCCAGAGCGCGGCCCAGTCCGCGGCGCGCGCAGTGGGCAGGCCCGCATTTCTGGCCGGCGACGTGGTCGATGGGAGTGGAATCTGATGCCTGAACCATTAAAATTCTACAGCTATGCGCGCAGCGCGGCAGCCGATAAGGCGGAGTCTGTTGTTGACGGGCGGCTGAAGGGAACCCTGAAGCTCACCGCCAGCAGCCAGAACGACAAACACGAAGAGCCGATTTCTTTCGAATTTCTTGGCCCGCGGGATGTGCTGCGGCTGCTGCCGGGCGCCATAGGCCGCCACTACCCGCTTCCCGGGGCGACGGATGTCGATGCCAGTCACTGTGCCTATGTCGAATTCAGCGACACCGACGTGCCCTGGCGCTACACGCTGCGCAAAGATGGGCCGACTGCCTTAAAGCCCTGGCTGGCGCTCATCGTAGGCACGAGCGAGGAAATCAGCATCCTGCCCGGCCGGCGAGCGGAACTACGCGGGACAGTATTAGCCACGCACGATTTAAGGCACGCGGCGCGTTGGGCGCACGTGCAGCGCGATGAGCACGACATCGAGGTAACGCGCCTGCTTTCACCGCGCGACCTGAGCGCGGAGAAGGCAGTCTGGCGGGCGCTGTTGGTGCCGGTCTATAAAGATAACGGCGACCTGCAGTGGACACCCGGTACTCAAACTGTAACCGTTCCCATCCACAGCTGGTGGTCGTTCCAAACCATCGAAAAGTTAGGCTTTGTCGAACTTGCGAACCGCCTGGCTCCGGAACCGCCGCCGCCCGGGTTGGGCTACGCGCCGCTGGCCTACCAGATGGCGTCCGCGGACGAAGTTAAGCCGCCGATGACGATCGCCGGCGCGGTGATCAAAACCGTTCCCAAGAACGGGCCCGATCCACGGCGCGAACCGATTCCCACGGAACCGGACGATATCAAAGGCCATTTTCAGGAACTGCTGGAGGGCGGCGACCTGCCCCGCGACGCTGCCGGACGGCCGGTTGATCAGAAAGGGCGTCCCGTGGTCAAGCTGCCGGTCTACGGAGAGCCCTGGATCGCGGCCGACAGCCCGCAGCCGCAGTGGGCCGTTGAGCTGAACAGCGACCCCCGCCTGCGGGGGACAGCCGGTCTGGGCGCCTGGGCGGCTATCGAATGGCAGGAGAAAATCGCCGGCGCGGCCCTCAAGCAAGCCGGTTCGCTGGCCGTTGCCGCGCAGCGTTTACGAAGTCTTGTGTTGGGTCTTGATGCTTCGCGCCGCCTGTGGGATGCGCGCCTGGCTCCGGCCCCGCTCGAGGAGCGTGTCATGATCCTGGGCCTGGCAATGCCGCGCATGGCCACCAAGCAGGGCGCGACGCTTTTAGAACACGTCACGGCGAGTGACCGGCCGCTGCCTCCCGCCCTATTCTCATCCGCCGCGCGCCGCCTGCTGCGTCCGCGCGGTCCCATTGGACGGCAGGCGGCCGAAGGCGCGATGCAGCCGGCTGAGTGGCTGAAGGTGCTCAATGACTGCCTGCAGTTTGCCGGGCCTAAGCCGCCGGCGGATGGTTTGCCCCATGTCGACTTTCTCGACTTCCCTGATCTGGACATATTGATTGCCGAATTCCTGGCCCAGTTTGGCGGAAACCCCGATGAGGCCACCGAACGTTTCAACCTGGATAGCGCCCTGGAGGCGATCCAACAGATATGGGACGAGGAAAACGCGCTCTTGGGACGGGAACCCGATGAATTTAGCGCCGCCCAGCTGCGGGAACAGCTGATTACTGAGCTTTCGATTGTCGATCTGCTGCGCGAAGCGACCGTCAACGAACCTGACTTTTCCTGCCCTGACCGGAAAGTCGATCTGGCAGCGCTCGACGACCGCCTGGTCACCGCCATGGACCCCAACAGCGAACGGCCGTTCATCGTCGGGCGCGTCCTTGGAACCATTGAAGGTCTCGACGACCAGCCTCTTACGCCGCCGGAGCTTTGCCTTGATTTCCACCTGCCCGCCTGGCAGTTTTTGCGTGATTTTGACGAAGATTGGATTCTGCCGGGTTTCGACCGCCTGGTCGCTTATTTGCGTGACGGGAACGGCAAGGCGCTGTTGGATGAGGCGGGCGAAAAGCAAATCGACCCCGCAAAGGACCCGGTGGTCGCCGCGGCGACCAATGACCTCTTTACCGATGCCTTCATGGTCGGCTTCAACCAGCAGGCGCTGCAGGAGCTGCGCTGGCGCAATATTCCTATTCAGAGCGGGTGCACACCTCTGCGCCGCTTCTGGGAGCCTATCGGCGTGCGCCCGGACCAGCCGCCCCATCCCAATGCCGGGAAGCTGGATACGTTGGAAGATATCAACGGCATTCATCTGTGGGGCGACACGCCCCTGGGAGATGACAGTCATGAAACTACCGGGGTCCGCGGCGACAATCTCATCCTGCTGTTTAAGACGCCGCTTTTCCGCCGTTTTCCCAAAACGCTTGTCTACCTGGCGCCGCGGCAGGCGGCAGACGATGAATGGAAAGGGCCGCCTGACTGGCAGAAGCCGCGCCTGGAACCCAACGTGCAGGCGCTGATTGGCAAAGATGCCGCGCTGTTCGGCTTCAGCGAGGCTCCTGAGGTGCTGGGCGATCATTGGCTGATCGTGGAGCAGATCCCGCAGGGTTTCAACTTCTACAACCGCTCGGAGGTTGTGCCGGATGCAGTCCGGCAGCAGGCGTACGGTACGGCCGTCGACGGCGGTTCTTTCGCCTCCGCTGCTTTCGCCAATCCCGTGCGTGTGCTGATTAAAGGTCCCGAAATGATAGCGAAGGAGAATCTATAAATGGCCGGCGAGAAGATTGGCGTACTGCTGCCCGTGCGCCTGGAGACAAAATTTATCCCACCCGCGAACGCGGGAGAACCCTGGCATCTCGACATCGCTGTCATTCCCGACGAGGCCTCAATGGATCGCCACGCCCCTACTGTGAGCGCCGGCGAGCTGGACCGCCTGGAGGCCGCCTGGCGCGCCTGTAAAGGCGATCTCACATCCGCGGACGGCCGTGATGCTTTTCTGATGCTGGCCGGCGAAGTGGGTGCCGCGCGCGCTTCCTGGCTGCTGCGCACCTTCCCACCCCTGGCTGGAGACATTGACTGGAACGCTCCACATGTGATCGATTGGGACGCGGCGTCGGCCGTGCTGCGCGCGCCGGGCGAGAGTGCCCTCAGCCGCATTTCCGGCCTGCCCGAGCAGATAGAAATCTGGCTTGGGATTGACGAAAATGGCAAAGTGCGCCTGGAGCCTCTGACCGAACCGCTCTCGGTAAAGCAGGATAAGCTGGCCTTTGCTGATAATATGAGCCTGTTTACAGAGGATTTATGGTGGATTAAGGATGCCGGGTTGGCGGCCAGGCTCGAACTGCCCTTCACGACCAAAGATGAACTGCGCACAATCGCCTTTATTGCCGCTGTGGGGCTGGGCGACGGCCGTCCGCAGACGCTCTTCCAGGATCACCGCGACGCCGGCGTTATTTCTCTCTTGCAGATGGAGCAGCCGACCAACAGCATCTCCGGAGAGCCCGCCGCCGACCTGGGCCGCGATCCCGAGACCTGGTGGCGGCTAACGGCCACGCCCAGCCAGGATGAGCCCGTACAAAAGTTGGCCTATGCCCTCACCGGCAGCACGGAGGCGCTCGACCCGCTTCCGGGAGCGGCCGCCGAAAACAGCGCCCTGGGTTCGTACCTGCCCGCCCTCATTTGGCCCGCGGTGTGGGGGCATACTCTGCGCGATATCTGGGGCGCCGATGTTGTTTTGGGGTCCGGCTTCACCGCCCGGCTCGGCTTCTTTGGCCTCCCGAATCCGGAAGGCCCGCTGCCCCCGGTTCGCCTGGGCGCTGAGGCCTACGGCGTGCTGCCGGTCAGCAGCCTGGACGACTGGCAGCAGTCATCGAATCCCACCGTACTAGATGACCTGGTCCGGAATCTTGCCGACTGGCGCGATGTATGGGCCCGGCTGGCTGAAGAAAACAGCGGCACAGTCGTCGAGCAAAACACGGAACGCCTGCTGGATCTGCTGGCGCGCGTGCCTACCAGCAGCGGCTATGACTACAGCAGCTTTATACCTTTACAGATATTGCTCGCCATGAGTGCGGGTCTGGGCTCCTTCTTTGGCAAGAACCAGCCCGATCCCAATAATCTGTGCGATAAATGGGAGGAGCGCACCGGCGAGCCGGCGCGTCATCTTCTCCGCGTCAAATTCGAACCCATTCGCCGTTATGTGACCCATGGCGGCCCGCAGCCCAACGAGCTGCCCCTGGTAGAGCCGAACGAGCCCCTTTCAGAGCAAGAAGCGATCGTCCTCGATGAAGGAGGCAGCATCTTTTTCGACTGGCTGCGCTCAATGTGCGACACGTGCATGAACGGAGACATTGGCGTCTCAGCTTTCTGCAATTTTCAAGAATTCCGCCAGCCATACCCGCCCAATAGCCTGCTGCTGCGCCTGCTGTTCTACTCAGGAGCGCTCGCCCATGCCGATCTTATTCAGCTCATGCAGGGGCAGGAAGGCGCCCTGACCGAGCCTCTAATCGCCGATAAAACGCTGCTTTGCGAACTCCTGTTGACGGATTTCGAGGGACACCGCATGACATTTCAGGATGTGCTGGATGCCGCCGGACCGCTGGGCGATGTGGTTGGTAAGCCAGAGTACGATATATGTGTTTACTGGATACAGGCGATCCAGGCGCTGCTCGAGCTCTATCAAGCCGCTCTGGACTCCGGACCGCCGGCCCTGGCGGATTTGCTGGCAGCTGTTGAACGCATTTTCCGCGCCACGCTGGACGCGGCCTTGATGCGGCCCGACCCCTGGATCACCAGCATGGCAGCGCTGCGGCTGAGACGCCTGCGCTCAGAAGGCGCCGCCGACGGGCTGGGCATCTACGGCTGGGTAGACCGTCCCTACACAGGCCGGCCAGGTCCTACAACCGGCGGCGTCATCCACGCACCATCGGAAGCGCAGCTGCGCGCGGCCGTCGTCTTACGCGATAAGGCGGTCAGCGATCCCGCTTCCAAGCGCTGGCAGATCGAGCTCGATTCACGCCTGGTGCGGATGGCCGCCTATATATCGGGCGAGGTGCGCGGCGGCAGCCCGCTGCAAGAAGTCCTGGGCCGCGTGATTGAAGAGATTATTGCCGACCCGGAGAAAATCAGGCAGCTGCGCGGCGACAAGAGTTATTGGATGCGCCGCGAACATGCCGGCCGCCGGGTGGTTGACGGGCAAAAAGTGCTGGCGGACAAAACGGCCGTCTTTGCCAAACTCGCCCTTGACGAGACAGCACGGACGGCAATCGCTGAACTGGATACCGTGCTCAATGCCTATGCCGACCTGCTCGTCGCCAATGCCGTCTATAACGTCACCAACGGCCGTCCGGAGAAAGCGGGCGAAATAATGGAGGCCGCCGCGGGCCTGGAGCTCCCGCCGGAGCTCGATTTGCTCTTAACGCCCCGCCAGGGACGTGGTATGAGCACGCGCGTGCTCCTGGCCCTGCGCGATACGCCGGCTCCCGCGGACCTGGCGCCCGGCGTCAGCCCGGCCGAGCTGGCCGATGCGGCCACCGCCGCTTTCCTGGCCCGGCAGTGGCCCGCCGGCACACGCCGCTGGACGACCAGCGGAGGAAAAATTAATCTCAGCCACCTGGGACTCACTCCGGCCGACACGCTTTCTCTCAGCGAAGACGTCCTGATCCGGCTCGTTGAGAGCGACACCGGTGGAAAGCTGCTGGAGGATGAAACCCTGTCGCCCGGCCTGGCAATGTTCCGCCGCATCAAGCGCCAGGCGCGTTTGCTGGCTGCCGGGTGTCTCCAGGAGCAGGCGGAAGAGCTGCGCACACGATACGGCCGTCTCCATGCCGCGGCCAAGCTGATGCTTGAGGCGCTGCAAAACCGCCAGCCGGACGCACTCTTCCATGCCCGTCGCTGGGGCATTGTGCCGGCGGCCGCCGGCGTCGACGACGCAGCCCTGGATGAACAGTTCGCCAGCGTTTTCGAGACCTTGAACGATCGTATCTCCGCTGCGCCGTCCCCGGATAAGCTCACTGAAAAAACGCCCGCCCACCAGATCGCCGCCGCTATTTCCGAGCTGGCCTCTCCCGGCGGCAGTCTACCCGTTTACGGGCGGTCGTCCTACACTGATCTGCTGGCCCTGCTGCCCCGCTACGACCTCGCCAACGAACCAGACATGAAGCGCTTTACGCGTCTGAAATTCGATGCCGATCTCGATCAGACCTGGCTGGAAGTGGTCGCCACCGTACGGCCGAACCTGGCGCGCCTCGAGAGCTGGCAGCTGGAGGGCGGCTCGCAGCACTTTTTTGCCTGGTCAAACCAGAAGGACCCCTGGGAGCCGCAGCCGCTTCCCGAGACCCAGCCCGTCAAACGCACCAGCCAGCTGGTCGTCGTCTATGGGCAGATAGGCGTGCTGAATGCCAGTAAAGCGGATCGCATGTTGGCCGTGGGCGAACTCGATGCCTGGGCCGAAACAGTGCCCGATGAAAATCACGCGACAGCGGCGGCCTTCGGCTTTAACGCCCCGGCGGCGCAGGCCCCGCAGGCGATCTTGATCGCCGTTACTCCCGATAAGGAGAAGGCGCTGGACGGCAAGACGCTGGCCCAGATCGTGCAGGAGACGCGCACCCTGGCTCACGCGCGCATGGCCGTGCCAGCCGATGTCGGCCAATATGCCGGCATCTTTCCCTTTACGATGCTGCCTACGCACGAGTCGACCGGTATGACCCTTAAACCGACGCTACCTTGAGAAACGAGTGAATTTCTATGAGCATTAACTTCGATTATCACAACCGTTTAGAGCCGCGCCGCGATCACCAGCGTGATCTGCAGCGGGGCTTCATGGCCGAAACGGCCGATGCACTCTGGTTTCTTGGCCGGCAGTGGCAGATGGGCGAGCACCAGGGTGAAAATGCCGCTTCCCCCGTGATGATTCGAGTGGCATACCAGCGCCTGCCTATCGATGCTGTTCCGGCGCGGCCGGGGCAGTTTCCGGGCAAGCCAGACGGCGACCCGCGCGCGCTGAGCCCGGCGGAAAGTATCATCGAGGGTGAGCCGGACGACTGGTGGACGACCGGCCGGCGCATCCGGCTGGGCACGGCCGTCGCCGCGGCAGCCGCGGATCTTCTGGCCGCTCTGGACAAAACGACGCGGGACGGGCTGCTGCTCCCGGAGCTGGCGCCGCCCTATGAAACATTTGGCGGGCGCTGGGACGGGCTGGCGCTGTACCGGCAGCGCCAGGCATTGGGCCTGCCGGCCCAACTATTCAGCGAAGTGCCGGACAGCGTTCGCGGCGATCACTGGAATTCGTCATCATTTATGTACGAAACCGCTTTCGGTGTCGCCGGGGAAGCGGAGGCGCTGCGCGTGCCCCGCCATGACGGCGGCAACGTGGACTGGTGGTCGGCGGAAGCGACACACGAATCACTTCCCGCGGGCGGCCAGACGTTTATGCGCAGCCAGCAGCCGTCACGTTTTGCCTATCCGGGCGCGCCGCACCCGCGCTGGTGGCACATTGAAGACGCCCAGGTGGATATTGGCGGGTTCCCACCGGATCGCAGCCACTTCCCAACGCTGCTGCTGCTCGATCTGGTCCTGACGCACAGCAATGATTGGTTCACCTTCTACCTTGACGCGCAGATGGGCGATGTGGTCACGCCCGTGAACCTGACCGTTGTCGATCTTTTCGGCGAAGAATTCAGCTCGGATGATCCCCGCTGGGCGGAAAGGCTCAGCCCACCGCAGGATTGGTCCATATTTACCATTCACGGTTGGCCGAACGGTTCCCTGGTGCTCTGGCCTGTGGCCGCGGCGCCGCTCAGCGGTGAGGCGCTGGAGCAGGTGGCCCTGGGTGTGGATGAGGACGCCAACCTGATGTGGGCCGTGGAGGAGCGGGCAAACGGCCGTTTGCTGGCTGACCTGGAGATAGAGCAGCCGCCGCTGCCGAAGGCGACGCCTAATCCCGACAAGCCGGCGTTCAGCGCCAAAACCTATCTTTACCAGCCCAGCAGTTTCACCCCGCACTACTGGCATCCCTATATTATTGATGAAGCGCCGGGTGTTGCTCGCCGCCGTTTTATACAGGCGCGCCTGGCCGACTATACGCCGGCGCCGGGAGAGACGTTCCGCCTGGCGCCTGAACCCCTGTCGGAGCTGCTGATGATGCGTGACCGTGGGCCGAATGATCCGCAGCACATTATCGAGCCGGCGGCCGTGCCCGTGCAGGGTCTGCGGCTCGACCGGCGCTATGTGCTGGCGCGCCGTTCAGACGGCCGTCCTGTGTTGTGGATCCAGCGCCGGCGCCTGCCGCTGCTTTCGCCGCCTGCTAACCGGCTGCGCTTCGACGTGCTGCAAGAAATTCCCGCCGCCGGCTAACTACTGTCTCGATCCAGCAGCTTTTCGATCGCCTCGACAATCACTGGGTAAACTAGCCCCGTATCGCCGTCTTCGCGCGTGGGCGTGATCAGATCGTGCGGCAGGCCAAGGATGGCCTCGA
>JBJYWX010000324.1:0-2566 GCA_046259695.1 Promineifilaceae bacterium (SeqCode) | reverse complement strand
CAATGTTTCCTGGAATGTGAAGTAAGAATGGGACGCGCATCAACACGGATTTTCCGCGGCTTAACGCGCAGAATTTTAGGATGGATCCGCGTTTTTCGACGTCTTTCCGCGCTTGTCTGTGTCCTATTCCTAGAGGGTCGCCAGGTAGCGCGCTTGGGCCGGCCAGTTGCTGGGGTCGAGGCCGTTGAAGCGCTCCGGCTCCTGGGCGATTAGCGCCTGCAGCGCCTCGCGGCTGGTCCCGGCAAGCTGCTTGTAGCTGTAAATGCCTTGCTCATTAAGAAAGGCCTGCGCATCGTCATCCAAGCCGAGCACGCGGGTCAGATCATCGGTGCGCGGCGGCCGTTCGATTTTCTCCGTGCTGAAGTTCGGCGGCTCCAACTGCAGCAGCGCCTGCTTCAGCAAATCAAATTCGTCGTAAAAGTTGTCGATGATGCTGTCCGGATCGGGCACCAGTCCGGCGTCGGTCATCACGCCCAGATAGACCTTACCGGCGTAGCTTAGAATGCTAATGCCAATGCCCAGACGGCCGGACTGCGGCACCCAAAACATGATGTCATCGATCTCACTGCCGGCCAGGTAAAGCGGCATCGGCGGGCCAGGCACGTTGGTCAGCACCGCGGTCGCCTTGGAGGCGAAGACACTCAAAATCAAGCTCTGGATCTCGGCCGGGCTGAGCCCCATTACATTGAGGATGCCCAGGGCCACGGCCGACTCGTAAGAGTCCTTGAGCGCCGTCATGCGCCGGCTCGTCTCCCGCAGCCGTTTCATCGGGTCGGCGACGCTCACCGGCAGGGAGACGAAGATGAGACCAAACTTATTGCCCAGGGTGCCCATCTCTTCCTCGCTGCGCATATTGACCGGCACGACGGCGCGGAAATCTTCGGCCGGATGCCCCTTATCCAGCAAATAGCGGCGAATGGCACCGCTCAGCGCGGAGATCAGGACATCATTGACCGTCGTATTGGTAAGATTCTTGATTACTTTCACATCGCGCAGGGGCAGGGGCAGCGACCAAGCCGCCTCTTTGGGCACGCCCAGCTTGCCCTTGAAGGGCGTCGGCGGATCGGGCGGCAGGAGCAGCAGGCGGCTGGCGGCATAACTGACGTCGCTGCCTTGCTGCATTCGTGTCAGGGCGCGCACGGGATCGAACAGGATGCGCCAGCTTTCCTTGAGGGCGCGTGTCGTGAGCCGCGTGGCCGCGCCGGCGGCAGAGGCGCCCTGCTTGTAGAGAGAAAGCACCGGCCCGCCAATCCACGTGGCACCGTCCTCTTCCTCTAACGCTTCTTGACTGCGCGGCCAGGGGGCGTCGGGCGTCATGTCGGCCAGCGAAAGCAGGACGAAGACCAGGGCCAGGCCGTCGGCGATGCTGTGATGCAAGCGCACAATCATCGCGCCGCCCGTGCCGTAGTTGTCAATGAGATGCACCTGCCAGAGCGCTTTCGAAGGGTCCAGCGGAGTGCTGGCCAAATCGCTGGTCAGCGTCTGCAGCGCTTTTTGATCGGCCGGTTCGGGCAGGGCGATGCGGTGGACGTGCGAGGTGATGTCAAAATAAGGGTCGTTCTCCCAATGTGGTTTCAGACCGGGCACGCGCGCCCTGACCACGCGCTGGCGGAAACGGTCGAACTTGAGCCAGCGGTGCTCGACGACGGCTAGAAAGTGTTCGATGTTGATCGGCGTCTTGAAGGTCAGGACACCGGTAATCTGCATCAGGTTGGTGGGAATGTCCATGCTCAGCCAGGCGGCATCGACATTGCTTAACGTCTCAGTTGGTGGGGCCATCGTTTCCTCTCCTGGCGGCAAGCCGAATATCGGGCGCAGGAATAAGCGTATCAATCTGCCGAAATAGGCGCTTATCCCTGACATCAACAGTATACCCTAAGGCAAGGGCAAAAAGATAGCCCGCGGTCGCTGCTGGTGAGGGGGCGCTGCAGCGGCGGCGCAGCAGGCTGGGGCGATCGCTTCATGCTAGCCCCGCTCGCTGTCCTCACGACGGCCGTGCAGCTCCTCTAGCCCGGCCAGGTGTTCGATGCGGCTGTGGAAGTGCAGGCGCCATGTTTCGCGCAGCGGGTGATCGACCAGCTCGAAATGGGTCACGCCCGTGTTGTGGCTCCACACTTCGCAGCGCCGCCAGGGGCCGATGTTGAATACGTGATCAAAAGCAATCTCGATCACGCCGCCGTGGCAGACGGCCGCGATGGTGCGGCCGCGATAACTGTCCACCATCTCTTCGATGAAATTGCCGACGCGGATGCGAAAATGCATCAGGCTCTCGCCCTGTTCCCGTTCCGGCGTGATAGAAGAAAACGGCCGTTCGCTGCCCCAGTAGTCGCTGTATTCCGGCAGGTCATCGCTGGGCCAGGCCGTGTGGTCGAGGCGGTTGTTGCCAATCTCGCGCAGCCGGTCATCACAAATAAGCGGCATATCGTAGGCGGCAGCCAGCGGCGCGGCCGTTTCCCGCGCGCGCTGCATTGTGCTGCAGAAAATGGCATCGAAGGTGGCCACTTCCTGCGGCAGCCAGGCCGCCAGCGCCGCCGCCTGGCGCTGCCCCAACTCAGTTAGCCCCTCA
>JBJYWX010000323.1:0-3989 GCA_046259695.1 Promineifilaceae bacterium (SeqCode) | reverse complement strand
ACTGCTCTGATCGCTTTGATTGGCGGATTGCCCACCACAAGAGCGCGACAAGGAAGACAATGACTATTACCCAGCCAATGCTAAATCCATGGTAGCGCACGATCACCGGGGCCATGATGAGGCTGATCAAGTTAACTACCTTAATCATTGGATTGAGCGCCGGGCCAGCTGTGTCTTTTAGCGGATCACCGACAGTATCGCCGACAACGCTTGCCTTGTGTCTTTCAGATCCTTTGCCATAGTTCTTCGCCGGATCGCTCACCTCGTCTTCAATGACTTTTTTGGCATTGTCCCAGGCGCCTCCAGACGTGGTCATGAACACAGCCAGGAGCTGTCCGGTAACAATAATGCCGGCCTGAAATCCGCCAAGCGCCTCAACATTAAGCAAGATGCCAACCAATAGCGGGGTAAAGACGGCCAGGATCGCAAGAGGAATCAGGTCTTTTTGGGCGGCGACCGTAGAAATTGTCACCGCCTGTGTATAATCAGGCCGGACCGTACCTTCCAAGATGCCCGGTATGCGGAACTGGCGACGGACTTCGTCAACCATTTGTTTGGCGGCGCGGCTGACCGCCTTGATAGACAGCGACGAGAACAGCCATGGCAGAGCGCCGCCCAGTAGGACACCCATAAAGACGAGGGGGCTAGAAACCCGTATGCCGGAGGAAAGAGCATCCGGGTCGATCAGGCTGACATCGGTGATAAAAGCGCCGAAAAGTGATACCGCGGCTATGACAGCCGAACCGATGGCAATACCTTTGGTAATGGCCTTCGTCGTATTGCCAACAGAGTCGAGATCAGCCATGATCTGGCGGGCCTCTTCATCCAGGCCGGTCATCTCGCCGATGCCGTTGGCGTTGTCGGCGATGGGCCCGAAGGAGTCCATCGCCACATTGTTGCCTGTAAGAGTCAGCATGCCAATGCCAGTGAGCGCGACACCGTATAGGATAAACGTAAACTGCGCCGCTTCCCGGCTGAGCACGCTTCCAGCCTCTACAAAGGGATCAACATTGATGCCAGAGTAGATTAGCACGGCCGCACCAATGGTGGACGCAATAACCACGATATTCCAGACGCTTGATTCGTACCCCTCCGCAAGTCCAGAAAGAATCGTGGTTGCCGGCCCACCACTCGTACTCTCTACAATTTCTTCGACTGGTTTGGAATGGCTGCTGGTGAAATAATCCGTCAGGCGATCAATGACGATCGCCAACACAACCCCAACTGTCGTAGAAAGAAATGGGCGCCACCAGCCGCCCGGAACATCTCGCATGTAGAAAACTGCGACCAGGCCAAAGAGGACAACAGATATCGAAGCGGAAATCAGAAAGCCCCTAAATATCGCCCGCATTGCGTCTCCCCGTTCGTCTGAGTCACCGCGCACTAGATAGGTGCCGACAATTGATGAGAGTACGCCGATCCCGCGCACCAGAAGAGGAAAGAGAATCCAATGTATGTTCTGGGTGATAGCGGAAAGCGCAATACCCAGAATCAACGCTGACACAATAGTTACTTCGTAGGATTCAAAAATGTCGGCCGCCATGCCGGCACAGTCACCGACATTATCGCCAACCAGGTCGGCGATGACGGCCGCATTGCGTGGATCGTCCTCCGGCAGATTCTCCTCAATCTTGCCCACCAGGTCCGCACCTACATCAGCCGCTTTAGTAAATATCCCACCACCTACGCGCATGAAAAGGGCAATTAAGGTGCCGCCAAAACCAAATCCCAGAAGCACGTCCGGTGATGCGCCGGCGAAGATCATGAAGATAACAGTGCCGCCAAGCAGTCCCAGGCCATCGGTTAGCATGCCAGTAATCGTGCCCGAACGGTATCCGATCCGCAGCGCATCTTTGAAACTGTGCCGCGCCGCCGCAGCCACGCGCACATTTCCTTGCACGGCCATACGCATGCCTATTTGGCCGACGGCGAGAGAAAAACTAGCCCCTAATACGAAGGCTAAAGAGCGGCCTAAGCCAATAATGATTTTGATCGTGTTGTCACTGTAGCCCTCAAAACGGTGAACAGCTTCCGCTGAAGGGGGAACGATATAGACGCTCAGGAACAATAGCACAGTCAATACGCCGATGAAGGGCAAAATGGTTCGCAACTGCTGGTTAAGGTAGGCGTCGGCGCCTTCCCGAATCGCGTCCCAGGCCGCCTGCATTTCAGCGGTGCCTTTGTCCTCACGTAGGATCTGAGTTCGCAGATAAAAGGCATAAAGCAGTCCGACAAGGGCTATGGCCAATACGGCCCAGATCGCGTAAGTTTCAAATGCCGAGAGATTTAGAGTGCTCATTCCTGGATTCCTCCACGCTAAAGAATATTGGTAAACGTCCCATGTCAGCGGGCGAGCGATGCCAGGCACGTTTTCGCGCGCTAGGGCAAACTTCTCGATCTACCTCCCAACATTGTGCAATATTTATGAAGGCATTTCAACCTCGTTGTGCACTTATGACAAAAGCAGCGGATTGAATTATTGATTGATCCGCCGGGCGGCGGTTTTGACACCTCGAGTATCGTTAGTTACAATTCCGCACTGTCATTCCCCGATATGCATCTTTACAGTAATGGTAGGGAGCATGGTGTGCCGTTGTGGCCCCACCATACCGGAATGCCTATCTGACAAAACAATACCCATTCGTATAGAAGGACGGACAATTCATATGGATTTCGCCCAGAGTTTTCTACAGGCCGCTGAAACCACCCGACCTGGCTTACCCGCACTGTGGTGGCTGGGACCCATAGCTGCTGTGCTGGCGCTTGGCTTCGCGTATTTGTTTTACCGTCAGGTTATGCAACAGAGCGAAGGCACGGAGCGTATGGTTGAAATCGCCGAAGCGGTGCGACGTGGTGCAAGCGCCTATTTAAGGCGGCAATATCGTGTTGTAGCGATGGTCTTCATCGCGCTGTTCGTCTTGTTCCTGGCTATGTCTTTCCTTCATCTGCAGAACCCCGTGGTTCCATTTGCCTTCCTGACCGGAGGATTCTTCTCCGCGCTATGTGGCTATTTTGGCATGAAGGCGGCGACAAATGCATCCGCACGTACGGCCCAGGCGGCGAGCTCTAGCTTGAACGGCGGATTGCAGATAGCCCTCAAGGCCGGGGCGGTGATGGGCCTTGTAGTCGTTGGTTTTGCGTTGCTGGATATTACGATCTGGTTCTTGCTACTCTATTTTGGCTTTTCCGCGCTGTTGCCGAACAGCTTCATTGGCGGCGCGACAAACCCGCTGCCAGTCATTACGGCAACCATGTTGAGCTTTGGCATGGGCGCTTCGACCCAGGCGTTGTTTGCGCGCGTTGGAGGTGGCATCTATACCAAAGCGGCAGATGTTGGCGCGGACCTGGTGGGTAAAGTGGAAGCAGGCATACCCGAAGATGATCCGCGCAATCCGGCCACGATTGCCGACAACGTGGGTGATAATGTGGGCGATGTGGCTGGCATGGGCGCCGACTTGTATGAGTCCTATGCAGGTTCGATCTTGGCGACTTCAGCGCTTGGTGTAGCCGCCGTGGCAGCCGCTGGAACGGCATTTCTTGGGTCTTATTCAGTAATCGATATGCAGCTCCGCTATATAGCGGCTCCTATCGTCATTTCCGCGTTGGGCGTAGTACTATCCATAATTGGCGTTTACCTGGTTCGCGCCGATGAAGATGCCAATCAGGAGCGCCTTATCAATGCCCTCAGCAGAGGTTTGTATGGCAGCTCCATCGGCATCGCCGTCCTGGCGATTCCGCTCCTATGGCTCCTGAATCTGCCCAACTGGTTCGCAGTCTGGATTTCTATAGTGGCCGGGCTAGTGGTCGGTATCATTATTGGCAAGGCAACAGAATATTACACATCGCACGCTTACGCTCCCACGCGCGGCATCGCCGAACAGGCAGATGTCAGCTCGGCGACCACCATCATTGAGGGTCTGGCGGTTGGCATGGATTCTGACGCAATCCCAGTCGTGGCGGTTGGTTTTGGCATCATCATCGCCTATTTC
>JBJYWX010000322.1:0-9363 GCA_046259695.1 Promineifilaceae bacterium (SeqCode) | reverse complement strand
ACTCATATGCTGCATCGCGACGGCCGAGAGTGGAGCCAACTCGGATGGTTTCCAGACCATGGTGTCGCCGCAGACCACGGCCACGGCCGCGTTCCACGACCAGACGGCGATAGGAAAATTGAAGCTGGAGATGATGCCGATAGGCCCAAGCGGGTGCCATTGTTCATACATACGATGGCCCGGCCGTTCGGAGTGCATGCTCAAGCCGTACAGCTGGCGCGAAAGGCCCACGGCGAAATCGCAAATATCCACCATTTCCTGCACTTCGCCGATCCCTTCCGCACGGATTTTACCCATTTCCAGGCTGATCAACTCGCCCAGCGGTTCGATCTGTTCGCGCACCGCGTTGCCCAAGTCACGCACGACAAGGCCGCGCCGCGGCGCCGGCATTTCACGCCATCTTGTGAATGCGCCTTGGGCATGCGTGACCACTTCATCATAAGCCTGTGGCGTAGTCTGTACGACCGCGGCGATAGGCTCACCCGTGGTTGGGTTTAGCGAGTAAAAGTGCGGCCCGCCGCTCTTTAGCCAAGCGCCCGGTCCGGTGCAGGTGCCCTCGTTGACGGCGCTTAACCCCAATTTGTCTAGCAGTGTTTTCATGCGTTTCCCCCGGCTCATTAAGTCGATGACGTTTCCGCTTCGTCGGCGTCACTTTGATTGTTTGATTCCGTTGTTTCTCGCTGCTTATCAGCATCCTCGCCCGATGGCTTGGCGGGGAATTTGACCTGCACCTGGCGCTTGCCGTCTGCGACAGCTATTACTGTCTTTACGTCTATGTCCGGCGAGATAAGGCCAAAATCCTGTAGGGTCCAGATAGTTGTAATCCGGTCACTCAGGTTTGGCCACTGGTCTTTGGCCCACAGATAGCGCCGCCGGCTAAACTGCCAGATCGGCTCCGGTTGGTGCGTGGGCTCGAAACGTTCAAATTCGGCCCAGATCTCCTCATGCGGTGTGAGCGGGAACAAGATGTCGAGCATCGCTTTCTGCACGACAGTGGCGTCACGGCCGTGTTCTTCAGAAACCCAATTGATATGGTAGTTGTTTATAAACATGAAGATGCCGAAATGGGAATAATCCTCAACGCGCCGCACAATTTCCTTCTTCATGTTATATGCTTCATCATATACCTTTTGCAGTTCCTCGCTGGGTTCCTCAATGCGTTCGTGGTGGTCCTCGCTTTCTCGCAGCAGGTCGATGTCTACATTATAGAGATAAGATACAAGCTGAACGATACGTTCAGGCCCCACATTGAATTTGGCAAAACCGCCTTCCTCGATAAGGTCGCCAACGGCATGGGCAATACCACGCTGCCGAGCCTCGTCGTGCGCGCGTTCGACGCCGCGATCGTACACCGGTTCAGCGGTACCGGGCGGATTCTCAACAATCAGCGGCTCCTCTTCGCTTGACTTCTTCAGCCCGCCGCGGGCATAAAAGATTTGGAAGAGCGTAATAGCCGAACCTGTAATGATAATGGCCGGCAGTGCGTCGGTTTTCTGTGTCACCAATACGACCAACATCAGGTAGCTGGCGATCATGCCGCGGAGACCGGCAAAGCGTAGCGACTTCGCCTCGCCCGAACCGGGCTCGATGCCTCGTTCTACCATCGCTTCATCACGCACGAAAAAGACGGTCGTGCTCGTAATCACAAACGCGCTGACAAATCCGAAGGCGTAATAGGCCTCAACGACGACGACTTGGCGAATGACAGGAATGAGCATGGCCGAGATGCCCCAAATAATGCCGATACCGATGCGATCGTTGCCAAAGAAGGCCGGCAGCCGGCCCAGGCGGGCCGCATTAGCCGCCACGGCGGCGCCGCCAACGTAGCCGCCGCCCTGCGCGAGCAAAAGGATTATCGCCAGCAGCGTGCCGGCGACAAAGAGAAAATCCTCCCCCACTGTGCCCATGATTGATTGGTTGATCGCTCTCGACAGGGCCAGATCCTCCGACATTACGGCCACAAATTCGTCCTCCGGCATGTCAAGCTGGCTGTCGACCGGTTCCTCTATGGTGCCGGCCGGGCTTTCTAATGCTGGCTGTAAAGCCATTTCCGCGTAAAGTCGCTCCGCCTCGGCGACGTCAGCATTGGTCACAACCACATCTTGCTCGTCGACGCCAGTCCCCATTGTCTGAGCCGCCACGATTTCATATTCTATGAGCAGGGTACTGTAGCCTTCAGTGGCCGGAATGTTCCAACGCGCTGCACCAAGCAGCTGCATGATGCCGGTACCGATCAAGAAAATGGCAGCTAGCGTGAGGGCGGTATTTATGACGACCCATTTTGGTCGCGCGGCGTGCTTACCGCTGGCCGGAATAACCTCGTAACCCGAAAAGCCCAGCATTGCGCTTGACATGGAGCGCAGGAGGAGCGAAAAAATCAGTATCTTTGGCATTACGGCCAGGGTCTCTTGCGCGCGCACCACATGTTCCGCTACCCCGGTCAGTTCCAGGCGGGTCACGATGCCAGGGGTCAGGAACGCCCACTCAGGGTTGGTGATGGCAGTCACGCTGACCAGCAGCAATGCGCCGATGGTGAACAGCGTGAAAGCGCCACCGCCAAGCAAAAACAGAGGCACCGCACGTTTCGGCCCAAGCAGAACAAGCGCCACCATAATCGCGAAAGCAAAGACTTCGGCCAGCATAATGCGGTAGGGCGCCAGCTCGGGCAAAACCAGCATGGTCACGTCTGAGGCCGAAATCGAACTGATGATGATGGTCAGGACGGCATCTATGAAGAATAGACTAGTGCCTATCCAGGAGAGCCAGCGCATTTTTGGTGGGCCAATTGCTTCAACTAAAGGGCCGCTGCCGCCCGCGTTTGGCCGCAGGTAGGCGCCGGCTTTGTAAGCGGGCACGACGCCAAAAAAGAGCAAGATCGATAGGATTATGAAAGCCCCTATAGCAATCTCGTGATGGCCTTCCGCACCGTATATGGCCAGCAGTGTTTGGTAGGCGGCTACACTGAATGCGTCGGCCGCTATTTCAAATATAAGCGCCAGGACGCCCAGGCCACTGCCACCAAGAAGCAAGCCCTCAATCATGAGTTTAGGTAGTTTGCTTCTCGATTCCGCCCGATCTTCCGGGCTAATATAGCTTCTGAACATGCAATGACTCCGGGCTGGTGCCCTAAGCGGGACCTGATAATGCTGTTTATGCCAATGGAGACCGTATTATAGGATACCCTTTTTGTGCTTGACAATAGAACGCATTCTGAAAAGCAAGGCTCCCTATTGAGCAATTTGTCACTGATGTGTGTAATATAATATGTTCAATGAAAGCGGCGCTCGCAGCGGACCGCCGGCAAGTGCATGCCAAAGCAGCGGCTGGCGTACACCGAAGGCGGCGCCAAAATTGACGACGGAAGGTAAGTCACAGACAATACCGGCCTTGTGAGGATTTTCAGAGTTGGCTCGACGCGCCTGCACCTACGCAACCCGATTTATATGCTGGTTCTTCTTATTGCTTCCTGCCAGGTTCAGCAGCCGACGTCGACAGCAACTATGGGCGAAGCAGAGGCGCCAGTTCTAGCCGCGGCGGCCGAGGCGCAAGGCGTAGCGGAAGCAGCGCCCGCGGGCGAGATAGTGCAGGCAACCGCGCCGCCCACACAAGCGCCGGCGCCCACTTCCACGAGCTTCAAGCCAACTTTGCTCCCGCCGCCCGAGGTCACCTCACTTCCGACCTCGGCGCCGACGACAACCGTTACGCCAACAATGACCGAAACGGTCGCGCCCACGCAAACGCCGCGCCCATCGCCTACGACGGAGCCGGACCGTTATTGTCCGGAGACGACGCCACTGAAACCCGAGTACGATCGCTTCTATCTATCCCCGGAGAAATGGCCAGAACCAGATGAGGCGCTTGCCAGCGCTCACTTTTGGCTATCCAACCCCCTGACGGGCGCGGGGCGTGCGCTCATTAACCAGCGTTTCCCCTATGGATGGGATGAAAATGGCCGTTTGCTGCTGCACACTGGCGTGGATATGGCTGAGGATCTAGGCACTGAGCTGCTTGCGGTCGCAGACGGCACCGTAGTCGTCGCGCAGTCCGACTACAGCGCCTGGTATGGTTGGCGCTGCGACTGGTATGGCCATTTGGTGGTAATTGAATTGGACGACCGCTGGAATGATCTGCCCGTTTATGCCTTGTATGGTCACGTGCTGAGTATCAAGGTAGAACCAGGGCAGCGCGTGCAGCGGGGGGAGCCTGTCGCCGAAGTGGGTGTTGGCGGCGCCGCCACGAATCCACATCTCCATTTTGAGGTGCGGGTCGGCGAAAATGAGTTCTCCGATACGCGCAATCCCATGCTGTGGATTGATCCGGGGCCCACACGCGGCGTAATTGCTGGCCGGCTGGTTGATCCCGAGGGCCGGCCATGGCAGGGTGTACCACTCGCCCTCCTTAGCGCGGACAAGAGTGAGAACATACTCGGAACCTGGAGCTATCTGGGTGATCCGCAGGGACTTATGAATCCGGATGAAGGCTTCGCCGAGAATTTTGTTTTTGATGATGTGCCACCCGGTGACTATATCGTGACCACACAGATCCAGGGTGTTAATTATGAGGTGCCGGTGCAAGCTGCCGTTGGTGACGTTGCGCGCGTCCAGATCGCGACGGAATCACTCAAGACGCCTACGGCCGAAGCGCAGCCAGACATCCCGCCTACAGCAAGCAGTACCCCGGAGCCCTATTAGATGTTTAGACCACGCCCTGGCTTCCTTGTGCGCCTGATCCGTTTTTTCGTCATCCTCCTGTTTTTTAGCCTGGCTACTGCCTGTGATACCTGGATCGAGGCTGCACGCGCGCCCTTTTTGCCGACGATTACGCCTGAGCCCATTGTGCCTACTGCCACCGCGCCGGGCAATGCGCAGGATCAGGAAGGTGCGACACCTGCCGCACAATCGTCGCCATCCCCGCCTGCTACCCATACGCCCATTCATCAGCGGCCGTCTCCGCCGCCGCTGGCTACTATATCGCCGACCCCCAGGCAGACGCCGACGTCACCGGTGAACAACGAAATGGAAACCGTCGAGATAGACGAGCTTACACGTTTTGGGGTGGGCATTGCCCGCCCATTTGACTATCTCGAAGCGGCGGTCGATGCCGGACTTATCGTAGGCGCGGCCCTGGACTGGAATGTTCGTCTTCGCCCGCCCGCAGTCCCGCTGCAGTTCTGGCAAATGATTCGCATCGGTGAGATGGGCATACGCAAAGTGGATTGGCCGGAACTGGCCGATGCCATAGCAGCCAATCCGGGCGCTTACTGGATGGTTGGCAATGAGCCGGATGTGAAGTGGCAGGACAATGTCACGCCTGCCAGCTATGCCCATATCTACCACGATGTCTATTATTTCATCAAGGAACATGATCCCACGGCCCAGGTCGTCATTGGTGGTGTCGCACAGCCAACGCCGCTGCGCCGTGCTTATCTGGATATTGTCTTGGATACATATGAGGAGGCTTATGGCGAGCCAATGCCCGTCGATATCTGGAATGTCCATGCCTTTATCCTGCGCGAAGAAGCGGACAGCTGGGGGGTTGACATTCCGCCGGGCATGGATGGCGAGCAGGGCATGCTTTATGAAATTGAAGACCATGACAACATGGAGATCTTTGACCAGAATCTGCGCGATTTCCGCCGCTGGATGGCTGAGCGAGGATATGGCGACAAGCCGCTTGTTGTCTCTGAATACGGCATCCTTATGCCGTCGGACTACGGTTTTCCGGAAGAAGATGTAATCACCTTCATGACAGCAACCCTTGACTATTTTCGCGAAGCCAGGGGGGGCGACGGTTTTGCCCCTGATGACGGCCGATTAGTGCAGTGGTGGTTTTGGTACAGCCTCTTTGAGGACCAACTGTACCCTACCGGCAACCTTTGGGATCCCGACAACGGCCGTCTAACCCCGCTTGGTGCGGCCTGGTCCGCCTATATAGCCGAAAATACAACGGCCACTGCCCAACCACCTCCACCATAAACATCAGCAGATCCGGCGCGACTGACCGGCCACGCCCTACGTATAGTGTGCTAAGAGAAGAAAATTCCCCTGGACCTTGGCGGAGGTAACTGATGCAAAAGCAAACTTCAATCATAATCGGCCTGGCGTTGATCGCTGTCGGCCTGCTGTTCTTGCTCTTACAAGCATTCCCTGATGTAGCTGCACGAGTTGATTTCACGACCTACTGGCCCCTTATCCTCGTTGGCGTGGGTGCGCTTTTTCTGGTCGCCGCGCTGCTGGGCTCGGCGCCGCTGGCGGTGCCTGGCTCAGTTCTCACCGGCATTGGACTGCTGCTTACCTACCAGAATATCAGCGGCAACTGGGCCAGCTGGTCATATGCCTGGGCCCTTATCCCCGGTTTTGTGGGCATAGGCGTCATGCTAATGGGTTTACTGGATGCCGAGCACCGTGAACAGGTCAGCGAGGGTTTTCGCCTCCTGTTGATAAGTCTCGGCCTGTTAGTGCTTTTTGGCGGCATCTTTGGCGCCTTTGGCGCCTATTGGCCGGTCCTGTTAATCCTTGGCGGCATCCTGCTGCTCTGGCGAGGCCGCCCGCATGGGAAGAACGACAATGACAGGATCACCCCATCCAATAAGGATGCCTAAAGTCTGCTGCAACTTTCGTTCTGGACTGACGTAATGATTGATAGTTACGATTGATAAATACGGAATCAAACGTTGGAGGTAAACAATGAGTGAGAAACGATTAATGCGTTCGCTAGACGACAAGATGTTCCTGGGTGTTGCCGGCGGTATTGCTGATTATGTCAATATTGATCCGGTTATTGTGCGCCTGTTATTTGTCATCTTGACTCTATTCCATGGCTGGGGCCTGATCATTTACTTTGTAATGGCGCTGATTATGCCGCAGGAGGAATCCCCGGTTTCGGCCAAGGCGAATGCCTTCGATGAAGAAGAGATCGTCATTAAAGATGCCTGATTCAGGCTTAAATTAGATGCTTTCCTCTGGCCGGGCTTGTTGAAGCCTCCAATCTCCTGACGCCAGAGTAGCATAGACGGCCGTCCCACTTGACGCAATTGCCAAGGGGACGGCCGTCTTCATTTGTGACGCCCCTATTCCTTTTGAGTATAATTCGCGCATGGCCTCATTGCTGCAAAAACTTACGACCTTGTTCAAGGCCGGCTTACATGAGATGGCCGACAAGACAATTCAAAAGAATGATCTGGCGGTCTACGATCAGTATATCCGTGAGGCCGAAGCCGAGGTCCGGGAGTTTACGGCGACGATTACACCCCTTTTTGCCCAGGTAAAAACATCACGCCGCCGCCGCAATGATCTGGCAGAGAAGGCGCTCAAATATGATCGTGCCGTGGACGAATTCCTGAGGGCCGGTCAGCGTACCGAGGCCATGGTCACGCAGAAGAAGCTCAACAGCACCCTGGAACTTGTAGAGACATACGACGGTTCCCTTGAGCGCCAGGTTGCCGCCGCTGAACGGCTTGATGATGTGCGGATCAAGCTTGAAGGGCGCTTGGATATCGCCCGCCAGGAGCGAGAAGAGCTGGCATTTCTGCTGCAGCTGGCAAAAGCCAAAGAGACTTCGGCGCGGGCTATGCGCTCGCTGGACTCGCTTATGGGCCAGGGTGACCAGGAAGTCGCGCAGGCGGCGGAGAATATTCGCCGCCGCCTTGACCACGCCGACGCTGCCTGGGAAGTGCAATCTTCAGGCCTCGACCGCCAGCTGGATGACGCAATGCAAAGCCTGGAAGTGGAAGCTCAGCTAGCCGCACGCATGGAACGTCTCGGCATCCAGGAGTAAAAGCCTGCAGATCGGACTGCTGTTCCCCAGTTGATGAAAACCGCGCTCGTTCACGATTGGCTCAACCAGGTTGGTGGGGCGGAAGACGTCCTGGAAACGCTGCTGGAGATTTACCCCGATGTGCCTATATATACGTCGCTTTACTGGCGTGACGAAATGCCGGACCATTGGCGGCAGTGGGATGTGCGCACCAGCTTCATCGATAGCCTGCCCTTCGCCCGCAGGCGCCAGCAGCTCTATTTCCCCCTTTACCCGCTGGCTTTTGAACAGTTTGATTTTCGCGGCTATGACCTGGTGATCAGCAATAAGAGCGGCTTTTGCCATGGGATCATCACCGACCCGGAAACACTGCATATTTGTTATTGCCTGACCCCTACCAGATACGTCTGGCGATACCAGCAGTACGCCGAGCAGGAGAATATCGGCCGCTTCCTGCGCACCGTTATGCCCCCATTTCTAATTAGCCTTCGCCAATGGGACCGCTTGGCCGCGGATCGCGTGGACCATTTCATTGCTATATCAGAAGTTGTTCGTCAGAGAATAGCCAAGAATTACCGTCGCGATGCAACTATCATCTACCCACCGGTCGATACCACGCGCTTTGCGCCTGCCCGCGTAACTGAAGAGTATTACCTTATTGTGGGGCGGCTGGTACCGTACCGGCGAATCGACATCTTGATTGAGGCGTTCAACCGCTTGGAACGCCCGCTGTTGATTGCCGGCAGCGGGCGTGATCGCGAACGCCTGGAGGCACTGGCCGGACCATCGATCCAGTTCCTGGGCTACGTGCCCGATGCCGAGCTGCCGGACTTGATGGCCCGCTGCCGGGCTTTTATGTGGCCCGGTGAAGAGGATTTTGGTATCTCGCCCATTCAGGCCATGGCTGCCGGACGGCCGGTTATCGCCTATGCCGCCGGTGGCGCACTGGAAACGGTAATACCCGGACGTACCGGGGCGCTGTTCGCCGAACAATCGGTGGAGGCAATCGTGGAGGCGGTTGAAGCATTTGAACCGGACAGCGTGGCGACGGCCGACCTGGTTGCCTTCGCCGCGCAGTTTGACGAGGCATCGTTTAAGCGCAAGATGAAGCGCTTCGTTGAGGAAAAATGGGAAGAGCGGCAGCAGCAGTTGCGAAGCGGCTCTGCCTTACTCGCGTAGTGGGAAAGTTTGCTAGATAGACATGGAATTGAAACGTTATTGGCGTGTTCTTAGAAGACGGTGGCCGTTAGTCCTGATTCCCGCCCTGGTCGTACTGGCCCTGGGACTGGTTACGTACAGGCCGGCGCCGGCGGTTTATACGGCCGGCGCGCGTTTCATCGCCGGGCAGCCACCCGGACCGGGGACGGAGCTCCAGGATGAACAGCGGTACTATAACTGGTTGACCTCGGAATATATCGTCAACGGCTTAACCGATTGGGTACGCGGTGGAGAGTTCGCCGCGTCGGTCAGCGAATACCTGGCCGGACAGGGACACAATATCCCGGCGCCGGCGATTCAAGGCGGTCTTGCCGCTGACAACGCACGCAGCATGCTCACGGTTTCGGTTACAGGTGCTGACTCACAGCAGGTGGCGACCATGATCGCGGG
>JBJYWX010000321.1:0-3241 GCA_046259695.1 Promineifilaceae bacterium (SeqCode) | reverse complement strand
GCTGGCCAAGATCGCGGGCGAGAAGGCTGGCATCATCAAGCCCGGCGTGCCAGTGGTTTCCTCCTCACAAAAGGATGAGGCGCTGGATGTGTTGGTCAAGGTTGCGGATGAACGCGGCTGCGATTTCACCCTGATTGGGCGGGATGTGGAATTCAGGCCTTTATCTCATTCACTGGATGGACAGACGCTTCAAGTGTCGCTTGGCGGAGGGTTGAGTAGGTATGCGCACTTTGCAGACCGTATCGAAACTCGCAGTCGAAGCGCAGATTTTACAAGTAATAGCCCTTCGACTACCGCTTTGGCAAGCTCAGCGTCCGCTCAGGGAGGTGTTGTTTTTAAAATTCCCCTCCTCGGTATCCATCAAGCCGAGAACGCTGCAGTCGCCTATACGGCGCTCAAAACTAGCGGACTGAATGTCCCGGACGAAGCTATCCAAAAAGGATTTGCAGAGCTGAAATGGCCGGCCCGCTTTGACATCCTGCGCCGCGATCCGCCGGTTGTGCTGGATGTGGCCCATAACCGCGAATCCGCCTTGCGCCTGCGCCAGACCCTGGATGAATTCTTCCCGGATATCCCGGTCATTTTGCTCTTCTGCACCCTGGAAGACAAGGATATCTCCGGCATGCTGGATGAATTGTCATCGCGGGTAGAACGGGTCGTCGCCACCCAGGCGGACCACCCGCGCGCTCCCTCTGCCGAATGGATTGCCGAGCAGGTCGAGAAAGCGGGACTTGCCGTGGAAACGGTCACGCCTGCCGCCGCTGCCTTGGAGCGGGCCCTGGAGCTAGCCGGGGAACACAAGCTGGTCTTGACGGCTGGTAGCGTCGCCTTTGCAGGGGAAGTGAGTACGGCTTGGCAGAAGCGGAACGGATAAAATTGTCAGATCGCCGGGCAGGTTCGAGCGGAGTCCGAAGCGGTGTCTTATCAAGGGCTGGAATTGTTCGAAAAAGATGGTAGCATTGTCCTTTCTATAGGCCCAATGTTTGTCGCCGCAGACGGGGCAGCATGGGATAAAATAACAAATGTCATTGCGAGGAGCGGAGCGACGAAGCAATCTCAAGTAACTAGGAAATATGAGATTGCCACGACCCTTACGGGTTCTCGCAATGACAGAGGTAGTAAATGAACAATCATAACGACTGGAACGAAGAAGAAGATAACTTCAATTTAGCCTTATCGCAACGCACCGAAGAGCTTTACCGCATCCCGACCATGGAGCCGGATGCGGATGGGTTGATCACCGCCTATGTGCTACCCCTGCGCGACCTGGTCATTTTCCCGCGCATGGTTTCGCCTATTTTTGTCGGGCGCGAGGCCTCACTGTTGGCCGTGCAGGAAGCGCAGATGAACAACCAGACCGTCATCGGCCTGACCCAGCGTGACCCGGAGATCGACGAACCGGGCGTGGATGACTTCCTGAGCCTGGGCGTGGAGATGGCCGTGGGACGGCTGCTACAAATGCCGGACGGCGCACACTCTGCGTTGGTGCAGGGACGCCGCCGTGTGGAGATCGTGGAGTTCGTGAGCACCTCGCCGTATATTCAGGTGCGCGCCCGCCCGATCTACGAGTCGCAGACTCCGGACCGTGAAACCCAGGCCTTGATGCGCTCGGCTGTAGATCTGTTCGAGCGCTGCGTGCAACTGGACCGTTCGATCCCTGAGGAAGCTCATCTGTTTGCTCTGAATATTTCCGAACCGGGCTGGCTTTCGGATATGATTGCTACTGCCCTCTCTCTGAATTACGCTGAGAAGCAAGGTTTGCTGCTCATGACAGAGCCGGGGAAGCGCCTGAAACGCATTAACAACCTGTTGGCCCAGGAAGTGGACGTGCTCGAACTGGAAGACGAAATCCACAACCGGGTGCAATCCGAGGTGGATCGCAGCCAGCGCGAGTTTTACCTGCGCGAGCAGATGAAAGCCATCCAGACTGAGTTGGGCGAAGGCGATATATGGACGCGTGATGTCACCGAATTGCGCCAGAAAGTGGAAGCCGCCAACCTGCCGGATGAGCCGAAGACGGTAGCCTTGAAGGAAATCGAGCGCCTGACCCAGATGCCGCCTATGGCTCCTGAAGTAGGCATCATCCGTACCTACATTGACTGGATTGTCGACCTGCCCTGGACGAAAATGAGCGAGGACAATCTGGACGTCAAGCATGCTGGCAGGATTCTGGAGCGCGACCATTACGGTTTGAAGAAAGCCAAGGAACGCATCCTGGAATATATTGCGGTACGTTCGCTCAAGCCCAAGAAGGAACGCCAGCCGATCTTGTGCTTTGTGGGTCCGCCTGGAACAGGCAAGACCTCGCTAGGACGCTCGATTGCCGAAGCGCTGGGACGCGAATTCGTGCGCGTTTCGCTGGGCGGTGTGCGCGACGAGGCCGAGATCCGTGGACATCGCCGTACCTACATCGGGGCGCTGCCCGGGCGCATCTTACAGACTATGAAACGCGCCGGGACGGGCAACCCGCTTTTCATGTTGGACGAAATTGACAAGCTGGGTTCCGACTTCCGCGGCGACCCCTCGTCCGCTTTGTTGGAAGTGCTCGACCCTGAGCAGAATTTTGCTTTCAGCGATCATTACCTGGAGATGCCGTTTGACCTGGCGAAAGTCATGTTCGTGACGACAGCCAATACGCTCAACAGTATCCCGCCGGCGTTGCTCGACCGCATGGAAGTGATTGAGTTCCCCGGCTATATTGAAGAGGAGAAGCTGGAGATTGCCGTGCGTTATCTCATCCCGCGCCAGATCGAAGAGAACGGTGTGGATGATGTGGAGCTGCACTTCGAGACTTCTGCCTTACAGAAACTCATCCGTGAGTACACTTACGAGGCCGGTGTCCGCAACCTGGAGCGTGAGATCGGGCGCATTTGTCGCAAGGTCGCGCGCCTGAAAGCCGAAGAGAAGAAATACCCGCTGGATATTACGCCTGGGGTAGTCGAGAAGTTCCTCGGTCCGCAGCAATTCTTTTCGCCCGAGGCGGAGCGGCAAGATGAAGTCGGGGTGGTACAGTCCCTGGCCTGGACGGAGAACGGCGGTGAAATCATGCCGGTCGAAGTGGCGGTGCTGGAGGGCAAAGGTAGCCTGCAAATGACCGGTCAGATGGGTGAGGTGATGCAGGAGTCCGTGCAGGCTGCCTTGACCTACGTCAAGTCGCGCGCCGCATTGTTCGACATCGACATGGAAGTCTTCGACCGCATGGACATCCACGTCCACATGCCGGAAGGCGCTATCCCAAAGG
>JBJYWX010000320.1:0-5558 GCA_046259695.1 Promineifilaceae bacterium (SeqCode) | reverse complement strand
CAACGCTTTCAGCACATCGCCCGTTTGCTCGCGGTCGCGCTCGGCCCTGGTCACCGGTATGTACCAGACCAGCATCGGCGCGCACCATCATCGCAGCCATCGCCATGATGGCTATAAGCTGCCACAAGGGGTGAAGCTTGTGCCGGAAAGGCTGCGCGAGGATGGTTATTACTGCGCGCAAATTGTCCGCTTCCCAGACGAAACCGGCATTAAAGGCAGCCCTAAATCGGACTGGAACTTCACCGCGCCGCCGCACGTTTGGGACTCCGACCAGTGGGCTGATCTCAAGGCGAACCAACCCTTTTTCGCTATGATTAACCTGGGTGAGGCGCACCGGCCGTATCGCAGCAAGGCCGGCCCCACTATTGACCCTGACCGGATAACCTCGCTGCCGCCCTACGTGGCCGATTATCCCCTGGCGCGTGCGGATTGGGCGGCCTACCTAGAAACACTGCAGTCTCTCGACGCCAAGATCGGAACGATCATGCAGCTGTTGGAAGCGGATGCCCTGGCACAGAATACCCTGGTGGCCTTTATGGGCGATCATGGCCGCGAGGACTTCCGTGGCAAAGCGTCGGCCTTTGACGCCGGCTACCGCGTGCCGCTGATCATCCGCTGGCCCGGCGGTCTGGCGCCGGGCAGTACTTCGGATGAATTGGTGAGCCTGATTGATGTCAGCGCTGCGACAGTGGCCGCGGCCGGGCTGCCGGTAGGGGGCATGCAAGGGCTGCCGTTCTTGCGCGAAAGCGAACCGCCGCGCGAATTTGTCTTTATGGCCCGCGATCGTATTGAGGAATCAGTAGATCGCGTGCGTATGGTGTTCGACGGCCGCTACCGCTATATTCGAAACTTTTTGCCTGACCAGCCTCATTTTATCGATCGCGCCTATTATGATCGCACCAACCCCGTGCGCGGCCTGATGCGAGAGCTTTTCGCTGCGGGCGATCTGACGCCGGAGCAGGCCAAGGTGTTTGCCGCACCCCGCCCGCCCGAAGAACTATATGATTTGGGGAAAGATCCATACGAATTCGATAATTTGATCGACGTGGCGCAAGGCGAGGCCCAGGCAGCGCTGGTCCACCTGCGTGCCGCGCTGGACCGCTGGATAATGGAAACGGGAGATATGGGTGTGCAAGCCGAGGACCCGGACGCGATCGATATCGGTGGTGGCCCAGGTGGTAAAAAGGGCAAAAGGTCCGCCGGCAAGCAGCCGGCAGCGGAGGAGAGCGTTCAACGAACGTGGGGGCGTGGGGAAATGGGATCGAGGGCGCGCGGCCAGGCGAGCGATGAATTACCCCTGGTGTTGGCGCACAGCGGCATGATGTTCGTGGGAGGGCGGGAAGCGCCGCTGAGCGAAGGCAAACGCGCAGGCGGTGGATCTCAGACGCTTGGCCAGGCGCCTGTGCACTATTTTGTCCCGGCCGATCTTCGCCATCAGACGCCGGTGGTTATGCTGCCGGGGCATGGTCTCCGTTCCTACATTTACCTGGCGACGCCGGACGGCCGTGAAGGATGGGCGCAGACTTTCGCCCGGCATGGCTATGCCGCCTATGTGATGGATATGCCCGGCTATGCGGTGTCTGGTTTTGATTTACGGCCGTTTGAAGCCGTGCGCAGCGGGCAAGCGCCGCCGGACACGCTGCCGGGTATGATGCGATGGGCCAACGAAACGGTCTGGCGCGACTGGGGCATCGGTCCCGAGCCGGCTGTACCGTTTGCGGATACGCAGTTTCCGTACGAGCATATTGAGCAGCTCTACGCTTCCTTGACGGCCGTGGTCAGCGGCTCACAAGGTGACGGGAACGCGGGGCCAGCGGCACGAGGCCGCGCCAGTGGGGACCGTTTTGGCTCCGCAGCCAAGGCCCGGGCGCTGCAAGCCCTGCTGGCGCAAATCGGGCCGTCGATCCTAATCGCCCATTCCGCCGCAGGCGCGGCGGGCGTGGCCATGCTGCGCCTGCGGCCCGATCTGGTGGCCACCCTGGTCATGATAGAACCGGCGGGCAGCCCGACCGATCTTGCCGAGGTGAAGGCGCTTTTCTCGACCGTGCCTTATCTCGCCGTATTTGGTGATCATTTCGAGCTGCGGCGCATGCGGGGGCGCTACAATGCCTGTCTGGAGACGGTGCGCCTTATTGAAGAAAGCGGTGGCCAAGCGGCCATGCTGCATCTGCCTGATTTGGGCCTCCACGGCAATACCCATCTGCTCATGCAGGATATGAACAATCAGGAGATCGCCAAGCATATTATCGCGCGGCTGCCGTAAAGCAAACGCTGTACGAACACCAGTACAAGATGGCGCTTTGTGGCGGCCGTCAGTTCTGGCAGCCATACGGCCCATCCAAACAGTGGACTGCTATTCTTTTGTCTTGCCGGTCGAGGCCGGCCTGATTGTGAACGTGGCTCCCCCCACGATCACTTAGTGCGTTTCAAAATAATCAACCAGCCAGTTATATACATTCTTCTGGCTGCGAACGTTGCCAGGCAGTTCGTTAGCGATAACCGCTTCTACCCGCTTCACATCCTCTTCCGTCTCAAAGCCAAAGGAGTTGCAGATCTTCTGGATCATCAGGACGACTTCATATCCTTCCTTGCGGTTGAACATAATCGCGTCTGCCTTGGTCTTTGTCGGGTCATCGCCCTTTTGGGCACGCCACTCGTACTCATCCACGTTCAACATGTCTTTTATGACTTTGATCGCTACCAGGTACGGCGGCAGTTCCCGCGCCTGCTCGACCCAGTAGGCGAGCGTGTCTTCCGAGGGCATATTCTGAACGATATGTTCTTCTTCGTTTACCGTAACCAGCAGGCCGGCCAGTTCGTCCGGGTCATACTCGGCCAGTTCGCCAACCGACGTGATGCCGGCCGCGGTCAACAAGGCCAGCGACTTGCGGCCGACGCCGCGCACGCGCCCCAGGTCCAGTGAGTAGGCAATGGAATCGACAGCGGCGCGGTCCATTCCCGTCGCGGCCGCGATCTCGGCGCGACCTTTGGCCGTGGCTGCCTTTTCCTTCAGATCATCCACATCCTGGACATCCGCCTCGTCTAGTTCGGCGACTGTTTCCGCCGTCATGCCGGGCACGGCAATCATCATTTCCGTCTTGTCCCATTTCTCATCATCCGTATAGTCGGAGAAATGATCCTCGACCACAGCCTGCGCTTCATCGATCGCCTCTTGTGCTTCGGCGACCTCTTCCATCACTTCCTCGGAAACCGTGTAATGCTCCACCTGTCCGCCAAATCCGGCGATCTCTGACTTGGTAGGCTCTACCTCGAAGTCATCGGCCATCACGGCCAGGGCCGCGCCGCCGCTTTTAAGATAGTTCGTCACGCGGTCAATATCGGCATCGCTCATGCCGACTCGCTTGTGAAACAGCGCGCCCGTTCCCGTGCCCAGACCAAGGCCGGCGATTGCGCCAGGAATCAGGCCGATGCCGCCGGTCAACACGCCGGCCGCCAGACCGCCGGCCGCGCCAAGGATGGTACCCCACTTGGCGCCTGTGCCCGCAGCGCGCGAGCCAACCTTATGGGTCTTAAGTTTGCCATCTTCCAGCGTGATGATGCCCATACCGCCAAGCTTGATGTCCCTGCGGTCCTTGTCCCACAGCTTGAGTTTAACCGCCGCCGAGTCGGCCGAGTCGACCGAGTCAAAGTAGGCAACGATTAAGTTACGATTTTTGTTCGACATGAAAAATGCTCCTTTTAGCGTGAATATCTTAACTGCCAATATGCGGGTAGTGTAAGCTATCTCAGTAGCCTCTATTAGGCAAGCGTTTTTGACGGTTTTTATAGTGGCGCGAGCTGTTTCTAATGAGAAGAATATCCGAAAGCAGCAAACAGCCGCGAAGTCAAAAAAGAAGGTTGTCAAGAGAGCGCCAAGCGGCCACGCTGTTGCTAAGAGACGGCCGTTTGCGCACCATGCAGGCGCGCATGCCGCGCCCTCAATCGATCAGAGCTGCAGCATGAACTGGAAGATCTGGTCGTCGAATCCGGGCAGGTCTTCGTGGCCGAAATCAGGATAAAGAACCATTTCTTTGGGCGCGGTGATCTTGTTGTAGGCGGCGAACTGGGTCGAGGGGGGACAGATCTGATCACGCAGGCCGCAGGCCAGCAGGACCTGCCCTTCAATACGCGGCGCGAGGTGCTGGACGTCGATATAGCCAAGCTGGGTGAAGATCGCTTCTTCACGTTCGTGCCGGGGATCAAAACGGCGAAAATAGTAGCGCAGCTCTTCGTAGGCGTTCTCGTCCAGATCCATTTCCCACACGCGCTGGTAATCGCATAGAAACGGGAAGAGCGGCGCGGCACGTTTGATGCGCGGTTCAAGCGCGGCGCAGGCCAGTGTCAAAGCGCCGCCCTGGCTGCCGCCAAAGGCGCCGATGCGGCCGGGGTCCACGTCGGGGAAGGACATAACAATGCGCGCCAATTGCACCGTGTCTAGGAAGATATGGCGGAAAAGCATGTTCTGCGGCGGGCCGTCAAGGCCGCGCACGATATGGCCGCGCAAGGTGGTGCCTTGAACGCCGCCCACATCTTCGGAGGGCCCGCCCTGGCCGCGGCAGTCGAGTGCGGCGACGGTGAACCCAGCGGCGACGAACGGCAGTTTGTCGAACCAGCCTCCCGCGTTGGCGGAGTAGCCGTGAAACTTTAGCACGGCCGCATGCCCGTCCTGCGGCGCGTGCGGGCGCAGCAGTTGGGCGTGCACGCGCGCGCCGCCGGTGCCGGTGAAAGTCATGTCGAAACAGTCGGCGAAATCGGTCTGAAAAGCGGCCGGTTCCAGTGCCACCTGCGGGTCAATAGAGTGCACCTCGGCCAGGCCGTCGTCCCAATAGGGGTCGAAGTCGGCTGGCCGGGGATTGCGGCCCTGGTAAGTTTGTAGTTCATTTAGGGGGAGGTCAAAGGTCAGGGGCATAGTTGGTTTCTCTGGCAGACTTCCTATCAATTATGCGAAGCGGTCTAGTCAGTCGCGATTGCTATTGTATATTGTCTCTCTTTTTTAGGTTGTGTCGTGCGCACAGCAGCTGGATATTCTCTGCTACGAGCGAAGAGCCGCCTTTAGAGTAAGGGATAATATGATCAAAATGCAGATTGTCTTGACTGCCACATTTCACACAGCGCCCTTTGTCCCGTCTCCATACTTCTATCTTAACAGCAGAAGGTATTAGACGCGGATGCTCCATTTCGACAGAGGACTTCTCAGTTTCGGGCCTGAAATTCTCAATACTCTCAAGGCGGAACTTAAAGACATTCCTTCCGTCATGATTATCTATCCAACCATCAACTAATTGAAAGAAGCCGTTAAGCGTCCAAATGCCCGACCTTATTTTTTCATATACTTTTACGATTTCTGGGCTGGATCCATTCTTATAACTTTGGGCTGCCTTAAAGAATAACCCGTTCTGAGTAAGTGTCCCGCTAGGGTTTCTTGGTTGTTGATCTGCGCTCTTGGGATCAGGCCCGTTTTGCTTGTTTGGTATGTCATGACCCTCATAAATCAATGTCTTACCATTATCTTCAATTCTATCTGCGTAGGGTGCATTCTCACGCACGCTCATTAGAAT
>JBJYWX010000319.1:0-3823 GCA_046259695.1 Promineifilaceae bacterium (SeqCode) | reverse complement strand
TTCGAGACCCACATGCGCGACGAAGGATTCTCCATTAATACAATGAAGGCTTTTTCCAGCGACATACGGCTTCTGGGCAAATACTTGGGTATCGGCCAACCAGTAGGTGAAATTGGCACCAAGAACCTCAATGACTTTCTCGATTGGCTCCTTAACGAAAGGGGCGTTCCTTGCAGTCCTAAGTCTTATGCCCGGCGCGTGACGACGCTAAAGGTCTTCTTTGGCTGGCTATACGAAAACGGGGTCATCGCCAACGACCCTTCCGCGGCCATCATCCAACGCACCGTAACCAGTCCTCTGCCCACGCTCCCTTCAGACACTCAAATTGACGCCGCATTACAGCAGACGGAAGCGCTGCGCCTGGGCGGCGACGGCAAGAAGCCGGACGCCCGCCCCATGCTGCTGCTCACACTCCTGCTAAAAACCGGCATCAAAAAAAGCGAAGCGATGGCTATCGTGCCAAACCATATCGATCGCAGTGAGGCGCTCCGGCCAGTCTTGTTTATCCGCTACGCTAATCCCAGACTGCGATACAAAGAACGCAAGCTAGATTTAGACTCAGAATGGTTGGAGCTGCTGGATGCGTATCTAGCCCAATACCGGCCGACAGACACGCTATTCACTTGCACGGCACGTAACCTGGAATATATCTTGACTGATGTCGGTGAGGCGGTTGGACTGAAGCAGGGCCTGCTATCATTCGAAAACTTGCGCTGGATTTCGGCTTTATGGGATTGGGAGAATGACGTCGAGAAAGACGACATTCGCCAGAAGCTCGGCCTCTCCAAAGTGACCTGGCGCGAAACAAAGAATAAGTTGGCCAAGCTTGCCGCGCTTCGCGAACAGCAGCAGCCGCGTCCCCTTTAGCCTCAAGAAAGGTCCTGGAACATGCCTTGCCCAGCGTGCAAGAAGGCCGTGAAAAAGCGTTTCAGTCCGCCTTTGACCAAGCAAATCATCTGATAGCCGCCGCTCCCAGAATCAGTGGGCTTGCATCATTTTCACGATCCCTTTCCCGGGGTACTGCCCTTCACGCCTTTGTCCGTAGCCTAAGTTATTGGCGGTGGCTCATCCGCAATATACTCGCGATCGAGCTGCTGGTCGCTTTCTGCAACCGGATCACCTTGCGGCTCTATGTGCGTAAACAGGGTAGCCCCGTTTATCGCCTTCGCCACCTCCGTCTCTAGATGCTCGGCCAGATCATGCGCTCGCTGGACGTTCCAATCGTCAGGAAGCAGAAGATGCACGCTTATGAAGCGACGGCGGCCGGACTGGCGTGTGCGCATGGCATGCCAGCGCACGCCTTCCCCGTTGTGCTCGTTAAGAATGGACTCCACGGTCTCCCGCTCTTCCCGTGCAATCGGGGTGTCCATCAACCCCTGCACAGATCGCCGGAATATATGAAGTCCTTCCCAACCGATCTTGAGGCCAATAGCGATGGCTATCAATGGGTCGAGTTGCTCAATGCCGCTTACCGTGGCGGCAGCCACACCCCCTACCACAGCCGCTGATGTCCAGACATCAGACATCAGGTGACGGCCATCAGCCTCCAGCGTTATCGAATCATAGCGCCGGCTCGCGCGCAGAATGATTTGCCCGGCCAGCAGATTAATCAGGGCGGCTATAATCGCTACTGTCAAACCCAGCCCAACCTGCTCCAGTGGCTGTGGGTTAAGCAGCCGGCGCAGGCCGGTCACCAGGATAGCAGCGCTGGCGACAACAATCAGTGTGCCTTCAATGCCGCTCGAAAAATACTCCGCCTTGTCGTGCCCATATTCATGCGACTCATCGGGCGGCCGTTCCACATAATGTAACGTTGCCAAAACGACGATGGCCGCCGCCAGGTTAATTAGCCCTTCCAGCGCATCGGAAAGGATACCAACTGATCCCGTCAATTGGTACGCGCCGAACTTCAGAACCAGGGTCAACAATGCGGCCCCAACTGAGAGCCAGGCGTAACGTGTAAGTGATTGTTCCATAAGTGCCTAAGTATACCTGCTAAAGTTACCGCGGCATGCCCATGAGCCGGTTTGCGCTGGCACTGCAAAAGGCCGTGGCTGCTTCAGACAGCCACGGCCCTGTCCATAATCCATCGACCTTGTTTACGGCTTAGTTCACGACGATCTCGCCGTAAGCCGGATACACATTGCCATCAAGATCCTCTACCAGAAATCCCAGCACGAACGTGCCTGCGGGAGCATCCAGGTCACGCCACACAAGCTGCTGCCGGGCCATTTCCACCGTGCTGCCGGGTTCGGTCGCTGCTACGGCCGGTTGACCGGCAGGCTGCTGATCGAGCCACTGTTCGAGCACCGTAAAGGTGTCACCTGGGCTTGGCGTAATCTCGCGTGGCGTACCATTCGTACCGTCTCCCGCGAAGCCGTAGACATCACGCATCGTGCCATCGGAATTATTGAAGTACATCCTCGCGCGGTAAGTAGTTCCATCGTCGTAGGTATAAACGCCGTCTACAGAGTAGACAGCGTCGTCTACGGACGCCCCATACGCTTCGGGCTCAAACAGGGCCAGCGCCCGCTGGGACCCGTCATCAATCGCAAAGACGATCGGCTCCCACTCAAATGCCAGCTCAAAATCGCCTTCTCCCCAATCCGGGTAATAGACGCCTCCCACCTCGCGCGTCTCGCCGCTCTCAAGGTAGTCACTATCTATGATATTCAGAGAATTTGCCCGCTCATCCAGATAGCCGACGAAAAGCTTGATGTAACCGATATTATCGCCTGAAATATCGGCCGTTATGCGCACCGTTTCGCCGATATCCACACTGTCTGCCGAAATGTTCAGATTGCTGATCGAGATGTCCCCCTTGCCGGGCGCTGCTACATCGACTGCAGCCGGTACGGCCGCCAGCTGTTCTGCCGGCCCGAACTGGCGGCCGGTATAGTGATACGCGAGGAATTCATCCCAGAGCGAGTTTTCCACAAAACTTGAGGCCACTTCGGCGTACGACTGCGCGCCTGCCACCCGATTGCGGTATAGGTCTGAATTCGGGAAATAGACCGACATGCCCGTCGCGCCTGGCTTTTTCTGCCCATGGCGCTCAGTGATGATCGCGTCGTTCAAGCTGGCCAACAGCGCGTCAACGGCCTGACTCACTTGCTGGTTGCCGGAGTTGCGTTGGATCAGCTGCGCCAGGTTGCCGAGGTCCAGATAAGAAGGTGGCACCTGACGACCAAAGACGCTGGTAAAGGACTGCGCGTAATTGCGCGCCTGCGCGATACCGCGCTGGTTGTCACCCTGCATCTGGTAGGCCAGCGTATTGAGGGCGTTTATAACTTCCGGCATCTTCTGCAGGTCAACGGCCGTGAGCGTGATGTCGTCTCCTAACTGCTTTGTCAGCTGCGCAATCGTAGGCACTCCGAAACCGCCGCGACCGACCCATGCGGCGCGTGCTTGGTCATCTGTGATGCGCTGGTCGTCATTAATGTAAGTCTGAACGATATATTGGCCGAGATCAGAACCACTCACATCCGGATCTGAAAGAAGCTGTCCCAGAAAACCGGTATAGGCCCAGCCTACCGCCGGCTCGACCTCTTGCGAAGCAACCGCGTATTTCGCGTGCTCGGACAACATACCAAATACCTCGACGTGCGCCATCAGGCAAGCATCGAGGCCGACCAATTCAAACTTGTCAATCCCGGTGGTTGAGCGGATTTGCTGCAGCGAGCGGTCCAGCTCGTTGAGAAATATCATGTCCCCCGTGGAATTTGCCAGCGCCACATTGTCCTCGCCACGGCCGGTAGAGGACGCGTCTGTCCAGCCGCCGGGCCAGCCCATGCCATGGTCGGAAAGGATAAGCGCATATATA
>JBJYWX010000318.1:0-9589 GCA_046259695.1 Promineifilaceae bacterium (SeqCode) | reverse complement strand
GCGATCAAGTTCCTGGACTTGCAGGGATATTATGATACGCTGACCACGTGTACCGTTTGCCACCTCACGCCACCGGAGGGGACCGGCCCGCATGGTATGGAGGCGCCTCCGGTTCTACCTTCTGGCGAGTCTACCTTCTTGCCCCTGGTGAGCGGCTAATGGCCCGGAGGTGATGCAGCGCCGCGGCGCAGCGCGTATAATGGCGCGATGAGCGAAGAGAACACGCCCTATTGGCAGGGCAAGCTCGTGCGCCTACGGCCAATGCGCCCGGACGATAGGCACAAATGGCTGGCCGACGAGCAGACGGACGCCGACGGGGTGCGCATGCTTAACGCCGGCATGACGCTTCCCGCCAGCGAACATGAAGCTCGCTCCTTCGTGCAGCGTTACGCCCATTTCAATAACCGCCAGGAACATCTCATGTTTTCCATTGACAACCTGGAAGGCGAACTGGTCGGGGGCATCAATCTCCATTCCATGGATCAGAAGAACGGCACGTTTGAGGTCGGCAGCCGCATTTATCGCGCTTATCGCGGCCGCGGCTATTTCTTTGACGCCAAGCTGCTCATCTTGCGCTACGCCTTTTACGAGCTGCGCTACCAGAAATATGAATGCTACTGCCATGAGCAAAACGAAGCGATGGTGCGCCACCTGGAGCGGCTGGGCTGTACGCTCGAAGGTCGCCTGCGCCGGCATATCTACACCAACGGCCGTTACTATGACGAACTGGCTTACGGCCTCACGCGCGAAGAATTCGACGAACTGCTGGCCCGGCAATGAAAATTGAAAACAGCCAACGATCACATGTCGATTGGCTGCCCATTCATCTATAGGACGCAAACGAGCGCTGCAAAACGCGGAAATACGCGGAAAAGAGCTGGTTAAGAGCTGCCATTATCTACGCCCTGTTCGCGACCTATCCGCCATCCGCGTCCCGTCGGAGTTTATTCACATCCCATCCGCGTTCCTCCGCGTTCCATGACGCGGCGGCGCGACCGCCAGGGATCATTACCGGAGGATCATTATCTTCCCATCACGCCACGGCCGAGGTGCGCACCTCCACCGGCATTAACTGCAGGGTCTCATAAGGCATCAGCACGCCCGCAACACGCAGCTCGTCGTATACTTTCTCGCGCAGTTCTGCCCGCTGCGGCACGTGCTCCCGTTCGTTATCCAGCCACACTTGCAGTTCCATGGCCACATTGTAATCATTTAGCTGCGTCACGATCACCCGCGGCGGCGGATCGTCCATGTAGGCCGGGTCGCCCATCACCTGCTGCAGAAGCAGCGCGCGCACGTGGTCTAAATCCTCATCCACGCCGACAGTCACCGGTATATCGAGCCGCAGGTGCGGAAAGTTAGTGTACGAGGCGACGGTCTTGTTGATGATGTCCGCGTTGGGCACGGCCAGCATCTTGCCGTCCGAGGTGATGATGCGCGTCGAGCGCAGCTTGATTTCGTGCACCGTGCCGTAGTGGTCCTCGATCTCCACCAGGTCGCCGATAACAAACGGCCGGTCGAGGTATATCAAAAGCCCGGAAATGAGGTTAGAGAAGGCATCCTTGGCCGCGAAACCAATTGTAAAACCGGCGATACCCAGCGACGCCAGCAGCGCCGAGGTGTTAATGCCCGCTGCGGCGAGGGCGCTGACGACGCCGATCAGCAGCAGGCCGTACTTGACAACCGCCTCTATGAAGACATTAGAGGTTTCATCAAGCGGGCTGCGGCGCAGCACCGGCTTCAGCAGCGCGCGCACAACCAGCCAGACGGCCAGGTAGATCAGGAACACGACCAGTCCTGCCACCAGGTCGGTCAACAGCACCGCCGCCCGCGCTCCCAATGTTTCCGGCTGCAGCGTGGCGTCTATCTGCCGCAGTATCTCCTGCAGTAAATCTTCCATTGTGTTACCTCCATCTGGCGCCAGCCATTAGCTTCGCCGCTGCAAGGACACCCGCTCGACTTGATCCGGGTGCTTAAGAAACTTGATGTAAAGGAATTCGCTCAGGGCCGCCAGGCCCACCATACCTGCCAGGATCAAGACGCCGGCCGGCCCCGTCTGCAACGTGCGCCAGATAAGGACGACCAGCGCACCGGCGCAGGCAACCACGCCCAAACCGGCCAACCAGCGACTGGCACCGGTAGCCGCTGCCTGGACGTAATTGGCGGCATTAACGATGGCAAAAATAATCAGGAATCCGGCGCTGCCCATGGTCGAGATCCTTTCAAGATTGAAGAGATTAGCCAGCAGGAGAGCCAGGACAACGGTGATCAACAGCCCTCCGATCGGCTGGTTCCATACCTTGCGCTCGATCACCGCCGGCAGTTCTCCTTCTTTGGCAATGACATAGCTCAAGCGGGCGGAACCATAGAGGGTGGCGTTAATTGCGGAGAACGTCGCCAAAACGGCCGAAACCGCCACGAGGGTAAATCCAACCTGGCCCAGCGAAGGTTTGGCCGCTTGCGCCAAGGCGTAATCGGCCGCCTGCTGGATCTGCGGCGGGCTCAACGTGCCCACGGTAACAATAGCGATCAGGACATAGAGCACAATGACGCTGATCACCGAGCCGTAAAACGCGCGCGGCAGCGTCCGCTCTAGATCCTTCACATCTTCCGCGGCGTTGGCAATGAGTTCAAACCCTTCATAGGCGATAAAAATCAACATGCCCGCGGCGATAATTTGGGGCAGCGGCTCCCAGTTAGCCGGACCAAGATTGGCCGTGTTTATGCCTCTGATGCCAAAAACAATCACCGCAGTGAGAATCGCCAACTTAACCAGAACGACAAAGGCTTCCGTTTTGCTGACCAGTTCCGCACTGAGCAGGTTCAGCAGCGCCGGAATCACTATGCCGGCGCTGATGAGAGCGTGCAGCAGGATGGGGCCCGTTTGGCTGCCGAAGAAGGTCGCCGCGTAGTTGCCAAAGGCCACGGCGTAGAGCGCAAGGGCCACGATATAGCTGATCCAGAGCAGGTTATTCGCGCTTCCGGTCAGGAAGCTCCTGCCAAAAGCCTTGTCGATAAAAATCACAGTTCCCCCGCGGCTGGGGAAAGTGACGGACAATTTGGCATAGGAATAGGCGGTGAGCAAGGCCACGATACCGGCGATCAAAAAGGCGATCGGCGTCGCCCCGCCGCCAAGCGTTGCCGCCAGGCCGAGAACGGCAAAAATGCCGCCGCCGACCATGCCGCCAATGCCTATCGACAGCGCCCCGGCCAGGCTTACCTGGTCTTTTTTCGTCGAGCTACGCTTGTCCTGCGCCATGCCACTTGCCTCAGACCCTGGCAGCTGCGGTGTTCATCCGCATCTATCCGCGCCCGTTCCGCGTCCATCCGCGTCCCAGTGCCGAATGACTATTTAGCATTGACTGCTGATCATTGACCATTTTCTCCCGCATTCCACAACCCCATAACCTGGCGCAAAATACCCAGTTCGCCCGTATGGTAGCTGTTGTGCGCCGCGATCACATGAATCTCACGCACGATCGTATGCTTGCGTTCACCGCTGTTCGGCAGCGGCGCGAACAGATCCGTGGCAGGATCCAGCACGATCGCCGCCAGTTGGCGGCGGTCGGCCAGGAACTGCTCTGCCGTCTCCTGCCAGGCTGATAGATCGACGGCGCGCGTCTTGTCCGGCCAATACCCGTCGGGAAAATCGCGCCACACGTAGTCATCGCTGTAAACATAATCCAGGATGTCCCGCTGGGCGATGCGCATGTGCTCCAGCAGGTGCCAGAAAGAATAGTCGCACTGCGGCGGTCTGCTGTTAATCGCCTGCGGCGGGAAATTCGCCACGGCATCCTCAAAATCCATGTGCGCCTGCCGCTTCAACAGCAGGTTTGCCAGTTCGTGCCTCAGTTCGTTGTCGCTGCCCATGAGCTACCTCCGTTATGGCTGCTGCCTCTACTTTAGCGCCAAAAACGGCCGGCGTCAGCCCAATCAGCCACGGCGGCGGATTTCCCCGCAATTATGAGCAAATATTATACATTATATCAACAAAAAGTTGACAACCGAACGATTGACAGGTAGACTTTGCTTTGACATACTAACTTGGCAAAAAAAGGGCGGCGGGACACCGCCAACGGGTCGTATGAGTATCAAAGTCGGAACCTATCTCGCCTTCAAAGAAATGTGGCGCAATCGCGGCCGATTCTTTCTGGTCAGCCTGGTCATCGCCCTGATCACCATGCTGGTCATCTTTCTGGCCGGCCTGGCAGAGGGACTCGGCGCGGGCAATATCGAGTACATCAGCAAGCTGGACGGCGAATTGGTGCTGTTCCAGGATCAGGCCGACCTGACGGTCGGCGCCAGCCAGCTCGGCCGTTCCATCATCAACAACGTGCGCCGCGTGGATGGTGTTGCCGCCGTGGGCGCGGTGGGCACCAGCGCCACGCAAATCACCTATCCTGGCGCGGCCGAACCGGAATCGATCTCGCTCATCGGCGTGGATCCGGGAAAGCCCGGCGAGCCCGTTGTGGAAGAAGGCGCGCAGTTGAGCAGCGATCGCGCCAACGAGGCGATCATCGACCGCAACGTCGCTCTGCGCACCGGCCTCGGCGTGGGCGACACGCTGGTAGTCGAATCCACCCAGGGCACGGTAGACGAGTCTTACCCGCTGACTATCGTGGGCGTGGCCAGCGGCCAGCAGTACTTCATCCAGCCGTCGGTCATCGTCCCGCTTTATACCTGGGACCGCGTGCGCCCCAAGGGCTTCGTCGGCAACAGCAGTGGCGAGTTTACTTACAACGTGCTTAATGTGAAGCTCGCTCCCGGCGCTGACGAGGCGCAGGTCGCGGCGGCGATCGATCGCACGGTCAACGGCATCGAGGCCGTGGATCGCGTCACCGCCTATGAAAACGTGCCGGGCTACGTGGAACAGAACAGTACCCTGAATACGCAGCGCGGGTTTACGCTCTTGATCGGCATCCTGGTCGTCGGCGGTTTTTTCCAGATCCAGACCCTGCAAAAAGTGGGCCAGGTCGGCATGCTGAAGGCCCTGGGCGCGCCCAACCTGCTGATCGCCCATTCGGCTACGATGCAAATCGTGACTACCAATGTTCTGGGCGTGATTCTGGGCGCAGTCGCTACCCTCGGCCTGGCCAACGCCCTGCCGCCGACCATTCCTATCGTCTTTGACGGCCGTGAAGTGGCGATCGCCCTGGCGACCCTGCTGATCATCGGCCCCCTGGGCGGCCTCGTCTCCGTTCGCTATCTCACACGCGTCGAGCCCCTGGCAGCGCTGGGTCTGGCTAACTAGAAGCAGCAGAAGCATTTCGAAATGAATGAACCGGTCCTTTCCACCCACGAGGTAACCAAAGAGTACGAACTTGACGACCAGATCATCACGGCCGTCGACCGCGTCTCGCTCGAACTTTACCAGGGAGAATTTGTGGCCCTGGTCGGGCCCAGCGGCTCCGGCAAGACGACCATGCTGGCCATGATCGCCGGCCTGCTCACGCCCACCAGCGGCGAAATCTGCCTGCGCGGCGACGAGCTGGGCCAGATGAAGGAATCCAAGCGTGCGCGCATCCGCCGCGAGCGCATCGGGTTTACGTTTCAGGCCCACAACCTGGTCAACTACCTCACCGCCTTGGAAAACGTGGAGCTGATGCTGCGCCTCAACAGCCGCTTCGATGACAACGGCCAGCAGCGCGCCATCACGCTGCTGGAGCGCCTCGGTCTGGGCGACCGGCTGCACAATCTGCCGCAGCAGCTCTCCGGCGGCCAGCGCCAGCGCGTGGCCATCGCCCGCTCCGTCATCCACGAACCCCAGCTCGTGCTGGCCGACGAGCCTACCGCCAGCCTGGACACAGCCCTTGCCTTCCAGGTAGTCGAGACCTTCGCCGATCTGATCCACGAGCAGAACCGTACCGGGATTATGGTTACCCATGACCTGCGCATGGTGCGCTACTGCGATCGCGTGATCCAGATGCAGGACGGCCGTTTGCAGGGCACCATCTCCGACCGCGCCGAGATTGACGAAATGGCTCATTCCCAGTACAGGGCCGCACCGGAACCGTCCCCCACCCTCGCCTAGCCAGCCTGCGGCCGCTGTCGGCCTGGCTCCTGGCGCGGAGTGATTTGCGCTTCTACATCTGGGAAGAAATGGACGCCCGCAAGCTGCATTTCCCGCCGCTGCAGTATCAGCAGGTGGCAGGTGGCAAGTAGCAAGTGCCAGTGGGCAGTGAGCAGTGCCGTCGCCCCCTCGCCCCTCCGTTCCTACACCCTACTCAATCTTAATCGGCAGCGGATCGCAGAGTAACTTCTTGCTGTTCGCCGCCCGCCCGCATTTACCGCAGACGTGCGTCGGCTGGTGGACCATCAGGAAGTACTGCTGCTGGTCTTTCTTTAGGGCCTTCTTCAGCTTGCATAGTTCTTTTGCCATAGCACGGTTACTATAGCAAGCACAGCAGTCGTTTTCTACCTTTGCGGTTAAAGCATGAGTGCACGGCCGTTCAGCGACAATTTAAACCCGGTTAAACCTCTGCCGCCTTAAGTACGCGCAAAGCGCGCAGCGTCACCCACTTGCTCGGCAGCCCTTTTTTCTCCACATCGACCCACGTCTTGCCATTATAGGTGTACTCCAGGGGCCAGCGGCCGTTCGCGTCCTGTTTGCGCAACACGAGTTCGATACCGTTTTCCAGGCGCGGGTCGCTCCCGTAGCCCAGGGCCGCCAGCACTTCCAGGTTTTGCAGCACATCGGCGACATAGCCAATCGGGTAGCCGAATTTAAACCAGCTCCTATTTGGCTTCGTGCCTTCGGCGCGCGGGTAATCAGCCAGCGCCGGCTCGCCGCTGAAGAGCAGCTCGACGCCCAGCTCGATCGCCTCCGCCATGCGCGCGTCGCGCCGCCTCGCCGGCACCTTGCTTAACGCCAGCAGCGCTTTGATTGCCCCCCAGGCGCAGGGCTGCTGGTAGTTGGCGCTGCAAACAAAACCAGGAGCGCTGTTGCCGCTGCGCAGGTAATGGAGCGGCGCCGTTTTCTCCGTGTTGGGCGCGATGCCGTCGCCCGTGATGCTGCGGGCCAGCCAGTCGAGCGCCCGGACCAGGCGCGGGTCGTCTTCATAGCCGAAATCAAGCAGCGCCGCGCACAGATTGCCCTGCAAACAATGGATCAGGCCGCTGTTATTTCCATCCGCGCTCAAGCCGCCGTATTCGGCCGTGGCATATCCGAAAAGGTGCTCGGCGGTCCGGCGGATGCGCGGGTCGCTGCCCGCCGCGCCCAATTGGGCAAGGAAGATAAATGACCACATGGTCCCGCGATACTTGGGAAGGTAGCCGGGCTTGATCCAGGTGCCATCCGGTTGTTGGTTGGCCAGGATAACCGGTACAGGGCCGCTGTTCATCACCGCTTCCCCGGCCGCGATTAACTGATGATCATCTGCGCCAAGCCCAGCCAGGTCGCGCAGGGCAAAGTAGCGCACGCCCGGATTACCTGCATCTTCCTCCAACAGCCAGTCCAGAACGGCGGATGTGGCGCGTGTGTTCATGTGAACAGTATACAACAGGTGCGGCGCGCTGAATGCAGTGGCAGAGGTCAATGGGCAGTGTTAGCCAGTTTGTGATATGCTTCACAAATAGAGGCACTAGGAGGTGGCATCATGCGCAGTCAATCACGGCCGTACACGCTATGGGCACTTATCGGATGTTTACTCTTTCTCAGTGTAAGCGGACTGGCCGGCGGAATCAGCATGCTCCTGGATCCCAGCGGCGGGATACTCTCACTGCCAGAGGACATGCTGGTGAATCTACCGATTGACACCTTTGTTTTGCCCGGTCTGTATCTAGTGCTGGTTTATGGGCTGCTGTCACCCGCAATCGCTTATGGATTGTGGAGGCGATCATCCTGGGCCTGGGCAGCCTCTGTTATCCTCAGCATCATCCTCTTAGGTTGGATCATCGGCCAGTTCATCCTGTGGGGAAGCCCGCACATCATCCAGATGGTCTATTTTGTTCTTGGCTTTACCATGCTGATTCTTTGCCTGGCGCCCGCGACGCGGGTTGATCAACAGACGCATGTGGCCATGGACTATTGACTTACATTACGCCACAAACCGGCCCAACAGTTTCCCCATCCGCGCCACTGCTTCTTCGATATGGGCGATTGAGGTCGCGAACGAGATCCGTAGATACCCTTCGCCGTGTGCGCCAAACGCCGTGCCCGGCAGCAGGGCCACGCCGGCCTCTTCCAGAATGAACTTAGCCAGCTCGGCCGACGGCCGACCATAGGCGCTCACATTGGGAAAAGCATAAAAAGCACCCTTCGGCAGGCGGCAGGAAATGCCGGGAATCTTGTTCAACCCGGCCACGAGCAGATCGCGCCGCGCCTGGTAGGCCGCCCGCATCTCCTCCACTGCACCCTGCGGACCGGTCAGCGCCGCGGTGCCCGCAATTTGCGTGAACTGCGCCGTGCTGCCGAAGGCGTGCGTGAACAGCAGCTGCACCCGCTCCGCCAGCGCCTCGGGCATGATGCCGTACCCCAGCCGCCAGCCGGTCATGGCGTATGTCTTGGAAAAACCATCCATGATGATGGTACGCTCGGCCATGCCCGGCAGCGCCGCAATAGACGGGGCCGCCTGCCCATCAAACACCAGCCGGCTGTAGATCTCATCGGACAGTATCCAGCAGCCGTGCTCCTGCGCCTTGGCCGCGACGAAGGCCAGGTCGGCCGCCGGCATCACCCCACCGGTGGGGTTGCTGGGTGAATTGAGCACGATCAGCTTCGTGCGCGGGTTAACCAACCGCTCAAAAGCTGCCAGATCGAAAGAAAAATCGTTGGCTTCCAGCAGCGGCACCGGCACTGCCCGGCCGCCGGCCACGCCGATCATCGCCTCATAGGTCGGAAATCCTGGATTGGGGTAGATGACCTCGTCGCCCGGTTCAATCAAAGCCAGCGTAGGGAAAAAGAGGTTGGGTTTGGCCCCCGGGCTGACTATTACCTGCTGCGGCGAGATGGAGATGCCGCGCCGCGTCCCGGCGTCAGCGGCGATGGCGGCGCGCAGCTCATCGATGCCGTTGGTGGCCGTGTAGCGTGTTCGGCCGTTGGCGATCGCCTCCCGGCCGCTTTCGGCGATATGCGTTGGCGTGTCAAAATCGGGCTGGCCAATCTCCAGGTGGATGATCGAGCGCCCCGATGCTTCCAGTTCACCGGCGCGCCCCAGGACCTGGTAAGCGCCCTCGGGACGCAAATGGGCAATACGCTCTGCAAATGGCATTGGCAGGTTAAACGTTACAAGATGCAGGTTGCAGGTTGCAGGTTGCAGTTTGCTAGCTGCAGGATGCAAGACAGTAAAGTCCAGCATTATAGCGTATATTCTGTTTTTTGTTTTCTGTTTTTTGTTTTCTGTTGATTGTTAGTTCGCTAGCAGCCAGTAATCTTGATAATCCCAAACATCCGATGCGCAGCCGGATTTTCGATACCGCCTGATGCATTGAGGGCAAAGCGCCGCACGCGGACAGAGCCCGACTGGCGCGGCGGGTCAGGGCCTTCGTTGCCCCCGATCACCTCCACATGCCGCACGCCGTTGATGGTTGTGAACCCGGTAACGATGCTGGTATGCGAACTTCCCCTTGGCCGGCGCGCCTGGTTTCCACC
>JBJYWX010000317.1:0-14827 GCA_046259695.1 Promineifilaceae bacterium (SeqCode) | reverse complement strand
ATCAGCGTTGTTATTATCTTGCTGGGTCAGTTCCTGGATGCGGTCCTTGCGTTTGAGGAGCGTGTTGCGGTGATCAAAGAGTGACTCGGCCGTCTGGCTGATGTTTCCGTGGTGGCTGAAGTAGGCACTCAAAGTCTGTACGAGACTGCCGCGATGGTCCTCGTCATACTGTACCAAGGGGCCGATGATCTGCATGGCAAAGCGTTGAACAGAGGCGTTATCCTCCAGCTCAGAGAGAAGGCGGTAAACGCCCAGACTGTTAAACTCAACAACCTGGTTATGCAAATGGAGCCGGTTGGCGACATCCATTGCCTGCAGCGCTTCGCGATAAATCCTGGGCCAGTCGCTCAATTCCGTCGCCGGCCCGCTCATCCCGCCCACAAGGGCAGCGTCAGGAAATTCCACTTCTACCTGCTCGATTACACGCCGAACCAGTTCATGGGACGCTTCCTGATCTGTTTCGTCCTTGAGCGATTGGAAAACGCAAAGATACTGCGCGCCATAGACATGAACCAGGGCAGGGCGAGTATGGTTTGTGAGCAGCCAGTTTAAGGTCGTCTCCAAACGCCGGATGGTTGGTGGATCGTCTCCTGCCCAGCCCAAGGTAATGATCATGTGCGGCGGGCGCGTATCATGATCCAGCCTGCCAGACAACCGGTCAATTTCATCTTCCGGTAAGGTCCCGGCAAGCAGACCTTCAAGGAAGTCCCCACGCAAAGATTTCTTCGCTTCACTGACGGCTTTGGCTTTGGCCATTTCCAGGGCGCAGGCAGCAGCGCCGTGTTCGACGGTCAGGCTGTCCAGCAAGTCGAGGCTTCCCGCCGGGCCAACAACCGACAGGTATCCGCGGGCTCTGTCACCGGAAATGATCGGGCTGACCAAACGTGCCATATTCTCTACGGGCAAGATCTGCTGCCAATTGCTCTGGCGAGCGTTTGCGGCCGCCTTGCGGTTGCGCAGAATGGCGGGCAATTGCTCGCGCTGCTTCAGCGTCTTGTGCAGTTCGTTATGATCGACGGTTGCATCGGTTGGCCAGCTTTCGGCGCGGATATCCAACCGCTTGTCCTGGACTACGACGATATTACCTGTCAGGTTCGACATGACATCGGTCATCGACTGCAGCCCCATACCCTCGCGGGACATTTCCGACAAGCGACGATAGAGCTGCATGGCGCGCTCACTAGTAGCGCGCTGGCGATCAACGAGCAGAGAGGCAATGGCCTGGTGTACCTCTCGAACCGTAGTAGTGTCGGGGATAATAAGCAACGACATGTCTTGGAACAGCTCGGGATCGTGAAGTTCGGGCGGCAGGTCTTCGAACAGAAGGACGCCAACCGCATCACGCTCCGCGAGTTCCTGGAGCCTGGCAGACAATTCACTGGGCGAAATTAAACCCTGCAAATGCGGTGGAACAATGACAAGATCACCGGCCTGAACCTGCTCGGCCAACTCTTCCCAGGTGGTAAGCACGATTACCCAATGAATGCCACGGCGGGCGCTGCGCGCACCGCCAATGACACTTGTGGCCAGGGGAAGCGATAGACGAAGCACATCCCCAATATTGATTTCATCGCTGAGCTGGCTGCTGGTAGTCATGGCATCTCGTTCAATTAGCGGTAGTGCATATGATTATACCTTAGGTTGAAACTTTAGCCCTTCTACTGCTTTTTTAGCGACCGGCAGGATCACAACAAAAGTTGTCCCTTCTCCAGGCACGCTGGCTACGCTGATTTCACCCCCATGCTGCTCAATAATACGATGGCAGGTTGCCAATCCCAGCCCCGTACCCTTTCCTGGATCCTTGGTGGTGTAGAAAGGTTCAAAAATATGCACTGTCTCTGCCTGAGACATGCCTGTGCCGTTGTCGTGGAACAAGACCTGGACGTGACTGTCTTGCGGCCCCATGCGTGTTACGATTTCGACAAGACGTTCGTTTTCAATTTCCTGGAGGGCATCACGCGCATTCAGCAGCAAGTTCAGCCATACGCTCTTGAGATGTTCCCAACTGGCGACGATCTGTGGCAGATCGGTATCATATTGGGTAATTACGCTAATGCCGCTGGACTGCAGTTGGTAGCCAATCAGTTCAAGCGCTAAATTGATGGATCCGTTGATATCCCCTGGCGTGAATGAGTAGTGCTCCTTGCGGGCAAAGTCAAGCAAGCCACGAACCACTTTAGCAGCACGCTCACCGGCTCTGGAAATCAGGTCTACCGCTTCATAGTTCTCGTCGCTGACAGGAATGACCATTTTCAGCATCTGCGCGTTAGCGTTGACGGCCGTAAGTGGATTGTTCAATTCATGGGCCACGCCGGCGGCAAGCTGTCCAATGGCAGCCAGTTTCCCCGCCTGCATAAGTGAGTTCTCCAAGCGACGTTCTTCCGTCTTGTCTTGCCAGACCACTACAGCGCGTGCCGAGCTCGCCTGGCTGCCGGGTATGGGATAGGCTGCAACCTGCCATTCGCGAGGAAGATGATCATCGCCGAGCCAGCGGACGGTCCATGTCTGCGCCTGTTTGTGCTGGAGTGTGTTTATCACTTGGCAGTGTTCACACGGGAAGTCGCGGTCATAAAGAGCTCGGAAGCAGACCTGTCCGACCAGACTATCGCGGGTTGCTTCCAGTTCATCCGCTTTGCTCATGTTGATGGCGACAAGATGCCAATCGTCGTCGATGGTATAGATGGGCTGGGGAATACCATCAATCAATGCCTGCAATGTGTTGCGACTCTCGAGTAGTTCACGCTGGCGGAGACGAATACGATTGAAGAGCCAGGAGTTTTCTATGGCTTCACTGATAGAGCTGCCAAGCGAAGCAAAAAGGTCGAGATCGACGTCGGTGAAAGGGCCATCTTGCTTGTTGTAAGCGCAAAGTGTGCCGATCGGCCGGCCACGCACCAGCAGAGGAGCGACAATGATGGATTCTACAAGAAGGCCGAGAGGCGCATCGTGCTCCGCATCGAAACGTGGGTCATTCGCGGGATGGTTGCTTGTGACCGGCCGCTGTTCCTCAAAACTTAGGCCAACTATGCCCTGATCCGGCTGCAAGGCGGGGAAGGAGCGGGCCTCAAATCGCCGGCCGACATCGCGCAAGTGCTGGCAGTGCAATTGACCGCTTTCCAGCATAAGGACTGCGGCTATCTCTACGTGAAAGAGTTCCAGCGCGCCATTAACAGCGGCGGCCAGCACTTCACTGCTGTCTAGGGTGGCCGATACCGTCTGGCTGACCTGGTTCAGCGCGGCGAGTTGTTGGCTCTGGCGTTGGAGCTGTTTTTCAAGCTGCTGTGTGCGTAGAATGGTTTTGACACGAGCCAACAGCTCCTGCATATAGTAGGGCTTGGTGATGTAATCATCGGCGCCGGCAGAAAGCGCCTGTACTTTCTCCTGGCTGCCCGCAGCCGCAGTCAAGAGAACTACACGCGTGTACTGCAGGTCAGGATGATTTCGAATCCAGTCCAGGACTTCCAGCCCGGACATGCCAGGCATACGCATGTCCAGCAAAACAAGATCGATTTCGGTGTCGGTGCCTACCGTGGCCTGCAGGAAACGCACTGCTTCGCGGCCGTCGCTTACGACATCGACATGGTATCCTTCTTTACGAAAGAGAAAGCCGGAAAGCGACTCGGCAATTTCCGGCTCGTCATCGACGACAAGAATTCTTGTTACGCTGTTGAGTTTTGGGGCGCCCGGCTTGGTGACTGTCATGGCCGTTACATTCCCAGCAAACAAAGATGGTGCGGGCCGCATGGTGCCGCCTCGTGGCGGCAAACTATTGTATACGAGCCAACGTCATCCGTATTATGTCGAGCTGGAAGAAAAGGTATAACCGTGCCCCTGAATCGTACGAATATAGATCGGGTCGCTCGGCTCCGGCTCGATCTTCTCGCGCAGATTCTTGATATGGGCCCGAACCAGTTCAGGGCTGCCCGTATCGCGCGGATAGTCCCATACATCCTGCAGCAACTGCTGGCTGTTGAAGACCTGGTCAGCATGGCTCATCAGGTGATAGAGCAAATCAAACTGAACGTTAGTCAACAACGATGTCTCGTGGGGCGTAGTCACCCTGAACGCCCGGCAGTCAAGCAAGACGTTGCCAACCACCACTTCCATCACCTCTTCCGGTTCCTCTGTTTCCTGATTGACGCGGCGCAAAATCGCTTTCACACGCAGTTCAAGCTCTTCCATGTTGAACGGCTTGACTAGGTAATCATCTGCGCCAGCACGGAACCCTTCGATCTTGTCCTCATCCTTGGCCTTGGCCGTGAGGAACAGGACCGGAAGCTCTTTCAGAAGTGGATCGCCACGAATCTGGCGACAGACCTGGTAACCGTCGACGCCGGGCATCATGATGTCGAGAATGAATAGGTCGGGTCGGTGACGCCGGGCAAGCTGCAGCCCGTCAATGCCGCTATTGGCGGTCATGACCTGGTAGTCGTACATCTTCAGCGCACGCTGCAAGGTGCGCGATACCAGCTCGTCATCGTCGATCACTAGAATGGTGGCCATGCGAACTTCTCCTGCCAAATGTATCTAGTGTATTAAAGTATAAAGCAACAAGTTGCCTACCAGTATACCAGATATTATGTATTGTTGCGCCAAACCAGCCGCGCGGGCAGGCGGGCCTAGACGAGCATGCGCAGTGGATTCTCCAACATGCTTTTGACGGCCTGCAAGAACTGAGCCGCTTCGGCGCCGTCCGTCACGCGGTGGTCGGCCGAAACAGTGATCTTCATTCGCGTACCCACAGCGAGCTCACCGTCCACCACCACGGGCACCTGACGGGCCGAGCCTACAGCAAGGATGGCAGCGTCGGGCGGATTGATGATGGCGATGAAGTGGTCAACATCGAACGCGCCGAGATTACTGACGGTAAAAGTGGCGCCTTCCACATCTTCTGGTTTCACGCGTCCGTCGCGCGCACGGGCGATCATCGCCTTGTTGTCAGCGGCGATCGTAGAAAGCGTTGCTTTATCCGTATTCTTTTGCACGACGGTCAGCAAGCCGCCTTCTACGGCAACGGCCGTGCCCACGTTGATGTAGTTGTAGCGCACCAATTCCTTACCGGCGAAGGAAGCGTTAAGGTTCGGGAACTCTCGCAGGGCCAGAGCAGCCGCTTTCACGATGAGGTCGTTGACTGTCACCCGGCTTTCATCGGGCAGCGTGGCATTGATCTCTTTGCGCAGAGCCAGCGCCGGTGCCATATCGACCTCTGAAGTGATGTAGAAATGAGGAACCGTGGTCTTACTCTCGGTCATACGACGGCCAATGGCCTGGCGCAGCTTCGTTGTCTCGATCACTTCGACGTCGTCGCCTTCTGGAATGGCGAACTCCGCGGCCGCAACGGCCGGCCGAGTGGCGGCCTTCGGTGGATTGGCAAGGTAAGCTTCAACATCCGCTTTACGAATACGCCCGCCAGGTCCGCTCGCAGACACCTGGCTGAGATCGATGTTCTTGTCCGCCGCGATACGGCGCGCGACGGGCGTGGCCTTAACGCCGGCTGGGAATTCGCCGGTGGTGGCCTGCGCGGCGCCATTGGATGCCGGCACTGCCGTCGTCTTTGTGACATCCTCTTCGCCACCAGCGGCTTCAGGGGAGGGCTCTTCGGCGGCGGCTGCGGCCGACTGATCGCTGAGCAGATCGGAGTAGTCTTCTCCTTCTTTGCCGACAATGGCTAGATTAGCGCCGATGGGCACAATGGCCCCCGGCTCCTCCAAGATTTCGAGCAAGGTGCCTTCAACCTGGCTTTCCAGGTCTAGGGTCGCCTTGTCCGATTCAATCTCCGCGATGACTTCACCACGCGTGACTGGCTCGCCGACTGCTTTCAGCCATTGGTTGAGCACACCCTCACGCATATCAAAACCCAATTTGGGCATTACGACATAGTCCGCCATTAGAGCACCTCCTTAACGGCGCTTATGACCCGGTCCACATTAATCAAGGCCGATTGCTCAAGCTCGCGGGAATAGGGCAGCGGAACCTCATATTGGGCAACGCGTTTTATGGGTGCATCCATGTAATCGAACCCTTCTTCCTGCAAGCGTGCAGCCACCTCGGCGCCAACGCCGTAGGAACGATGGCCTTCTTCCACCACGACGGCCCTGAAAGTCTTGCGGAAAGATTCTAGGGCAGGGCCTATGTCAAGCGGCCGTAAGGAACGCAGGTCCACCAGCTCGGCTTCGATGCCTTGTTTAGCCAGTTCTTCTGCCGCCTGCGTGGCAACATGCATGCCCTGCGCGTAGGCGACAATGGTAACATCGCTGCCTTCGCGCTTCACGTCTGAGACGCCAATTGGGACCGTGTAATCCTCTTCGGGAACTTCACCGCGTATCTGGTACAGCGTGTGATGCTCAATGAAGAGAACGGGATCATCGATGCGAATGGCTTCCTTTAGCAAGCCTTTGGCATCATAGGGCGTGCTTGGCGAAACAACTTTCAAGCCCGGAAAATGGGCGAAGATAACGTCGGGCGTGTGGCTGTGCGTTGCGCCAAGCTGGCGACCGCCTCCTCCCGGAGCGCGAAATACAACGGGCGCCTTGAACTGGCCACCAAACATGTAGTGCACTTTAGCCGCGTGGTTAACAATCGCGTCCAGGGCCAGGAAGGCAAAATTGATCGTCATAAATTCGGCAACCGGCCGCAGCCCATTCATCGCTGCACCCGTCGCGGCGCCGCCGATAACCATTTCCGAAATGGGCGTGTCCCGCACCCGCCTGGGGCCAAACTTGTCGTAAAAGCCGCGGGTCACTGCATAGGTGCCGCCCCAGACACCAACTTCCTCGCCCATAATAAACACATTTTCGTCGCGCTCCATCTCCTCCATCAGCGCGTCTGAGATTGCCTGCCGCATAGTGATATAGGCCATGATTACGCCGCCTCCACATATATGTCATCAAAGAGTGTGTCTAGCGCGGGGAACGGCGACTCTTCAGCGAAACGCACAGCCCCTTCAACAACACCTTCGACCTCTTTATCGATTTCATCAAGCTGCGCTTCCGACACATCGAATTCCGTCGTTAGTTTGCGTTCCAGGATGCCGATGGGATCATCCTCGCGCCACTTTTCAACTTCATCCTTGGTGCGGTAGCGGAGTGGATCGCCCATGCTGTGCCCTTCAAAACGGTAGGTGAGCATTTCCAGGAACTGGGGCCCATCGCCGTTGCGAATGGCCTCGAGGGCGCTGCTTACGGCCTCATAGACTTCGAAGACATTCATACCGTCTACTTGCTTGCCCACCATCCCATACGCAGGGGCGCGATCGAGCATAGTGGCCGCGGCTGTGGAGCGACTGATGGCCGTGCCCATTCCGTACTGATTGTTCTCAACGATGAACACTGCGGGAAGATCCCAAACGCCAGCGAGATTAAGGGATTCGTGGAAGTAACCAATGTTTGAAGAACCATCGCCGAAGTAAACGAGCACGGCATTGTCCGTACCTTTGTATTGTTCGGCCAGGGCGATGCCCACCGCAAGCGGTAGATGCCCACCGACGACGGCGTATCCGCCCCAATAGTGACGGTCGAAGTCAGCAAGATGCATCGAACCGCCGCGCCCCTTACTGACTCCGGTTTCCTTGCCAAGTAGTTCGGCCATCACGGCGCCGGGATCTGAGCCCACGGCAAGCGCGTGGGCGTGGTCACGATAAGCGGTGATTACGTGGTCCCCTGCCTGTTTGGCGGCAATAGACCCTACGGCGACCGCTTCCTGCCCGATGTAGAGGTGCAGGAAGCCGCCGATCTTGCCGAGCTGGTACAGCTCAGCGCTGCGTTGCTCAAAGCGACGAATCAGCACCATCTCGCGGTACCAATCCAGCAACGTTTCTTTGTCCATACGATACTCCTTAAAATGCGGGCAACGGCCACTTTTTATGGAACGGGCGTTGCTCCGGCCTAGTGATGGTAATAACAGGCCCACGCCCATCTAGATGATGAATTGGCAAGCCTGAATCATAGTTTATTGACGACGTTTACCCTTATTATTCTAGTAAATGACGATGCGTATTGAAGGGCTAGTTACTCGCTGCTTAGGGAGTCAAGGGTCTGACCGGCGCTAAGTTGGTATGTTTCCGAACAGCGGGACCTGCGCCACACTGCCTTATGATAGTTTAACAAATAACCCTGCCCGTGACGAACAGCTGTCCCATCCCGTTCAGGTTATTTGAACACCCTCATAATCTATATCTAGCAGCCAGGAACGCACGCCAAGCCCAGCTTCAGCAAAGGCTTGTGCTGCCGCTGCCGCGACAGCATCGTGACCGCCAGGGGCAAAGGCTATCAGGCTTGGTCCGGCACCGCTCAGCGCCACACCCGACGCGCCGGCATCGCGCGCCGCGGCCATAGCCGCGGCCATGCCGCTGATGAGCGGCACGCGGTAAGGTTGGTGCAAACGATCGTCCATGGCGACGGCCAAGCGAGCATGATCCCCAGCTTCCAGCGCGCGGATGAGCAGGCCAAGGCGGCTGCTGTTGAAGATGGCATCGGCCATCGACAGTTCGCGCGGCAGTACGGCGCGCGCGTCGTCGGTGGCGAGAGCGAAATTGGGCAGCACAATCACTACCTTAAGTGGGGGAACAGGTATTTGTTCAACCAGCAGCGCACCTTCGTGCTGCACTCCGAGCACCAGTCCACCATAAACGGCCGGAGCCACGTTGTCCGGGTGGCCTTCAAGGTTGGTAGCCATTTGTAGGATCTCCGCGCGCGACAGGGGCCGGCCCGCCAGCTCGTTGGCACCGAACATGCCAGCCAGCACAGCCGACGAACTACTGCCAAGGCCGCTGGCGATCGGGATTTCGTTCTGCTGGTGGATAAATAGGCCGGGCGGCGCCCCGCCTACTTTATCAAATACCAGACACATCGAACGGTAGACGAGGTTGGAGGCGTCCCTGGGGATGCAGTGCGCGTCCTCCCCAGCCGCTGTGATCCGTATTTCCGGAGAGGGCAGCCTGGTGAAGGTCACGCGATGGCGGAGGTTAAGTGCGATGCCCAGGGCGTCATAGCCAGGGCCGAGGTTTGCGGACGTCGCGGGTATAGATATCGTTACATCAGGCATATCGGGCGGGATTTTACGCTAGAATAGCCAGATGTACGATTTTTGGCGAAGGACGGATGGCGGCTAATCCACTGCAAAGAGTACCTGCACCCCATACGCGGCGGCTGGCGATCCGGGTCAAACCGGCCGCGGAGCGCGCGCTGCGCCAGGGCCATCCCTGGCTTTTCGAGGGCGCGATTACGCAGATCAGCGGCAAAGGGGTGCCCGGCGACATCGCTGTGGTGTTTAACCGGCGCGGACGCTTCCTGGCGGCAGGTCTCTACGATCCGGAGTCGCCCATCCGCGTTCGCCTATTGGTGCACAACCGAACAGAAGAAATAGGACCCGCGTTGTTTTCCCGTCGCCTGGTAGATGCGGCGGCGCGGCGGGCATCTTTGCCTTCTGCTGCAACGACCGGTTACCGGCTGCTGCACGGCGCCAATGAAGGGATGGCCGGGCTCGTGATCGATCGTTACGGCGAGTCCCTGGTCTGGAAGCTGGATACGGCGGCCTGGGTCCCGCATCTGCCGCAGCTGCTGGAGATCGTGACCAGGCAGGAAAGACCAGAACGCATTGTGTTGCGACTGGGCCGGCACGTCCAGCTGCGGCGTGAGTCACTGTTTGGCTTAACGGATGGGCAGATTCTGCTGGGCGAAAAACCGCTTGAACCAGTCCCCTTTTTGGAAAACGGGCTGCATTTTGCAGCGGATTTGCTGCATGGGCAGAAGACAGGGTTCTTCCTCGATCAGCGCGAAAACCGGAGCCGCGTGGAAGGTTTGGGTGCTTCCTGCTCCGTGCTTAATGTCTTTGCCTACAGCGGTGCGTTTTCGCTCTATGCAGCCCGTGGGGGGGCGACGGCCGTGACCAGCCTGGATCAGAGCGCGCCAGCGCTAGCCGCGGCGGAACGGCATTTCGCGATCAATGCCGCCGTACCCGGTGTGCGTGCCGCGCGGCACGATACGCTGCAGGGAGATGCTTTCCGGCTGCTCGGTGAACTGGCGGAGAGCGGTCAGCGTTACGACCTGGTGATTATCGACCCGCCCTCATTCGCACGACGCCGGCGGGAAGTGAGCGGCGCGTTGAATGCCTACGCGCGACTGACTTTGTTAGGACTCGCCATGCTGAAACCTGGCGGCACGCTGGTCATTTCTTCCTGTTCCAGCCGGGTGACTTTCGAACAGTTTTTTGAGACAGTAACCAGGACGGCGCGGGAAGTGGGCCGGCCGCTGAAAGAACTTGAACGGACGGGCCACGCCGTGGATCATCCGATCGGCTTCAAAGAGGGCGCGTACCTTAAGACGATCTTTGCCGTCGCGCCGTAATTCCCGTTGGTTGGGCAGGGAGATACGCCGCCTCAGGCGGCGGGCAGTTCGGCCGCGGCCACAGCAGCGCCTGCGGGTTCCGGTGCAGGAAAGGCGGTAAGAATCTGCGTGCCTTCTGTAACCTTCTGGCCCTGTTCGAAGCGCACGACCTGCTCGAAAGCGGTAATGGCAACTTCGAGCATGCTCGTATCCGGTTCGCGCGTGGTCAGCCGCTGCAGGGCCAAGTTGGGCTTGGTAATGAGGCGGATAAAGGCGTTATCTTGGTGGGCGGCCGTAAAGCGCAGGAATTCGTAGGCGATGCCGGCGACAACGGGGAGCAGCACCAGGCGCGACAAAATGCGCACCAAGATGTTCATCGGCGGCAGAAAGCTGTAGACGATGATGGATATGACGACAACGGTAAGCAGGAATGCCGTACCGCAGCGCGGGTGCTCAAGCGGGAAGCGGGCGACGGAGTCAGGTGTTAGGTCGGCGCCGGCTTCATAGGCGTTGATGGTTTTGTGTTCCGCGCCATGGTAGCCATAAAGCCGCTTGACGTCGGGCAGAAAGCCGATGGCCCAAATATAACCAATGACGAAAGTTAAGCGGATCAGACCCTCGATTAAGTGACCCCAAAAAGCTGCTTCAAAGCCGGCCCATTGTTCGAGCACGCCGGCAATAAAAGCGGGAAGGACAAAGAAAAGTCCGATCATCATGCTCAGAGATAGGGCAATCATCGTCCATTTGACAGGACCCTCGAAAACAGCGCCCGCCTCTTCATTGGCTTCGTCTTCTTCTTCAACCGCGACTTCGGCGGAGAATAATAGTGCTTTGATACCCAGCCCAAGCGCGTCCCAGAGCAGAGTCAGACCACGCACAAACGGGATCTTGGCCATACCGCCGCCATAAATGCGCGCATCCAGTGGCTCGGTATGGACCACAATGTTGCCCGCCGGATTGCGTACGGCGACCGACAACGCCTTCGAGCCGCGCATCATGACGCCCTCGATGACGGCCTGGCCGCCGTAATTGGTCTGAATATCAAGCGGCGCCGGGCCGCCTCCGTTATCGTTCTGATTTGCCATGTGGCGGATTGTACAAACCGCCTAGAAGGGCGTCAAGCGATGTTTATTCGCGGGAAGCATTGCGAGAGCAGGCGCTAGAGATGAAGAGCTTGTGTCACTTGTAGCGGCTCAATGGTGAAGGTACAATTAGGCAACCGGAAAGGGGCGGTGGCGAAATGGCAGACGCAGCGGACTTAAAATCCGCCGGGGTAACACCCATGTGGGTTCGACTCCCACCCGCCCTATTTGACGGCCGGCAGCGCCAGCTCCGCAAAAAGAGCCGGCGCTTGTCATTTGATTTGGCCTTGGTCTATGAAAGCGATGCAGGTACGGGCAATTAAGGCACTGTTGGCGGAAGCGGGTTTCCGACCAGGTGATGCCCTGGTTGTGGGCGTTTCCGGCGGCCCGGATTCACTCGCCTTGCTGTACCAGCTGCGTGAGGCTGTGCCGGCGGCGACGCTGCACGTGGCCCATTTGGACCACCGGCTGCGTCCCGCTTCAGCGGCTGACGCCGGATTTGTGCAGCGGACGGCAGAGGAGCTAGGGTTGGCTTTTCATGGGTCGGCCGTTGACGTGGCCGAGCACGCACGCCAGAATGGCCAATCCATTGAAGAGGCTGGGCGCGAGGCGCGTTACGCGTTTTTGGCGGCCGTAGCTCGCGAGCTGGGGGCGACTGTCGTGGCCGTAGGGCATCACGCTGAAGACCAGGCGGAAACGGTTTTGCTGCATTTTTTGCGCGGGGCCGGCCTGACCGGCCTACGCGGCATGCAAAAGGTGGCGCCGCTGCCCGGCGCGGCAGAGCTGCGGCTGATAAGGCCTTTGCTGGGCCAGACGCGGGCTGAGATTGAAGCTTATATCGAACAGCTCGGCCTGGTACCGTTGGATGACGAGAGCAACCGGGATACCGGTTTCGCCCGCAACCGGCTGCGGCACGAGCTGCTGCCGGAACTGGCGGCCTATAACCCGCAGATCGTGCGCCACCTGAACCGGCTTGCGACCATCGCCGCCGGTGAGGACAGATACCTGGAACAGCAGCTAGATGCGGTCTGGCCGGAACTGGTCGTTCAAATTGGTCCCGGTTGGCTGTGCCTGGATCGCGGCGGCTGGCAGGCTCTGCCGCTGGCTTTGCAGCGGCGAGTGGTGCGACGTGCTGTTTTCACCTTGAATGAAGATACCGAGGATCTCTCATTCCGGGCGGTGGAGCAGGCAGTAGATATCGCCAGGCGAAATCGGGCGGGGATGGAAACGCTGCTTCCGGGTGGGATCACCTTGCTGGCCGATTATGAGCGACTGTTGTTTGGCGCCGGGGATTCGGTCGTGCCCAGTGATCTGCCACAACTTCCGGACGGCGCTCAGCGCGAGCTGCCCGTCCCCGGCGTGGTTGAGCTGGCGAATGAGTGGGTGATCAGTGCAGAGCCTGTCGAAACTCCGCTGGGTATAAACCTCGTCAGCCAGGATCCTTGGCAGACCTTGCTGGCCTTGCCCGAAGAGGCGGCCTTGGTCGTGAGGCAGCGCGTGCCGGGAGAACGGATGCAGCCACTGGGCATGGACGGCCGTTCGGCCAGTTTGCAGGACATCATGGTTAACCGCAAGCTGGCAGCTCGCCTGCGCGATCAATGGCCGCTGGTGACCGCCGACGATCAAGTTCTGTGGTTGGTGGGTCACGTTCTGGACCACCGGGCGCGCGTTACGGACGGCGCCAGGCGCGTTGTGCGGCTGCGCTGCACGCGGCGAGGAATGAAGCATGATTGAGGCGCTCACTGAAGCGGTGCAATTGATCTTCAGCGGCGATTCGGGTTTCTGGGAGATCGTTATCCTTACCTTGATTACCAGCGGCACAGCGCTGCTGATAGCCGGCGTGGCCGGCGTCCCTATTGGCGCCTGGTTAGGTCTACGCACCTTTCGCGGCGAGGGTTGGCTCAACAGCCTTATCTACACGGGCATGGGTTTCCCGCCGGTGGTCATTGGCCTGATAGTTTTTCTCTTGCTGTCGCGGCGCGGCCCATTGGGCGGCCTGGGCTGGCTTTTTACGCCTCAAGCAATGATTACGGCGCAGACAATCCTGGCGGTGCCGCTGGTCATTGGCGTCACCATGTCTTCGGTGCGCGGCATCTCGCCCACGCTGCGCCTGCAGCTACGCTCGTTGGGTGCGACCGACTCGCAGGTAATGCGCACGATGCTCTCCGAAGCGCGTTTTGGTGTCATCGTGGGCCTGGTAGCCGGGCTGGGTGCGGCGATCAGCGAAGTGGGCGCGGTGATGATGGTTGGCGGCAACATTGAGGGCAAAACGCGGGTGATGACGACGGCCATTATGCTGGAAACCCGGCAGGGCAACTTCCAATTCGCCCTTGCGCTGGGCATCATGTTGATGGCCATGTCTTTTTTGATCAATCTTGTGGCGACCCGGCTGCAGGCCGAGTAATGGTTGGCGCGTTTCAGTCGGTGGATGGCTGGTAGGAGCATGACGGTAGGGGCAAAGGAAGATCGTTTGCAGATGCGGGAAGCAGCCTTGTATCGACTGGAAGGCGTGCGTAAGATCTATAGAGATCGCAAGGTTCTTGACGTTCCGCAATTGAGCGTGAGGCAGGGTGAGATATTGGCCCTGGTGGGGCCGAGTGGGGCGGGAAAAAGCACGCTGCTGCGCATATTGGGTTTTCTGGAGGCGCCATCGGCCGGGCAGTTCTACTTCCACGAGCGCCTTTGCAGCGGCGAGTGGCCGCAAATGGCGCAGCGGCGCAAGGTGACGATGTTGTTTCAAGACCCGCACCTGCTGCGGCGATCGGTGTTTGACAATGTGGCATATGGGCTAAAGATTCGGGGGAACAAGGACGGCGGAGAGCCGGTGCAGCATATCATTGAACAGCTTGGTTTAAGCGAACTTTCGGCCGCGCCAGCACGCACCCTTTCCGGTGGCGAGGCGCAGCGCGTGGCCCTGGCCCGATCGCTGGTGATTGAGCCGGAAATCCTGCTGTTGGATGAGCCAACTTCAAATCTCGATCCCTTTAACATCAGTCTGATCGAAAGGATGATCAGCCATGTTAATAGGGAGCAAGGGATGACTATCGTGATCGTCACGCACAATATTTTCCAGGCGAAGCGGCTGGCTGATCGCGTGGGGCTGCTGATGGATGGCTGCCTGATCGAGGTGGAGGAGACGGCCGAGTTCTTCGAGAATCCGCGACAGCCGCAGACGGCTGCTTTCGTGAAGGGCGATATCGTTTATTGAGCGAGGCGGCGCGGCTGTGGAAGCTGCGGCGGAAGGGCAGATAAGAGTGTGTGCGGTCTGTTGACGCGCATGGCAAGCGCCCGTATACTACGCGATGCACTTTGGCCCGCCACGGTGCGGGGTTTAACAAACGAGTTTTGGGTTTCGGGGCGTAGCTCAGTTTGGTAGAGCGCTCGGTTTGGGTCCGAGAGGTCGTCGGTTCAAATCCGGCCGCC
>JBJYWX010000316.1:0-36314 GCA_046259695.1 Promineifilaceae bacterium (SeqCode) | reverse complement strand
GCGCACGGCGCGCATGTCGGTCAGCAGCCCTTCGCCGGGCGCCATGTCAAACTGGCCCAGGGCCAACCGCTTCCATTTTGTTGCTGCCTGCACGACCTCGGCGTCGATGGGGTGTTGGTTATGGTCGTTGCTGATGTGGAACTGCACCGGCGTGCGCGAGCCGTCGCGGTCCAGGTAATCATTGACGCCGCTCGAAGAATCGACGATCAGCGGCACCTGCACCAGCATCAGGTTCAGCTCGCGGCACAAGTTTTCTTCTATATACTGCTTGGCGGCATACAGGGCGCGCATCGTCTCCTTGGGCGAAAGCGCCGATCGGTAGTCGGTGGGCAGGACCTTTTCCAAATCCTCGTAGTTGCCGATGCCGGGGCCGGCGAGATCGGCTTGCTTATCCAAGACGGGCATAGTGGGTCTCCTTTTCGTACAGAATGATCGTGTTAACTACTCATGCGGCCGCGTGGGAAACGGCCGTTCTTTGTGTTTATACAGTAAAGGGCAAACTGCCGCCCGTCACGTGCCGGTTGTCATATTCTGGGCTGCAAAATGTCATGAGGGATGGAAACGGACACGAATTTCGGCCGCAAAAAGGGCTCTAAATAGCTTAATGTTTCTGATATAGCTCTGTTTGTTTGCCTGTTACTCGCTATGCTTTGGTTTCGAAGATCGCCGTTACGCTGGGCTTGTTCCAGGCGATTTATGGAGGCAAATTGAGAGCATCGACCAAGTTTAGCCTGATCTTGGCCCTCTTTTTCCTGCTGTTTCTAGCGGCCTGTGCAGGCGGCGGGCCGGCAGAGCCGGCGACGGCCGGGGCGGAGGCGACGCTCGAAGCCCTGCCGCCGGCGCCGGAACAAACGGCTCCGGCGGCTGCTGCGCAGCCGGCTGACGATGCGGGCGCCGGCCTGGAAGTCACGGAGGAACCGCCGGCGGCCGAGGCGCCCAGTCCTGAGCCGGCCGAGCTACCCACCGAACTGCCAACCGAGCCGCCCACTGAGGCGCCCACGGCGACGCCGCAAATCGTGATGACGCAGACCGGCGAAGCGCCCACGCCGCAGGCCACGGTGACGCCGGAGGCCGCGGCGGAGGAGACCGTCGAAGTGACTGAAGAGGCCGGGGACGAAGAACCGGCAGCGACGGGCACACCCATTGATGAGACGGTAACCGGCATCGTGTTGGGCAATTCGGGCACGACGGCCGACCTGGTAGAGCGCGGCATTTCCCTCGATGTGACCGGCCTGGCAAAGACCTATGCCTGGGTGGTGGTCCCCATTTCAGACACGGTGGAGAACCCGCTGCCGCGCCATATTTTGCTCACCTTCGACGAGGATGATCCGGAGGAGATGATGGCCGAGGACGGCCGGCGGCTGTACGTGTTCCCGCTGCGGCCGTACCTGGCGCTGTACCCGGTGGATGGGCAGTCGGATGTCGACGCGCAGGTAGCGCGGCTGAATGAGCTGATCGAGACGGCGGCTGGGCGAAGAAGCGGCGCCGATGTGCCGCCGGGGGATTGGATGCCCCTGCTGCCGCTGCTGGAAGACGACCGTTTGCTGGCCTGGGAGCAGTTCGCGGACGTGGACTTTGCCAGCGGGCGCGGCGTGCGTTTCCTGAGCGACTACAGCGGCGTGCCCACCTACACGTACCAAGGCCTGAGCGAAGGGGACCGTTATTACCTGTCGCTGTTCTGGCCGCTGGCCGGGGAAGGGGCGCCGGACGTGGAGAAGCTGGACGCGCTCGTGGCCTCATTTGCGATAGGGGAAAGGGGCGAGTAGGTTGGTGAGCTAGAAAGCGAGTTTGTTTAGAAACCGAGTTTTGGGTAAAAACTCGGTTTCTATTGTTGTGGACTACCCTACTGGGGATCAAAAAACGGTTGTATTTGCAACGAAGTCACTTCCTTCGAAACATTGATCAGGCTGAAGATCGGGGTCCGGCAGAATTTGAGCGAAGCTGATGGTATAGGCCTCTACCGGATCGTTTCCAATGCAAGTCACATTACAATAGACCTCGTGTGATGGGTCACCAAGGCCATCCTCCCTCGTGCGCATGAATACATTGTCAACGCGCAGCGACTTGTCAGTGCCGTTTGAAAACGAAGCGAACGCCGTAACAGCAATCACGCTGTCAAAACCACCAGTTCCTAGAAATGCTCGATGATGATGGAAATCTCCGTGGTTCATTGGATTATTGAGATCTTCCCATCTGCATATGTGAAAGATGCGACTAGGCATACCATGTCTCCTTAGGTGATGTTAAAGCTGTAAGTTAGGTCTATTGCACTCAATTGAAAACAATGTGGAATACCATATGCCGCTCCTCTTTACTGGTGTTTAACCGGTGAGGTCACCAGCTGCCCGCAGCGGGCCCAGTGGAATCTAACAACGACAAATAGCGAAGGTTAGGCAATATTATACTAGAATACGATTTTACTGTAAATATGATTTTTGTGGTTTCTCAGGGTGTGGCTGCTGCGGGCGGGAGGCAGGAGCGTGAAGCGGCTTCTTCAAGGGGATAGACGCGGTAGAGGTTGTGCTCGGGCACGATGCAGGTTTGGTCCAGGAGCCGCGGCGCGGCGTAGAACTGCTCGCTGAGCGAGGCCAGATAAATGGGGCGGGCGGTGATGTTGGCGGCTACCGTGTCTGTCACCAGGGCGGAGTCGAAGCTGAAGGGATCGGCCGTAGGCCAGCCCAATACGGTCACATCGGGCCGCAGCCCCTCCACGGCGGCGTAGTAGCGCAGCACGAAATACTCATCGGTGTCGGTGTACCACTCGGCGATGACCAGGGCGTCGGGCGGCAGGCTGGCCAGCGTCTCGTGGCCAAAGGTTTCGGCGGCGTGGTCGCCCGCTTTGTTGGGATCGATGTAGTAGGCCAGCCCATCCCGCACGCCGCTGCCGATTAACGGCACGCCGAAGGCGGCCTCATCCACGCCGGCGGCGCGCAGCAGGCCGGGCGCGAGGTGGTAGAAGAGGGGCGTGAGCAGGATGGAGAGGGCGAAGAGGGCGTAGAGCAGGCGCTGCCGGCGACCGGACGCCGCGGCCCGGCCGGCCAGGGCGAGGCCCAGGCCCAAAGCAATGGCCCAGAAGAGGTGGGCAGCGAGGAAGAAGGCGAACTGGTCGGAGACCTGGTAAACAAGGCCGAAGATCAGGTAAACGAGGTAACCGGCCAGGGCCTTAGCCCACAGCAGCGGGTAGGGCAAGCGGCCGGCCCACCAGCCGTAGAGGCCCAAAAACACACCCAGCAGCAGGAAATTGTAAAAGAGGAAGATCAGGTAGCTGAGCAAGCTCTGGCCCAACGCAACGGGCGAGAGCGCCAGTGAGCCCTGCAGGAAGGTGGTCCCCGCCGCCGGGCCGAGGAGCTCGCCCACCGGAAAGGTGCGCAGCAGGCGCAGGAACTGCACCAGGTAGGGCAGCAGGCCGGCGAGAAAAGCGATTCCGAGCCACACAAACTGCCGCCCGCGCAGTCTACGCCATTGACTGTTGATTGTTGAATATTGGTTATTAATTATTAACAGGTAAAGCAGCAGCGCCGGCAGGGCCAGCCCGGCCAGCAGATGGTTGGAAATGCCCAGGCCGAGGAAGAAGGCGGCGGCGAGCAGGGCGGCGAAACGGCCGCTTACCTCATAGCTTTCCAAGAAAGTGATGACCAGCAGCAGCAGGAAGGTGAAGAGCGTGTATACCTCCGGCGTGACGGCGTGCCACCAGAAGGTATGCGAGACGGCCAGCGCGGCGGCGGCGAGCAGGGCGGGCGCCGGGGCGCGCGTGTGGCGGTAGAGCAGCAGGTAAAGTAGGGTGACTGTGCCCGCGGCGAAGAGGGCGGAGAGGGCGTTGGTGACCCATAAGGCCCGGCCGGCCGGCGCGGCCTGCACCAGCGTATGGCCGAGCATGACGTACAGCGGGTGGTCCCAGGCGGCGACGCCCAGGCGGGCGAAGGGATAGGGATCGGGGGCGAACGGCCGCTGCACCATTTCGGCAAAGATGAAGGATTCGGCGGTGACAACCTCGCGCTGCAGGCGAGTGCCGTCGCCCCAGGCCAGGCCGGGCTGCAGGGTGAGGAGAAAGAAAACGAGCGAGGCCAGGAAGAGGAGGGAAGGATAGGACGCGGACGAGCGCAGAAGAGCGCGGAAAGACGCGGGAAATCTGGAGGTGGTGGGCGCGAGAGCTTGCGGTTCGGTGCGCATGGGATAGAGTTCGAGTGAATGGTTGGCGCGTATGATAATGGCTGTGGGTGGCAGGCGGCAAGCAGAAAGTAGAAAGTGGGCAGGGGACAGTGGGCAGTGGATAGGGTGACGTGCCTGGTTACGGGGGCGACGGGGTTTTTGGGCGGGCACCTGGCGGCGGTGCTGCTGGAGGCTGGGGCGAACGTGCGCGCCTATGTGCGGCCGGGCAGCGAGACGCGGGCGTTGGCGGCGCGGGGTGTGAGCGTGGTGCGCGGCGAGGCGAGCGATAGGGTCGCCATACGCGATGCTGCAGCCGGCTGCGACTTTGTTTTTCACGCCGCCGGCTACCTGACGGCCAATGCCCCTTTCGCGGCGGAGCAGGATGCGCCGGCGAAGGAGGCCGCGACCGAGTGGGCCCTGTACCAGGCAGTGAATGTGGATTTCACGGCCGCGCTGCTCGCCGCCAGCAGCGCGGCGGGCGTGGCCCGCTTCCTGTTTATCAGTTCCAGCAGCGTCTACGCTCCGGACGTCGCGGTGCCCACGCCGGAAACGGCGCCGCAGCGGCCGATCAGCGCCTACGGCCGCTCCAAGCTGCTGGCCGAGGAGGCGGTGCGCGCCGCGCAGGCCAAGGGGTTGTCTACCACGATCGTGCGCCCGCCGGTGGCCTACGGGCCGGGGGACCGCATGTTCACGCCGCTGGCGCTGCGCCTGGCGCGCCTGCCGCTGCTGCCGCTGGTCAATGGCGGCCGCTCGTTAATGGACCTGGTTTTTGCCCGTGACGTGGCGGAGCTGTTGTGGTGCGCCGCGCGCCATCCCATGGCGGACGGCCGTGTCTATAATGCCGGGCCGGGCCGCCCCACTTCACTGGCGGGCCTGGTCGAGGCGTACCGCCGCCTCACCGGTTCCGGCCCACGTATTGTCAGCGTCTCCCCCGCAATGGCGGGGCGCACGGCGCGCCTTGCGCGCCTGCTCGTCGCGCCACTGCTGCCGGAAGTGAACGCCGCTTTTTCAAACCAGGGCCTTTCTTTGATGGCTCAAGATTTGCACCTGGCGATGGATCTCGCCGCCGCCGAACTGGATTTCCGGCCGCGCTTTGACCTGGAAAACGGGCTGCACGCCACCCTGGCCGCCTTAGAGAAGGCCAAACAGGTCCGATTAGGGCGTTGACCTAGCGTGATTGCCGTTGTAATCTCTCGTGGAAGCATCTGGCGTTAGAGACAGGCATTTTATGGAATCAGTTTGCTTACCGGGGACGCTGGAGGCGCTGCCGGACGTAGGTGCCTTTGTGGCGCGAGCGGCGCAAAAAGCCGGCCTGGACAACCACGCGGCCTACAAGCTGCGCCTGGCTGTGGATGAGATCGCTACCAATTCGGTCGTGCACGGCTACGACAGGGCGGGGCAGGAAGGCGATTTGAGCCTCACGGCCGAGCTGACCGCGGATAGGGTGATCGTTATCCTGCGCGAAAGCAGCCCGCCCTATGACCCACGGCAGACGCCGCCGCCGGAAGACCTGGACCAGCCGCCTGACCGGCGGCCGGCGGGCGGTTTGGGCGTTTACCTTGCCCTGCAGGGTGTAGATGCTTTTGATTACGCCTACCGCAAGGGGCAGAACTGCCATACGTTTGTAATGAACAGGACTAGCTGATGGATATCGCGATCGCGGTTGAAGAGAAGGATGGGCTGACCATCGCCATGCTCAGTGGAGAACTCAACAGCAGCACGGCCGAGCAGGTGCAGGCGCGGCTGCTGGAGCTGATCGGACCGGGCTGCAAAATCGTGCTCGATATGAGCGGCGTGAACTATATCTCCAGCGTCGGGCTGCGCGCTTTGCTGCTGCTGTATCGCGAAACAATGCGCCAGGACGGCCGTATTGTGCTTTGCGGCCTGACGGAGATGGTCTACGACACGATGTTCATCACCGGCTTTTTAGATTTCTTTGAAACGTTTGCCACCTGCGCCGAAGGGCAGGCAGGGATTGTTCGCCCCTTGTAGCGGCGCTTCGCGAAGCGCCCCACCGCCTCATTCATAAGGATCGCAATAACTGCCCATAAGCTGCCCTTAAAGTTAGGGGAGCAAATTTCAAGTATGCTAAGGATGCTCATGTCATATGCCTCCTTTTGTGCTTGAAGCAGAAAAAAGCTGCCCACCCGGGCAGCTTTTTTCGTTTCCAGGGGAAACCCGCTGCCGGTTTATATCGGCAGAGATACTATCAGGCGGTAAAATAGGCGCTCTATAAAGAAGCACCCATTCTCGACGGTTGGCGATTGCGGAGCGTGTGCTCTTTTTATGGCCGATCGGGTACAGAGTCCCGGCGCGCAGCGCACGGCAGACCTGGAGGAGTTATGGCAGAAGACGTGACGCTCATTCGCCCGCGTGAGCTGGCTGATGAGGAGCTCCCGCCGCTGGTGAGCATGCGCAATGTGACGAAGCTGTTCGGCGACGTCACCGCGCTGAGAAAGATAACGCTCGATGTGCCACGCGGCGGCATCTTTGGCTTTATTGGCCCCAGCGGCTGCGGTAAGACAACCACAGTGCGCGTGCTTATCGGCAATTACAAGGCCTCGGCGGGCGAGATTTCTGTCCTGGGCAAGTCGCCGGAAGCGTTTACGGCCAATGACCAGCGGCGCATCGGGTACATGCCACAGCTTTTTATCCTCTATCCCGAGCTCACCGTCTGGGAAAATCTCAATTTCGCCGCTTCCATCTATGGCTATCCGCTCAATCGTAAAGAGCGTCTGCACCAACTGCTGGACCTGGTGGAGCTTACGGGTCACGAAAAGAAGCTGGTGCGCAACATTTCCGGCGGTATGCAGCGGCGCCTCAGCCTGGCCAGCACGCTCGTGCATGATCCAGAGCTGATCTTCCTCGACGAACCAACCTCCGGCATCGATCCCGTGCTGCGCCGCAAATTCTGGGACCATTTCCGGTTCTTGCGCGATCGCGGCCACACCCTTTTTGTGACTACGCAGTACGTAGGCGAAGCCGCCTACTGTGACTACGTGGGCGTCATGCGCGATGGCGAACTACTAACGGTCGAGACACCGGATATGCTGCGCTACAAAGCGCTTGGGGGCCAAGTGGTTGACCTGCGCACGATCGCTCCCTTCACGCTGGAGCAGCTGGTGCAGCTCGAAGATCACCCACGGATCAACGGCGAAATTACCTTCCTCGACGTCCTGACCGCCCGTTTCACGGTTGACGAGGCCAGCAAGGCAATTCCACAGCTGCTCGAGTGGTGCCGCGCACAAGACATCGCCGTGGAATCGATCAATGAGTATGTGCCGCCTTTTGATGATGTATTTGTGATGCTCATGGAACAGGAACGCGAACGCCGGGAGCTGGCGCAATGAGAGAATTCTTGATTCAGGTCTCGTCATTTGTGCGCAAGGAAGTCGCGGAGATCATCCGCCAGCCGCGGCTGGTAGGCACCCTTATACTCGGCCCTTTCCTCATTCTGCTCATCTTTGGCATCGGCTACAACAACAGTCTGCGCGTTATGCGCACGGTGATGGTTGTGCCGGAGGACAGTAAGATCAAGCAGGAGATCGATGATATCTCCGGCCGCCTTGCCGGCGCCGTCGACCTGGTCGCCACGGTCACTACTGTAGAAGAAGCCAAAACGATGCTCAGCGACGGTTTGGCCGATTTGATTCTGGTCACACCGCCCGATCCTTTTGCCGATGTGCAGGCCAACCGCCAAGCCGAAATGGAGATAATCCACAACGAGATCGATCCCCTGGAAGAGTTGTTTGTCGACACCCTGCAGCGGGCCTACGTTGAAGAAGTCAACCGGCTGATCATGGTGCGTACACTGGACAAGGCCAAGGAAGAGGCGGGTTCGGTGCTCGACGTGGTACGTTCGACGCAGGACGACGCTACGACGCTGCGCCACGATTTGCAGAACGGGGATGGTGCCGCGGCCGAAACAGGCATCGCGGCCCTGGTGGAGGATTTTCGGCAGATGTCCCTGGCGCTTTCCACCAGCCTGGCGACTTTTGAGGGGCTGCAGAGTATGTCCGACGAGCAGGCCATGGGCTCTCCCTTTGAGCGCCTGAACGATGCCGAAGGAACGCTCCAGCAGCTGCAAGCTTTCGATCCAAACAAGGAAAGCTACGACCAGGAAGTTGTGCTGGTAACTTCGCTGCAGCAGCAGCTGCAGTTGATGGACGATTTTCTCACCGGCCTTGTCGGTGTCAATTCACGCGTGCTGGCCCGGCCGTTTGCGGGCAAGACAGAACAGCTCTCGGCCGTCGATTTCGGCCCCATTGATTTCTATGTGCCCGGGGTCATTGCCCTGCTCCTGCAGCATATCGCCATTACGCTGGCGTCCCTTTCAATCGTGCGCGAGCGCGTCGGCGGGTCGATTGAGCTGTTCCGCGCGGCGCCGGTCACAGCCTTCCAAACTTTATTGGGCAAGACGATCAGCTTCATGCTCTTCGGCACGATCCTGGCCGCGGCGCTGACCCTGCTGGTTATTTTGCTGCTGCGGGTGCCGATGTTGGGCGAATGGAGCTGGTACGCCGTGGTCGTGCTGGCCTTGCTCTACACCTCGCTGGGCATGGGGTTTGCCATTTCAACTATTTCGCAAACGGACAGCCAGGCAGTGCAGTATTCCATGATCGTGCTGCTGGCGAGCATCTTCTTCAGCGGCTTTTTTATCGCCCTGCACCGATTGTTAGAAGGTGTCATGGTTGTCTCCTGGCTGCTGCCGGCGACCTACGGCACGGCCATGCTGCAAGACGTCATGCTGCGCGGGCGCACGCCGCAGTTCCTTTTGCTTGGCGGCCTGGTGCTGCTGGGACTGCTGCTCTATATCTTTGCCTGGTGGCGGATGCGGCGGTTGATGGCGCGCGAATAAGCGACGATCGCGGCAAGAAAGGAGTTCTCATGAATATTGCCCATTTCACCAACACCTATAAGCCCAATGTCAACGGCGTGGTGCGATCTATCAGTACCTTTAGGGATGGCCTGACGCGCCTCGGCCACCTGGTATTTATCTTTGCCCAGGAGGCGCCTAAAGATTTCGTGGACCCGGAGCAGTTCATTTTTCGTTATCCGGGCTTTAATATCCCGCGCTTTAATTATTCGCTGACCCTGCCGACCTCCTCGTTTGTCGATCAGCTCATCCCATCCCTCAAGCTGGATGTAATCCACAGCAACCATCCCGTGCTGGTGGGCAGCGCTGCGGCGGACGAGGCGGAGAAGCGCGGCCTGCCGCTGGTCTTTACCTTTCACACGCGCTATGTGGAGTATGCCGAAGGCTACCTGGCCTACGTCCCGTTTAGCCAGGCGATTGTTGAGGGTCTTGTCGTGGACGGGCTGGTGAATTATATGAATCGCTGCCAACATATCGTCACGCCCAGCGACAGCATCAAGCAGACGTTGATTGATTACGGCGGCGTGACCGAGCGTATCACGACCATTCCTACGGGCATTGACCTGGAGCCGTTCCGGCAGGCGGACGGGCAGGCAGTGCGCGAGAGATATGGGCTAGAGGGCAAGACAGTCCTGGTTTCGGTCGGCCGTCTGGCGGATGAGAAGAATTGGAAGACGCTGCTGGAGGCGGTCGCCCTGGCGGCAAAGGACCGCGACGATCTGCGCCTGCTGCTGATTGGCGACGGGCCGCAGCGCGACGAGCTGCAGCGCTATGCGCGCGACCTGGGCCTGGAAGAGGTGGTCATCTTTACCGGCCTGGTGCCGTTTGAACAGATCCCCGATCATTTAAAAGCGGCCGATCTTTTCGTCTTCGCCTCGATCACCGAGACGCAGGGCTTAGTGACCATGGAAGCCATGGCCGCCGGATTGCCGGTGGTGGCAGTGGACGCGACCGGCACACGTGATGAGGTGAAGGACGGCGTTGAAGGGCTGCTGACGCGGGATGACGGCGCGGCGCTGGGCAAAGCGATTAAGCAGGTGCTGGATGATCCGGACCTCTACGCGCGCCTGCAGGCGGCCGTGGCGCAGAAAGTGCCGTCGCTGGACATGATGGCCCGGGCGGAGAAAATGGTTGGCGTTTACGAGCAGGCGATCGAAGACAAGAAGGCCAACCATACGGTGCAGGTGGACAAGCATATCGCCAGGGCGAAGGTCAAAGAGCGGCACTAAGCATGGTAAAACGGCCGTGGCAAAAATCTTTGTATAATAAGCCTCGATGATGCAGCGCATTGACGTCTATCCCACCCACCACCACGGCGACTTCCTCATGCGCGCCGGACGGCCGTACCCTTTTGGCGCGACAATCGTACCCGGCGGGATCAATTTCGCTATCTTTTCGCGCAACGCCACAGGCTGCACGCTGGTCCTGTACGAAGTAGGGGAGCGTGAGCCGCTGGTGGAAATTCCTTTCCCTGACGAATTCCGCATCGGTAATGTCTTTTCCATGGTTGTCTTCGATCTCGACCACGAGAATATCGAATACGGTTATCGTATGGACGGCCCGTACCAGCCGCACAAGGGCCTGCAGTTTAACCCCGAGATCGTCTTGCTCGATCCTTACGCGCGTATGATCAGCGGGCGGGACGTGTGGGGCAAGGGAGAGCGCGACGCGCCGCAGCCTTTTCGCGGGCGGGTTGTCTATGACGACTTTGACTGGCAGACGGACCGGCCGCTGGAGACGCCGCTGGGGGACCTGGTTATTTACGAGATGCACGTGCGCGGCTTCACGCGCCATGCCTCGTCCGGCGTGAAGTATCCCGGCACTTACGCCGCTATTCGCGAGAAGATCCCTTATTTAAAAGAGCTGGGTATTAACGCGGTGGAACTGATGCCGATCCACGAGTTCGACGAGCTGGACAACGAGTTCGTGAACCCGCAAACCGGCGAGCGCTTGTTCAATTACTGGGGCTACAGTACGATCGGGTTTTTTGCGCCCAAGGCGGGCTACGCCGCGACCGGACCGTTGGGCATGCAGGTGGATGAGTTTAAGGCGCTGGTCAAGGAACTGCATCGCAATGGGATCGAGGTGATCCTGGATGTCGTCTTTAATCACACCGGGGAAGGGGAGGCGGACGGCAAAACGATCAGTTTTCGCGGGCTGGACAATACGACGTACTACATGCTGCGGCCCGATGGCCGTTACCAGAACTTCAGCGGCTGCGGCAACACGATGAACTGCAACAACCCGGTCGTGCGCAGTATGGTGATCGACTGCCTGCGTTATTGGGCGGCGGAGTTTCATATTGACGGCTTCCGCTTCGACCTGGCGGCCATCCTGGGGCGCGATGCCAAGGGACGGCCGTTGGCCAATCCGCCGCTGCTGGAGGCGCTGGCCTACGATCCCATTCTTGGCAAGTGCAAGCTGATCGCCGAAGCGTGGGATGCCGGCGGGCTCTACCAGGTCGGCAGCTTTCCCGCTTACCAGCGCTGGTCGGAATGGAACGACCGCTACCGGGACACGCTGCGCCGCTGGCTAAAAGGGGACATGGGCCAGGTGAGCGACATGGCGATGCTGATCCAGGGCTCACCCGACATGTTCGTCGATCGCGGGCCGACGGCGTCGATCAATTTTGTCACTGCCCATGACGGCTTTACGCTGGCCGACCTCTTCTCTTACAACGAAAAACACAATGAGGCCAATGGCGAGGGCAACCGCGACGGCCATAATACGAATTTTAGCTGGAACTGCGGCCAGGAAGGCCCAAGCGATAACGCGGCGATTAATACGCTGCGGCGGCGGCTGATGAAAAATGCGGTGTCCATCCTGCTGCTCAGCCAGGGCGTGCCGATGCTGCTTATGGGGGATGAAGTGGCCCACACGCGGCTGGGCAACAACAACGCCTACTGCCAGGACAATGAGTTGAACTGGTTCGATTGGACACGGCTGGATTCGGAAGCGGATATGGCGCGTTTCTTCCGGCTTTGCATCCAGTTCCGCCGCGAGCAGCCCCTGCTGCGGCGCCGCGATCATTTCACGCAGCGCGAGATAGGCGATACAGGTTATCCCGATATTTCTTGGCACGGCGTGGAAGCGTGGGCGCCGGACTGGTCGGAGAGCAGCCGCACGCTGGCGTTTATGTTGGTGGGGAATGAACAGTTAACAGTTAACAGTAAACAGTTAACAGTTAACAGTGGGCAGGCAGCGAGTGTCCCATTTGTTTATGTGGCGATGAATATGCATTGGCAGCGGCATAATTTTGAGCTGCCGCGGCTGCCGGCCGGGTTACGCTGGCGGCGCTTTATCGACACCAGCCTGCCCGCGCCGGCTGATATCGCCGAGCCGGGCGAGGAGCCGCTGCTGCCGGGGCAGGGGAGCGTGCTGTTGGGGCCGCGTTCGGTGGTTGTGCTGGTGGGAAGATAAAGCGATGCCCGTTACCTACGCCAATATCCTGATTGCCGGCCAAGATGAGCAAAGCCTGGCGGACTTGCATAAGGATTTGCGCGGCCTGGTCCTGTACGAGATCGCGGTGGCGCATTCCGTGCCGGAAGTGAATGCGCTGGCGCGGGAACGATCGTTTGATATTGTGCTCCTGGACGTTAGCCTGAGAGCGCAGTGCACAGACCCTGAGCAATTTTTCGACCAATGGCGGCAGCGGATGCCGGCGGCAGCGGGCGCAGTGCCGGCAGCAGCGGGTGCCGTGCCGGTGATCATGACCGGGCGGGCGGCCGACTTTGCTTTGCTGACTGAATGCATCGAGTTGGGGGCGGACGACTATCTTATCCTGCCCACCAACCCCACCCTATTGAAAGCGCGTATTCGCACGCACGTGCAGCGCAAGCGGCTGCAGGAACAGGCGCTTGCTTCGCTGCACGCTTTTAACGAGGTGGAAAAGCTGGCCGATGATCTGCGGCTGGTGATCCTGCCCTTGGGCATCGCCCTCTCGGCTGAACGAGATTTCGGCCGTTTGCTGGAGCGTATTGTGGAAACGGCGATGGAATTGACCCATGCTGATGCCGGATCGCTGTTCATGCTTACGGAAGATAACAAGCTGCATTACGGGCTGGTGCGCGTTAATTCGCTGGGCCTGGCTTATGGCGGGACGGCCGAAGAAGCGGTGCCGTTTGACGATCTGCCGCTCTATGACGAAGCGGGCGAGCCGGTGCTGGAGAACGTGGTCACTTATGCCGTGCACCAGGAAATACCGATTAATATTAGCGATGTTTATAACGAGTCGGCGTTCGACTTTTCGGGTACCAAGGCGTTTGACGCGCGCAACAATTACCGCTCCATCTCCTGCCTGACCATCCCGCTGCGCACGCGGCATGTCATCGGCGTCCTGCAGCTGCGCAACGCGCGCGACGCGCAGTCGGGCGAGACGGTGCCGTTTGATGTTTACCAGCAGTTAGTGGCTGAGTCGCTGGCCTCGCAGGCGGCCGTGGCGCTGCAGACGAGGCGCCTGCGCACGCGCGAGGCGACGCTGCTGCGCTACAAACGCGAGCTGGAAATTGGGCGCGATATCCAGAGCGGCTTTTTGCCCCGGGAGCTGCCGGAGCCGCCTGGGTGGGAGATAGCGGCCTATTTTTACCCGGCGCGTGAAGTGGCCGGTGATTTTTACGATGTGTTTGCCGCGCCGGACGGCCGTCTGGGGCTGGTGATCGCCGATGTTTGTGACAAAGGCATTGTAGCGGCGCTGTTTATGGCCCTGCTGCGCAGCCTGCTGCGTGCCTTCATACAGCAATATCTATTTGAAAGCGCCAAGTTCCAGGTGCGCAATGCGGCTTTCGCAGCCGGAAGCGCCGAAGAGACAGTAACGACAGCGCGGATCGACGAGGAGGCGCTGCTGAGCGCGATTTACCTCACGAATGCCTATATTATCGGCAACCATCTTGACTTGAACATATTTGCCACACTGTTCATCGGTATCCTCGATCCGGCGACGGGCGAGCTGGTGTATGCCAACTGCGGCCACCTGCCGCCGCGCCTGCGGCGTTTGAGCGGCGAAGAACAGCGGCTGATGCCCACGGGACCGGCGGTAGGCCTGCTGCCGGAAACGACATTCCAGATAGAAAAGACGGTGTTGGAAGCCGGCGACCTGCTCTTTGCCTACACGGACGGGGTCGTGGAAGCGAAAAATCCCGAGGGGGAGATGTTCGGCGAGGCGCGGCTGACGGCGCTGCTGGACGAGCACGGGAGCGAGACGGCCGAGGCGCTGCTGGCGGCGATTGAAACGGCCGGACAGGATTTTATCGCCGGTGGGGAGCCGTCGGATGATGTGACGATGCTGGCGGTGAAGAACAGTTAACAGTTAACGGGCGAGGGTGCGAGGGAGCGAAGCGGCGAGGGATGGGGCGCGGATTAGGCGCGGAGGGATTGTGTGGTTGTAGAAACCGAGTTTTTGGGAAAACTCGGTTTCTAGTGGGGCGTGGCTAATAGGGATTCTTGGGCGCGCGGTCGGGAGAAAGGGAGCCGTTGTCGCGGGCGATGATCAGCTCGATGGCGTCGGCCAGGTGCTCTTCGGCGATGTGGTGGTCGCCGCGCTCAGCCCGGATCTTGTGCGCTTCGAAGAGTACTTCGGCGTGGCTGGAACCGGGTGGGGGGTCGAACTTGTAGCTGGAGAGTTCAAAGAGCTGGCCCAGCGGATCGCGGAAGTAGAGCGAGTCCATGAAGCCGCGGTCAACTTCGCCCGAATGATCGATGCCGCGCTCGGCCAGCCGTTTGGCGGCCTGCATGTAAGTGGCGCGCGAGACGCTGAAGGCGATATGATGCAGGTTGCCAATGCCCTGCGGGTTGGGCGTGGGGTCGGGCCGCCAGTTTTCGTTGGTGAAGATGGTAATCAAACGGCCGTCACCGGGATCAAAATAGAGATGATTCTGCGAAGGCACATCCAGGTTGGGCTGCTCAAAAACGAAGGGCATGCCCAATACGCCTTCCCAAAAGTCGATGGATGTCTGCCGGTCAGCGCCGATGAGGGTGATGTGATGGACGCCTTGAGTCTGGATCTTTTTCATGGGTTACCTCGTTATTGGTTACAAGTTACAGGTTGCAGGTTGCACCGGGTGCGGAAGGGTCATTGATCATTCGTTATTGGCCACTGGCTGTTGATTATTTCTTGGGCCCGGTTTAGCTCGTCCTGGACGATGGTGTGGCCCATGCCCGGGTAGATAACTTCGCTGACGTGAGCGTCAAGGGCGGCCAGGGTCTCGGCCGTTTCGTGCACGCGCTCCTCGGGGATGTGGGGGTCGCTGTCGCTGCAGCCGAGGAAAACGGGCGTGCCGTCCAGCGTGCCGGGATAGTCGCGCGGCGTACCGGGCGGGCCGATTAAGCCGCCGCTGAAGACCAGCAGGCCGCCGTAGCGCCGCGCGTGGCGGGCCACGAACTCGGAAGCGAGACAGGCGCCCTGCGAGAAGCCGGCCAGGAAAATGCGCTCCGCCGGTATCCCGGCCGCCTCTACCTCGTCCACCAGATCGGCGATGCGCAACAGGGCGGAGGAGAGATAGGGTTCGTTGTTGTCCAGCGGGGCCAGGAAGCTGTAGGGATACCAGGTGTTGTTGGCGGCCTGCGGCGCGAGCAGGGCCAGGCGGTCGCCGGCCAGCGCCTGGCCCAGGCCGAGAATGTCTTGGGCGGAAGCGCCACGGCCGTGGATGAGGATCATGGCGGCGTCCGCCTCGGTCAGCGGTTTGCCCGCCGCCAGAAGCTGTTGGCCCTGGTGCGGGCCGTTCACTTTGTCCTGTTGTGCCATATCTTCATTTCTCCGGTATAGGCCTTAGTCGACCACAGGTTTCAATTCAATCTCGGGCAGCCGCCGGCAAAGCCGCTCGCGCTGCGCTTCGAGCCACGGCGGCAGCCGCAGCGCGCTGCCCAGTCCCGCCACTGTCTCGTCCAGGAGAAAGCCTGGCGCGTCGGTGGCGATTTCGAAGAGCGCGCCGCCGGGGGAGCGGAAGTAGATGGAGTGGAAATATTGGCGGTCCTGCACGGGTGTAACATTGTACCCTTCGCCGCGCAGGGCAGTGAGGTATTCCTGCTGTTCGCTGTCGTCCACGGTGCGGTAGGCGATGTGGTGCACGGAACCGGCACCTAAACGGCCGTAGGTCTGGCCGGGCCGTTCCAGGAGATCGATAAAACGGCCGACATCCCGCGCGCCGGCCTGGAAGCGGTAGCGGTTGCCTTCCTGCCCGGCGAAGGTGTAGCCCAGGGAGTTGGTGAGCAGGTCGGCCGTGGGCTGGGCCTCGGCTACCCATAAGGTGGCGCTGTGAAAGCCACGCAGCTCGTGTTCGGCCGGAATGGGCCCGCCGGTCCATGGCTGGATCGTGGCCTGTCCTTCGTCAACGATCAGCTCGAGGATCAGGCCGTCCGGGTCCTGGAAGGGCAGGACGGCCGCGCCGAAGCGATCCTGTAGCTCGCCCATCTGCACACCGTGGGCGGCAAGGCGATCGCGCCAGTAATCGAGCGAGCCGGGGCGAATGGTGTAGGCCGTGGCCGCCACCTCGCCGTTGCCGCGACGGCCGCGCGCCGCGCCGCGCCAGGGGAAGAAGGTCAAAACCGTGCCCGGCGTTCCCGTCTCATCGGCGAAGTAAAAATGGTAGGTGCCGGGATCGTCAAAATTGACAGTCTTTTTGATTAGCCGCTGGCCCAGCAGATTATGGTAGAAATCTACATTGGTCTGCGGGTCACCGGCGATGGCGGTTATATGGTGAATGCCTTGGATGGGTTGCATGATTCGTTCCTCTAGTCTGTAGCGGCCAGTTGCCAGGAGTCAGTGTTTGGCGTTAATCCTATTTGGGACGAGGCAGTACACTGCTTACTGCTCCCTGTTTACGGATAGTCCCAGCTTGCGCAGCAGGGCCGCCAGCTGCTGCTGTTCTTCCACGCTCAGGACACTCACCGCCTCGACCACGCCGGCCACGTGGCCCGGGAAAATTGAGGCGATCAGCGCCCGGCCCTCGCCGGTAATTTCTACATCAATGCAGCGGCGGTCATCCTGACGGCGCTGCCGCGTAACCAAGCCGCGCTTGGCCAGGTTATCGATGACCAGGGTCATATTGCCGCCGCTCTTGAGCACCTTCTGCGCCAGCTGTCCCGGCTGCAGGGGGCCTAGAAAATAGAGCGCCTCCAACACGCCGAACTGGCTCAAAGTCAGATTGTCGTCATGCAGGTGGCGGTTGATGCGCTGCGTGGCCGATTCGGCGGCGCGGGAAAGCTTGATATAGAGATCGAGCGCTGCGACTTCTTCGACTGTGCCTGCATACTTGGTGCTCATCTGCCTGCCGGAAAATAATTTGATATAAAACAATTCAATGTCAAAATATTAGCATAGACGTGGTGATTGTCAAGCGGCGCGCGGGGTATGCTAAGGATAGGCGGGCGGAGGATCCGGCGTTGGGGATGGAACGGCCGAGGATGTGATGGACAGGCTGCGCAGGCTCAGGGCCAGCCGGCGGTCATCCAGCCGCAGGCGCAACCCTTCCAGCAACGGCGGCGGGGATTGCGCGGTAGGGAAGAGGAAGCGAATGCTGTTAAACGCGCCGGGCTGCAGCAGGCGCGCCGGGAACTGCAAGGCGGCCGTGTTGGTTGTGTCCGGCCAGGTCATTTCGCCCAAGCGCGCGCCGTTCAAGTCAACCTGCACTGTTTGCTCGCCTATGGCAGCGGCGTCTATGGCCAGCCAATAAGTGTCCTGGCTAAGGGGTTCGTCGACCAGGCGGAACAGGATTTCCGCTTCCGGGCAGATGCTCAGGCGCTGATCGGCCGTACCGGCGGGCGTCTCCCAACCGATGAACAAAGCGCTGTTGCCGCCGTAGGCTACGAACGGCAAGTAGAATTCGTGGGCTGCCGCGGGCGCAGCGGCAACACGCGCCGCCGGCGCGGTTGAAGGGGCTGTTTCGCGCTGCGCCTGGCCGAGGTCGACCGGCCGGGCGCGATCGGCGCGCGCGCTGATTACCTGGCCGGTATGGTAGGCGGCCAGCGTTTCATCCAGCGGCAGGTAGGCGTGTATTTTATCGGCCGTGATCCGGCATATCATGTCGTTGGTCGCCAGGAACTGCGCGTAGCGCCAATCGAACAGGTCGCCCAGCGGGCCGCTGACGCGGGTGGGCGTGGGGCTCACGGCCAGGTTCCAGCGAGCGGTCGCCGGGCGGTAGAGGCCGCCCAGATGGATGGCCGTTGCCAGCAAGCCGAGAGAAATATAGAGGGCTGCCGCCGCGCGCTGCTGACCGGCCGTACCGTGTTGAGCGGCTTCGCGCCAGACCAGAAACAGCAACAGTACAAAGCCGGGCAGAGTATCGGCCAGCAGCCGCGGCCCAAACGCAAAGCCGCCCCACCAGCTGGCGGCGCGCGACACGAGGAAAAGCTGCAGGGCGAACCACAGGATGCCCAGCCAGAAGAGCGGCTGGCGCCGCAGATCGCGCCAGAAAAGCAGGGCGCCGGCCGGCAGCAGGATCAGGAAGGGGCTGAATATAAAAAGGCCGCGGGATGGGCTGAAGAGGCTGCCCAGAACGGCCACCAGCACGGGGGTCCGTTCCACCTGTAGGCGCGCCAGGCTCTGGTAGGGCGGCAGCCACTGGCCGTAGGTCAGGCGCGACCAGCCGAGCGAGAGAAGCAGCAGCGCGGCGGCGGTGAGCGCCGCCGGCCAGAAGAGACGGCGGTGCTGCCAGAAGAGATAAGCCAGAACCGGCAGAATAAAAGCGACTGTAGAGGGGCGGCTGAAATAGCAAAGAAAGAGCAGCAGGCCCAAAAAATACGGGTTGAAGGGCTTGTTGGCCGCCGGCGAGGCGCGTACCAGGAGCAGCAGCACCATCGTGATGAACAACGCGCTGAAATTCAGAGTCCAAAGAGCCGTACCTAGGGTGCTGAGCAGACTGCTGCCAGTCACCGCAAAGAAGGTGATGAGAAGGGCGGCGCGAGGGCCGACAAGCTCCGAGCCCATCCGTGTGAGCAGGATAAAAACAACGGCGGCGCTCAGCGAGGCGAGCAGTATTTGCAGGTCAAAGTTGTCGGCCGTGCGCATGTCGTGCCCCAGCAGGTTATAGGCCCAAACAAAAGGCACGGACATAACAGATGGCCCGGCTGGGAAGTAGGGATAAAAATGGCCGTCGTGTTCGATAATCATGGCCGTGCGGCTGACATAGTCCCAGAACGGGAACTCCATAAGCTGGTCTTCCTGGTAAGCGTCGAGGCGAATCGTGCCTTGATCGATAAGCGCCTGCGACACAAGGAGGGTTAGCTTGGGATCGGAACCGACGTCTTTGTTTGCAGAAAAGAAGGTTAGGGCGAAGATAAAAAGAGCGCCGACAAACAGCCAGAAACGGTCGCTTCGCCAAAGACGCGACACAGCAGATTCTAGGCCCGCCACAGTTCGTCCACGGCGCGCACAATGGCGGCGGGATCGCGGCCAATGCGCAGGTGATATTTCCCCGCCTGCTCAATCAGCGGCGTTATCTGGGCCAGGTTGCGCTCCCAGACAGATGCCTGGTCGAAGAAAAGGCTGTTGCGCAGCACGGCGTTGTGGACCTCGGCGTCTGTCGCCGGCAGAATGCTGGTTTCATCTGCGTCCTGGCGCGAGAGCAGGCACAAATCCAGTGAGTCCGGCAGCCAGGCTTCTTCGACTACCAGCGCGGGATCAAGCTGGCGCAGGTCCAGCGTGTATTTCGTTTCATCGCGCACCTGTTCCGTTTCCAATGCGGCCCGCACTTCGGGGAAAAAAGGTACCATATCGTGCCGTAGTTTAATCTTGCCCACCGGAAAGCCGCAGAGAAGGCCGGCAGCGCCCGTACCGTGGAAGGGCGAAATATGCACCATGCTGTCGGTGAGCAGGCGGTAACCGGCCAGGATGAGAAACAGAGCCGTGGTCGATTTCCCTGTATTGTGGGGGGCCATCAGCAGCAGCGCCCGCCCGCGCCTTGAAGCGCTCGACGAATCGGCGACCGGGTCCTCGCTCACCAGGCAGGAGGCGTGCAGCATGCCGTAACCCTCGTGCAGGCAGAAGTTGAGCAGGATGGTGTTGAGCACAGAATGGCTGATGATGTCAGGCCGGGCGGCCAGTGACGGGGCGACGACAACGACCGCCTCGCGGCGGGCCAGATCGACGTAGGCCTGCCCCCAGGGGCCAAGATGGAGCATCAGCCAATCGCCGTTACCCGTATACCAGATCTGATCAAAGAGGCTGTGCGGTGGATCCGGCGCTGCTGTCCGTTCCGGGTTGGACACAAGCTGAATCTGGAAAGGCGGGCGGGCCAACGCCGGCGCGCGCGAAAACTGCGGCATGGAGTAACGGGCCGCCTCCAGCAAGCGGCGATCGTTGGCCGCCATGCGGAAGGGGTGGCCAAAGACGTGGCCCTCAGTACTGAAGCGCGGCCGTGTATGCTTCCTGTTCCAGAAGTCTTCGAGGCCATCGATTTCGCTGTAGCGATCCATCACGTTGTGCCCGTTTGTCGCGCTTTTTGGAATTGGTCTAAGCGGCAGCGCTTCATCAGGTTACTCGCCGGCTTCGTCGAAGCCAGCGCTGAGCGCCTGAGTGGCGCGCTCGTTGGCATATGCCTGTTTACCGCGGCGCAGTTCAGGCCGCATCCAAGCCACGTAGAGAATGAGTCCGGCCACGGCGACCGTCCAGCCTGTGATCAGAAAGACAGTCACGAGCTGCTGCAGGGTTTCATGGAAGCGCGAGAGCATAAGTATCTGCACCCCTGTCACCGCGGTCAGCATGGCAACGAATGGCCAGGGCCTGGTAGCCAGATAGAGGTTCAACCAGATGGATGCGACCGCGTAAGCGATCATGGCCAACCCCATCCATCCCAGCAGGGGAGCCGCCGCGGCGTATTGCTTGCCGAAGAGCAAGTTTACCAACCACGGGCCGAACAGAAAATAGATGACAGTCAGGCAGCCGGTAACGCCTATGATCACGGCGGCCGCTTTGAGCAGCAGCCGGTCAGGGCTCCGGTGGCGCGTGACCTGGGTGACGATCCGGGGATAGAGGATGACCAGGATAGCGCCGGGCAAGACAACGAGAATGCGGCGAAAGACAACGGCCGTCGCGTACGCGCCGGCGGCCGGCGGCGCAAAATAACGGTTGGCCCAGATCAGGTCGAGGTTTTGCAGCGACATGAATGCCGCATAGGCGAACAGCGCGGCCAGTGACAGCCGCCAACCTTCCCTGATCAGCGCCTCATCGACCGTCCCGGCCTCGCCTGAGCGGGTTGGCAGCCAGACATCACGGCCGAGAAAGGCAAGCGCGACCGCCAGCGAGAGCAGAGCGCCTAGGGGCATGGCGGCTACGCCGGCAACCGCCGCGCCGCCAAGCAGGGAGATAAAGATCACGGCCAGCAGCAGCCGGCCCACCGCGTAGGCGGTGCGGCTCAGGCCAAAGGCGGTGAACTGCTGCTGGCCCTGCAGCATACCAAAAGCGACGGGGCGCAGAAGAACAAGGAGCAGCAGAAACGAGGCGGCGCTGAGCGCCGCAACAGGCACATTTAGCCAGGCCGCGAGGTATGTGCGCAGCAGCCAGGCAGCGGCAAAGAGGAGCAGGCCAAGCAGAAGCCCCTGGCGCATATAGCGTAAAAAAACGGCGCGGCTGCGCGGGTCGACCGGATGCCGGGAAACCTGGCGGCGCATGATCTCAACCCAAGCGGCCAGCCGCGCAGGCGTTTGAGGCGGCTGCCCCTTCGCATAGACAGCCTCTCTCCTGGCGTTGAACATCGCGGTAAAGCGGGCGACTACAGGCTGCAATACGGCAAACGCGGTGACAACAATGAGCAGCACCGCGTTCAAGGTCTGCACGATGGCGAAATCAGCGGGCGATAGAGACCACCCCAAATAGATGTGGAACGCATAGTCGGTGAGATTGGTGACCATGTCTATGGCGAAAAGCATGGCCGTGGCCGTCACCGTTGGGGACAATAACCTGCCGCTCTTGAGACTGCTTGCCAGCGCTTTCATGATTCTTCTGCAGGCGGTTCAGAGTCAACCGGAAGCTCCGGCCAATGGTATCCCTGCCTGTCCAGGCGGTGCACTTCGCGCCTGCGGCGCGCCGTAAAGAGGATGGTATCCAGGAGGGTGCCCACATACTGGCCGGACGCGCGCAGCAGGTGCCGGGCCGCGGCGGCGAAACCGTCGCTGCTGTAGCGGCGCCGCAGATAATCTGGGCCGGGAAAAAGATAGAGCAGCAGATCGAGCAGGCGAATGGGGCGGAAGACGGCCGTCTCCTGGTAGCCAAGTAGGAAGCGCCAGAGCGGCTCTGTTTCCCGTCCTTCGTAGGTGGCAATGATATGGTCGGCAAGCCGGTTCATGATGCGCCCAACCAGCGCCGGGTATTCTTCGCGCGCGGGCTGCAGCACCCCCGCTTTTGTTTGCTGCGCCCCTCCGGAAGCGCCGCTAAACTGGGCCAGGATTTCAGCTGGAACCGGCGCGCCGAGCAAGTTACGGCAGACGAGAAGCACCGGCCCCAGGATGGACAGCGTGCCGGAGCGGCGGGCCAGCGAGAGCAGCTCCGCCCAGTCAAGCGCTTCACCTGGCGGTTTTTTAGTATAAACATGCAGCACTTCGGCGATGTCTACGAAGTACATGAGCATGCCGTCGGCCAGGATGAGCCGCGGCAGATCGCGCCGCTGCCAGGCATGCGGCAGATAAACGGCATGCTTGACGAGATGGATGGCCAGGCTGCTCACCAGGTCGACGGGCGCCATTTCACGCAGCGGCTCGCCGAACAGTTCGCCGGGCGAGGTGCGATTTAGCAGCTCGTCGAAATTTATCGTCAGGCGCGTATAGGGGTGGTCCAGCAGCCAGTGCGGTTCGACCCAGATCGTGCGATCGGGGCTGCAGCGCTGCTGGTGCAGGTGGTGGCGGTAGTAATAGGCATCATCAAGCAGCGGGCGCCACCAACGGCCGTAGCCCATCTTTTCTTCGAGAATGGAGAGCGAGGCGGGAATGTCCCGGCGGCTCAGCAAAATATCGATATCGCTGCCCGGCCGTATGGCGGTTGAACCGTAAATCTTGTCCGACAACCAGAGCCCCTTGATGACCACGACATCCTGGCTAATCTGCGCCGCATAATGGAGATACGCCCGCAGCGCTTCACCCAGGTATTCGCCCTGGCGCTGATACCTAGCCGCGGCCGAGGAGAGGCGGCGAGCCGCTTCTGGCGGCAGATGCCGCTCCAGGCCGGTCACCGACCAGACATGAGCCAAGAGGCCCTGCATGCGGTTCAGCAGGCCGATGTCCAGCAGGCGATCCCAGTCGAGTTTTTGCAGATTTTCGGCCTGGGGCAGCAGGCCCAGGTTGGCCGCCGCCGGATCGGACCAGCTTCGCGCACAAAGCCATAGGTAGCTTTCTTCCGGGGTCAAGGCAGGCATGGCCGGCGACTTCCTCATGCAGCAGCAGCGCGGCGGCTCAACGCCGCAGGTTTGGCTCCAGGCGATATTCGAGGGCGTAGGCCAGGAGCACCAGGCAAAGAACGGTGAGCGTGATCATCAGGCCCGCCGGGACCACCCACCACAGCCAGGCGTCACCGAGGAAGACGCCGCTGGCCTGGGCGAAATAGAGCATTGTGCCCCAGCTCTTGGCTGAAGGGTCGCCGAGCCCCAGGAAGCTGAGGCTGGCTTCGGCGAGGATGGCGGCGCTGGCCACAATAACGAACTGTACGAGGACCAGGCCGCGCACGGCCGGCCAGATGTGGGTGAAGAGGATGCGCTTATTGCCACTGCCGAGCGCTTCGGCGGCCTCAATATAAGGCTGGTTCTTGACGCTGATAACGCGCGAACGAACCAGGCGCGCGGGAACGGCCCAGGAGACCAGGGCCAGAATCAGGATGACGTTGCGCTGGCCGGCGCCCAGGTAAGCGCTGAGCAGGATGACCAACGGCAGAAAGGGGAGTACAAGGGTCAAATCTATGAAGCGCTGGAGCACGGTGCTGCCCGCATTGTCATAGTAGCCGGTTATCAAGCCGGCCACGGTGCCCAGGGTAACGGCGAAAAGGCTGACAATGAGGCCCGTGGCCAGGGAGGCCCTGGTTCCCCATATTAACTCGCTGAGAAGATCCTGGCCGATGTCGTTGGTGCCCAGCGGGAAATCGGCGCTGGGTGGGGAAAACGGCCGTCCCACCGTTTCCGCCGGATCATAGGGCGCGACCGCTGCGGGGAACAGGGCCAGGAGCAGCAGAAATAAGAAGAGCACGCCCCCCACGAGCCCTACGAACTGGTAAAGGTGTGACGGCAGGCGCGGTTTGCCGGGGAAAGCCCACGGTGAATCGCCGGGCGCTGCCAGGGCGGCATTACGGCCGTCCGGTTCCGTTCCGTGCTGCGGAAACGCCGGCGGCGTATAGGGCTGCGCCGGATCGGGAACGGCCGTCTCTTCCTCGCCGCTCATTCCCAAATCACTCATGACCGCACTTTCCTTACCCTGGGATCCAGCCGGGGATAAATCAGGTCGACAAAAAGATTGATCGACAATACGCCCACGGTAAACAGCAAAAATCCCCCTTGCAGCAGCGGATAGTCCCGGCTCTTGACCGCTTCAAACATCATTGAGCCAAGTCCGCGATAGTTAAACACTGTTTCAATCAATAGGGCGCCGCCAAGCATCTGGCCAAAATCCAGCGCAATCACGGTCAGGACAGGCAGTATCGCGTTGCGCAGGGTATGGCGATAAAGGATTCTATGCTCACCGGCTCCTTTGGCTCGCAGCGCCCGAACATAATCGGCCCCAACTTCGCTCAGCATCGAGGAACGCATGATAGCAAAAGCGATTGGCAAGTAAGCCAGGGCAAGCACCATAACGGGCAGAACAGCATGGCGGGCCACATCCGTGAAACGGGCCCACCCTTCAGGGCGGGGAAAGGAGTAGGAATCGCCAACGGGCAGAAGCTGCCAGCGCACGGCAAAAATCGGGATCAGGATCATGGCCAGCCAGAAGGTCGGCACGGAGCGCAGGGCGAAAAGGCCGGTCAGCAGGCCGAGATCGGACATACTGCCGTGCCGCCAAGCAGCCCACGCGCCTAACAAGATGCCGCCGGCGGTTGCCAGGCCGAGACTCACGGCTACGAGGCCAAAGGTCCAGACAAAGCGTTCACCCAGGATTTCGGCCACGCTGCGCCCGCCGCTAAAACGGTATGATTGGCCCAGGTCGCCGCGCGCCAGGCGCCCCAGGTAGCGGCCATATTGGACAAAAAGCGGCTCGTCAAGCCCATATGCAGCGCGCAGTTCGGATACCTGCTCTTTGTTCATCTGCTGCACGGCGCTGCCGGCTATAAGCGCCAGCGGATCGCCGGGCATGGCGTGAGGCAGGAGAAAGTTGAGTGTGATAGCCAAAAAGAGGGTGACAGCATAAGCCAACAAGCGGCGCGTGAGGTTGTTTGTGGCCGCGCCGGTCTTGTATGAAGGTTCAGACATGCAGCTGCCTCACCTGTCTAGAGTATGTCGCTGCCCCGAGAAAGCCGGCCCAGGCGCTCACCCAGCAGCGGCAGCATGGCATCCCAAAAGACACGCGGGAACGTCCGGCGAGGGAAGGGGTGCGCCGCCATTTTGTGGGCGACGGGAATGAGCCACAGCGCCCAGAGCTCGTCAGCGTAACGCTGGCGGGCGGCTCTTTCTGGCGGCGGCGGCAAGACCGCCCGGTCACCCGCCCGCTCTTCGCGCGCCTGCCAGTACCAGGCCAGGACCTGGCCGCGCTCCAGGCGGCGGTGGCTGCCAAAAGGCTGCAGGAACATGTAGGCGAGATCCATTTCAGGCAGGCCCCAGCTGAGCATCTCCCAATCGAACAACAGGACGTCGCCGCCGGCGATCTTGGGCAAGGCCGCGTTAGGAGGAAAGACGTCGTTGTGCAGCAGGGAAGCCGGTTCGTTCGCATACTGATCGGCCGCCGCGGACACGCGATCGAGCAGATCCTCAAAACCGGGCAGCGGCGGCCAGACCATACGCTCGACCAGTTCTTGGACCATAAGCGGTAGATCGGCGGCGGTCTCGCGCAGGCGCATTTCGTGGCGCGGTAGGAACCAGGCCGGCGGCGGCGCGGGGACGCTGTGGGCGTGGAGGCGGGCGTAGGCGGTAACGACCGGCCGTATCTCAGCCATCGTCCAGCAGTGCGTGGGGTCCGGAAAGACGTGTGTTGTCCCCACATCTTCCATCAAGATCAGGGTGTTTTCCGTGCCGGGCTGTTTCGCGGCGTAATAGACGCGCGGCAGCGGCAGGTTCAAAGCCGGCGCTATGCCGGCGTAGAAGCGTGTTTCGCGTAGATGGCCGAATGTGTCATCCGGCCAGCCGGGCGCGATCACCTTGGCAATCAGCGTTTGCGGCCGTTGGCTGTCTGGCGCGCCTTCCAGAGCCAGGCGATATACGCTGGCGGGGCTGCTGCTCTTTTTGATCAGGGTTGCAGCGGCGTGGTCTATGCCGGGGTGAACAACTTCGCGCAGCAAAGGCAGGGGCGGCTCGAACATGATCGAAAGGGAACATTAAGGAAATAGCGATAAAGCTCCCATGAGCTTCATCGCTATCTCCGCGCTCCACTCAGGATGATTCCCAGGAGCCTTCCGGCAGGAAGGACCAGATAGGCGCAATGCCGGTGCCCTTGAGGTAGACCCAGCCATCATAGACTTCGGGCAGGTAGGCGAAGTTTCCGCCCGGCGACATGAGGGGGATGAAGGGCAGGTTCTCAGCGAGGCGCTCTTGAATGGCCACGCTCAGTTCTTCGGTGCGCGCGGGGTCGGGATTAGAGACATATTCGGCCATAAGCTCATCAAGCGTTGGATCGGACACGCCGGTGAGGTTACCCCAGCCTACGCCGCCAAAATCACTGTCGAGCAGCCCGCGCAAAAAGCCACGCTGGAACTGCACGCCGCTCGACCAGCCCCAGATCGCCATGTCGTAATCCGGATCGGGAACGGCGACAAAGTTGGGCCAGATCAAGGTCACCGAGGTATCGATATCAAGGCAGTTCTGCGTCGCGCTGATGCCGATATCTTCCAACCAGCCGGCGATCAGTTCGGTGGCGCGCACTTCGACGGTGTTGTTGACATCGCACAGGATTTCATAGGCCATGGGCTCGCCCTCAAATTCGCGAATGCCGTCATTATCGGAATCGACCATGCCCAGCGCTTCCAGGTCAGCGGCAGCGCCTTCAGGGTCATACTCGCGTTCAATATTGATCGCCCAGGGCAGATCGGGATGGTACCAGCTCAGGGGGAGGGCAACGCCCTGACCCAAGAGCACGATATCCACCAGGCTATCGACGTCGATGGCTTTAGCAATCGCCTGGCGCACTTCCGGCTGATCAAAGGGAGGCCGCGACCCGTTGGTATAAAAGACGTAGTTGAAGAAGTCGGAGCCTTTGGCGATCGCGACATTGGGATCATTGGCCAACTGTTCTACCTGGGCAGGGGGCACCGAAGAGAGCACGGCGCTTGCCGCCCCGGTACGGAGCTGGTTGAACTGCTGGGTGCGGTCTTTGACGACCTTGGCGATTACGGTGTCCACGCGCGGCGGGCCGCGGAAATAATCAGGGTTGGCCTTGAAGGTATAAGATTCGCCAGGCACAATCTCTTCCAGCATATAGGGGCCGGTGCCAATCTGGCCCTGGAACTGGCTGAGCTCGCCGCTGACCGGATCCTGACCGGACCAGATATGCTCGGGCATAATGAAATAGCCGGCCAGGCCCTCATTGAGGAAAAAAGGCGCCGGCTCGGAGAGCGTGATCGTTAAGGCGTAGTCGCCGTCCGCTTCCATGGATTCAATGGCGGCGAGGTTTGGCGCGCGGCCGGCGTCGATCAGGAAGTTATAGCTAAAAATCACGTCTTCGGCAGTGAAGGGCTCGCCGTCATGCCAGGTTACGTCCTCGCGCAGCTTGATCTGCCAGGTCAGGCCGTCCTCACTGACCTCCGCGCTTTCGGCCAGCGCCGGCACGGGCTCCAATTCGGGAGAGCGCGCGAAAAGCGAGTCATAAACGTAATCTATCAGGTAAAAGCCGATGAAGGTGTTGAAGTTGGCCGGCGTGATCGGCCCTTCGTCGTTGTCGATCAGGACAACCAGCGGTGCCTGTTCTTCGCCTTCATCTACGACGGCCGCTTCAACCGTGGGCGCGAGCTCTTCGACCGCGGCTTCAACCGTGGGTGCGAGCTCTTCGACCGCGGCTTCAACCGTGGGCGCCATTTCTTCAATGGCCGCTTCCACAGTCGGCTGCGCCTCTTCAACCGCCTGCTGCGCTTGCTGGGCTGCCTGCGGCGAACAGGCGGCCAGAACCACTGCAAGTAACAACAAGGCAAAAACGGCAACACATTGTTTGAAGTTCATCTCATCTCTCCTGCTTTCCCGGCTAGTCACTAACACCACCAATAAGTTTGTTTCACCTTACCCCGGCAGCAAGGCAGCGCGACCAAAAAACGGCGTTCGATAGCGCCGCGGGCATGAGCCTGGCGGATAGCCTGGGGTTTTCTTCTCTCCGGCTATCTTAGCAGAAGTGGGCGCGGATTGCCTACTGTACGCCTCGCGCCATTTGGGCCGCTGCCGATGCAGCGCGGACGCTTTGCCGTTCCCGTCAGCCGGCGTTAACCAGTACCAGGCCGCCGCGCGGAGGAAGGATAAGCGGCAGTTTCCCATCCGCAGCGGTGTAGCTTTTATCTCCTTCCGGCCAGACCTGCAGGTAGGCGCTGCCGCTGTCCGCAGCCAGGGGCAGATCGATGGGCGCGGCCAGGTCGCCGGCATTGACGGCCACGATCGCTTCGTAGAGGGCGCCGTCGGGCGCGGTCTGCGTGCGGCGGAAGGCGTAAACATGCCCCTCGGCGTAGAGGGCCTGGAAAGCGCCGCGGCGCAGGACGGGCAGCTCCTGGCGCAGGGTGGTGAGCTGGCGGTAGTGGGCCAGCATCGTCTGGTCCCATGCGCCTTCGTCGTGCCAGGGGAACGCCTCGCGGCAGTAGGGATCGTCGGCGGCGGAGAGGCCAATCTCGTCGCCGTAGTAGATACAGGGCGCGCCGAGCATGGTCATTTGCAGCAGGACCGCCAGGCGCAGGGCGCTGTGGTCGTCGCCCATGATCCAAAGGGCGCGGGCCGTGTCATGGCTGTCGAGCAGATTGAGCTGGGCGTGGTTGATCTCCCAATCGTAAAAGGCGTACATGCGCTCCACGGCCGCCGCGAATTGGGGCGCGTCAAACGGCCGCAGGTCGTATTCCGCTTTCTGGTAACCTTGGCGCAGGGTACGGCCGCCACAGAAGTTGAGCACGGGCACGGTGAACTGGTAATTCATCACGGCGTCGAACTGGTCGCCCTGCAGCCAGCGCTGGGCCGGGGTCCAGATTTCGCCCACGAGGTACGCGTCGGGATTGGCCCCTTTGACCACGGCGCGAAAATCGCGCCAGAAAAGGTCGTCGTCGATTTCGGCCGGCACGTCCAGCCGCCAGCCGTCGACGCCAAATTCGATCCAGTGGCGGGCGACATCGAGTAGGAAGTCGCGCACGCCGGGGTTGCCGGTGTTGAACTTGGGCAGGGCGGGCAGGTTCCACCAGCTGACGTAGTTGTGCGGGTTTGCGTCGTCGTGATTGTACGGACGCAGCGGCCAATCGTTGATGAAGAACCAGTCGATGTAGGGGGAGTTGCCGCCGTTTTCGAGTATATGGTGGAACTGCCAGAAGCCGCGGCCGGTATGATTAAAGACGCCGTCAAGGATGAGACGCATACCACGGCCGTGGGCCGCGTCCAGCAGCTCGCGCAGCGCGTCGTCGCCGCCGAGCAGCGGGTCGACAGTGTAATAATCGTAGGTGTGGTAGCGGTGGTTGGCGGCCGAGCTAAAGACCGGGTTCAGGTAGAGGGCGTTGACGCCCAGGAACTGCAAATAGTCCAGCTTATCGACAATGCCGTGTAGGTCGCCGCCCTGGAAACCCTGTTCCTCGGGCGGGCTGCCCCATGGTTTGAGACGAATGCCGCGCGGCTGGCGCGTGCGCGGGCTGCGAGCAAAGCGGTCGGGAAAGATCTGGTAAAAGATGGCGTCGCGCACCCAATCGGGACAGCGCGGCGCGCGGAATTCAGGGTAATGGATCATCGGTGTTTTGCCAAACGAATTGTCGACTTCGAATGGGGGGAATTATAGGGTTGTTGGTGTGGTATGCGCAATGGGGCGGGGCGGCGGATATAGCTTGCGGGCCGGGAAGGGGCGGCAACGGCTCGTGGTGGCTGTCAGGAGGGCTGCCGCCAGCGCCGCGTGTTTGGGCCGTCTTCCTCATAAACATTCGAGAAGGCAAATTCGACGCTGAGACTGAAGAGAATGTAACGCTCGGCCGGGTCGTATGGGGCGACCACGACGGCCTGGGCGCGTACCGCCGGGTCGTGCACCGGCGTGGCCCGGCCGCGCACGTAGAATTCACCCTGACCGCCGCTCGAATCTTCGACGGCGCAGTGCAAGGCGTAGCGCGGGTCGCGCAGCAAATCCCGGCCCTTGGGCGAGGTGGGTTCCATGAAGAGGAACATCTGCTCGCCGAGGATGGGCGTCACCGGGTGGACGCGCGGGCCGCCGTCTTGGCGGATTGTTCCTAAATAGGCGACGCCACTGCCGAAGCGATCGGCGCCAAAAGCGGCTAATTCGGGTGCCTGCCGAGAGAATTCAGCCCAAGATGCCATGTTTGCTCCTAGGTATGTAGGGGCGATGCGGGCCGGTTCGGCCTTCGCCTGATGAATCACCCTCGCCCCCTACGCAAGGGTATTGGCGTGTCCCGACCGTTTTTGATCAGACATAGCGGCTGGTGATTGATTCATTCGCCGTTCGCAGATCGGCCGGGGTGCCTGCGAAAAGAACTTGCCCGCCTTTGCTCCCGCCTTCCGGGCCCAGGTCGATGACCCAATCAGCGTTGCGCACGACGTCCATGTTGTGCTCGATCACGATGACGGTATTACCGCCGTCTACCAGGCCATTCAAGATCGTGAGCAGGCGGGCCACGTCGGATTTGTGCAGCCCGGTGGTGGGCTCGTCCATCACGTAGATACTGCCTTCCTTGTGCAGCTCGCCCGCGAGCTTGATGCGCTGGCATTCACCGCCGGAGAGCGTGTTCAGCGGCTGGCCCAGGGGCAGATAGTCGAGCCCGACGTCAGCCATGGCCTGGAGGATGCGTTTAATCTCAGGCTGGTCAAAAAAATCCAGAGCCTGGCGCACGGTCATATCCAGCACATCGACAATGGTCTTGCCGTTATACGTGTATTCGAGCACCTCGTCTTTGAAGCGCTTGCCGCCGCAGACCTCGCAGGGGGACTTGACGGTTTCGAAGAAGGAGAGGTCAGTGTAAACCACCCCCAGGCCGTTGCAGTTCTCGCAGGCGCCCTTGGAGTTGAAGCTGAACAGGCCGGCGTTGACCTTGTTGGCCGCGGCGAAAAGCTTGCGGATGTCGTCCATCATGCCGGTGTAGGTGGCGGGATTGGAGCGCGGCGAGGTGCCCACGGCCGACTGGTCGACCACGATGGCGTCAGGGTACTGCGCGACGAACGCCTCGCTGATCAGCGAGCTCTTGCCGGAGCCGGCGACGCCGGTCACAAGGGTGAGCACGCCGGCGGGAATGTCCACGCTGACGTTCTTCAAGTTGTTGACTTTCACGTCGCGCAGCGATAGCTTCCCGGCGGCCTGGCGGAACGTCTCCTTGATGGGCATGGCCTCTTGCAAAAAACGGCCGGTCTGCGTATCCGCCTTGAGCAGGCCGGCATAGCTGCCCTCGTAGACGATCTCTCCACCCCGGGTGCCGGCATGCGGGCCGAGATCGACGATATGATCGGCGACTTCGATCACGTCGGGGTCGTGCTCGACGACCAGCACCGTGTTGCCCCTATCGCGCAGCTTTTGCAGCATCTCGTTGAGGCGGTGAATGTCGCGCGGGTGCAGGCCGGCGCTGGGTTCATCGAAGATGTACATCACGTCGATCAGACTGCTGCCCAGGTGCTTGACCAGCTTGACGCGCTGTCCCTCGCCGCCGGAGAGGGTGTCGGTCTCGCGGTTAAGGGCCATGTATTCCAGGCCGATATCGATCAGGTTTTGCAGCCGGCGCAGCAGCTCGTTCACGATCTGTTCGGCCGCCGGGTCGTCGATGCCGCGGATCACCTCGATCAGGTCGGCCACTTCCATCGCCGAAAGCTCGGCGATGTTGTAGCCGGCGACCTTGCAGCTCAGCACGGCTTTGTTGAGGCGCGCGCCTTTGCAGACGGGGCAGGGGCCTTCGATGAGGTAGTTGGCGATCTTGGCCTGCGTCTTTTCGGAGCGTGTTTTCAGGTCGCGCTCGATATAGGCGCGGCTGAAATTGGTTATCACGCCGCGGTAGGTGCGGTTCATGCCGTCGTATTCGAATTTCTGCTCCTCGCCGTAGAGCAGCAGGTCCAGCTCTGCCTTACTGAAGTCGGCCAGCTTCTTGTCATTGTCAAAGAAGCCGCTGGTGGGATAGATGCTTTCGTCGAATATGGGGCCCTGGAGCGCGCCCTCGTTGAGCGATTTAGACGGGTCGTAGAATTTTTCAACGATGGGCTGCAGGCTGCGGCCGAAGCCGTTACAGGCCGGGCACATGCCGATCGGCTCGTTAAAAGAAAAGACGTTGGCATAGCCGACGAACGGCTCACCGAGCAAGGCGAAAAGCTGGCGCAGCAGGGTGTAGGTATCGGTGATGGTGCCCATGGTCGAATGGGAGCCGCCGCCAAGGCGCTTCTGGTCCACGACCATGGCCATGCCCAGCCCCTGGATCAGGTCGGCGTCCGGCTGCGAGTAACGCGGCAGGAAGGTGCGCACCATCATGCTGAAGTTCTCGTAGAGCTGGCGCTGGGCCTCAGTGGCGATGGTGTCGAAGACGACTGAAGTCTTGCCCGAGCCGGAGACACCGGTGAAGACGGTGATCTGGCGCTTGGGAATTTCCAGCGAGATGTTCTTGAGATTATTCTCGCGCGCGCCGCGGATCTCGATGAATTCTTGGTGGTTGTTGTTAGTCATAGTTATTTAGTTTGCTAGTTGTGGGGCAACGTGCCACGTTGCCGGTCCGCAACCGGGCCGGTTGCGCCACACATGAGCCGGTCGTGCTCAGAGCGTGGTCACGTACTCGTCGAGGCCTTCCAGGGCCTGCATCGCGCCGACGATGGCGCCGTATTTGACGGCCTGTTTGCGCTCGGCGGCCGTGGCGAAGCGCAGCTGCAGGGTGACCTTGGTCTGGCCGTCCTCGTCCTCGAAGGTCACGGTGGTGCGCACGGGGTCGGGCGCGTTCTCGCCATCCACGCCGTAATCATAGACAAAGCGGTTCGGCTTATCGAACTCGACAAACTGGACCTTGAAATCGGCGGGCGAGCCATCGGGTCCGGGCATACTGTAGCGCCAGGCGCCGCCCGGTTCGGCATTCCATTCGTGGGTGGTGCCGTTGGGGACCCACCAGTTCTCGGCGTGTTCCTGCTCGGTAAAGGCCGCGTAGACCAGTTCGCGCGGCGCGTCGATAAGGCGGGTGACGACGATATCTCGATCTGCTGTTCTATTTGTCATTCTATTTTCTCCTAGTAAGGGTATGTACTTCGCTCAACTAGATTGTGCCGCAGCTGTTAAGCAGCCATTTACCTGTTGGTCTCGACTTGCAGCCTGCGCAAGTAAGCTTCCAGGCGGTCGAAATTCTCTTCCCAATTCTCGCGGTAGCGTTCCAGCCAGTCGAATGCGTCTTTGAGCGGTTCGGCTTTAAGCTGCGCGGGGCGCCATTGGGCCTCACGGCCGCGTTCGATCAAGCCGGCGTTTTCTAGGACCTTGAGGTGCTTGGAGATGGCCGGCAAACTGATATCGAAAGGCTCCGCCAGCTCGGTCACGGTAGCCGGGCCGAGGGCGAGCCGTTCCAGGATGGCGCGGCGGGTAGGGTCGGCCAGGGCGGCGAAGGTGAGGGAAAGGGAATCGTCCACAGGTATTTTACCGGTTAGTTAATTAACTAGATGGTAAAATAAAGTGAGGGAAATGTCAAGGGGGATTTAGATTTTGGGTGGAGATGGTGAGGTGCGGAGACGGCCGATGGGAGGGCAAGTCCCCCATGCCTACCTATCCCCGGCTACTACAGCGTCGAAGAGACCAATGCCGGCGTTTTCGATTAGTCCTCCCCCGGCCCGAAGGACCGGCCTTGTCCTGGGCATGGCGCAAAGCTGTCCATCTAAATGGTTTTTAAAGGAGAATGGGGGTCGAAATGATGGAAAGCCGCGCGCTTACTGTTGTCTTTGCGTAGGAGCCATACAATGTTCTAGAATCGTGCTTAATTCGGTCATTGGAGGCCAGGTAGCTAAGTATTCGCCAAGCAGCCCCTTTTTCGTCGTCCTTAGCGACCATCTGCGCAGCTAAGTCGTTGTGCGCGGCACGCCCAGCGATGATGATGAATGGGCCGCACTCCGGCGAGGATTCTTTTGACGATTTGTATTAAGCAGCAGTATGGCGTTCGATGGAACAACGCTGACTTGCTACCACAGACCGCGAGGTGCGAATTTAGCCCATGAATCACCCACTGCTACTCTTCATCATTTTGGGCCTTGCGGCTTCGTTCTTGCCGCTGCAATTTGGTTATGAGATCCATTTGCTGGGGGATGAGGAGCATGGACCGAGAAGTGCGGCCAAATTCATGGGCGGTATAACTTTATTCCGCGTCTTTCTGATTCTCATCCTGGGCCTGATCTTCACTGGCGTTTCCTTCACTGTACTGCACACAGTTGGTGGCGTCTTCGCCTTCGGGCATGACATCATGGGAGATTTGCGACTTTGGGTCACTTCTGGGCAAAATGTCGTCATAGACATCCTGCTGATTATCTGCGGCATCATGCTGGTCATTCGCGCCTACCGCCAGTACCGGCAATTAAGAACAGTTTCCACGGAAGATGAGGGAGAGGCAGGAGGCGGCCTTGAAAAAAGGCTGCCGATATTTCTCTTAGGATTCGTGTGGGTGGCTATCAGTTCGAGCCAATGGTTATTCATCCTGGTCGGCGCCAACCAGATACTGTCTATCGCCGACAACAACGTTCTACGCTTAATCCTTGCCCTGGTTTTCCTGCTGCTCACCAGCCTGATGATTCTGCTGCCCTTTGCCGCCTACATCGCCTCTCCGGAACGTGTTGGCCCGCTGCTGGAATCGCTCAACACGCGGATTAACAGCACTCTGGCTTACGTCTTCATGGGCCTGTTTGTAGTTGCCGGCATTTATGTAGCCTGGATAGGTACTGTGGGTTTGCTGCGCTTCTTAGGCTTGCTGTGACCTCTTGTACTGGGCTGTGTCTCGATCCCAGCTTCGTGCCTCGATGCCTGAGGTAGGCCTAGAGTGCCGGTTAATTTACCCCAGGTTTAAGTAAACGCTAAGCACGGCCGTCCGCCGCTCGCTGCTGCTTTTTTCGCCATCCCTGGCCCCGTACAGTGCTTCATACATGAGGGCGCTGGATGATTACCTGCAGCGCCACCGTACGCGGCCGTGATTAATCTTCACGGCTTTGGCAGCACTTCCACAGTTCTTGGTGCCAAGGAATCAATCATCCTATAATCATAGGCTGACCTTAACATCCAACAGATTGCCCAGCCATACTACTGACTGGGCGATGCAGAAGATGGTATTTTTCGCAAGCCAAAAAGGAGCAAACTATGAGCAACCATGACCGCGACCTGAACCGCTACAATCTTCCTATTCCCGAGAAGGCGCCGCCGGTAGACACGCCGATGAGCGCCGAGGAGGCGGAACGGCCCCAGCCTACTGCGTTCTTGCGCCCGCCGGCCGGCGCGCCCAATGTGTTGATCATTTTGATTGACGATATGGGCTTTGGCGCCAGCAGCGCCTTCGGCGGGCCCTGTGACATGCCTAGCGCCGAACGGCTGTCCGCCGGCGGGCTGAAACTGACGCGCTTCCACACGACGGCGCTCTGCTCGCCCACGCGCCAGGCGTTACTTACCGGCCGCAACCACCACACGGTCAATATGGGGGCCATCGCCGAAACGGCGACCGCTTTTCCAGGTAACACCGGCCTGCGGCCGGATTCCTGCGCCACGGTCGCCCAGGTCTTGCGCTTGAACGGTTATAGCACCGGCGCATTTGGCAAGATGCACCAGACGCCGCCCTGGGAGACCAGTCCTTCCGGCCCCTTTGACCGCTGGCCCACGGGCGACGGCTTCGAAAAGTTTTACGGCTTTCTGGGCGGCGATTGTAACCAGTACGCGCCGCCGCTTACGGACGGCGTGACGGCCATTGACCCACCGAAGACCCCCGAGGAAGGCTATCACCTGACGGAGGACCTGGTGGACCAGGTCATCGCCTGGACCGGCTCGCTGCAGTCGCTGACCCCGGACAAACCCTGGTTCGCCTACCTCTCCTTCGGGGCGA
>JBJYWX010000315.1:0-3497 GCA_046259695.1 Promineifilaceae bacterium (SeqCode) | reverse complement strand
CGCCGTACAGCCAGGCGGAAAAGGCCCTGATCCAAGAGATCACCTTTGATACAGAGAGTGAAGCGCGGATTTTTTGAAACTATCGTGGAATCAACACCGGAGTCCTTTTCTTATACGATTCATAATCTTCCTGCCCGCCCCATTTCTCATCCGCTTTTTTCTCAAGGAGCGGTATACCACTGACGCGCGTCAGCAGCAGGGTGACGAAAACGGGAGAAATCAGGGCGATCCACTGCCAGCCCTGCAGAACAGGAAGGGCAATCAGCGCTACCCCGACCCAGAGCACAATCTCGCCGAAGTAATTGGGGTGGCGCGAGCGAGACCATAACCCCGTTTGTATAAACTTGCCTTTGTTCTCTGGATTAGCTCTGAAGCGGCTTTTTTGGAGGTCGGCGGTGACTTCAAAGGCAAAGCCGAAACCCCATATCAGAAAACCGCCGATGGCAAATCCATCCAATGGTTTGCGGGTGATCGTTGTGATAGCGACCAGCGCCGCCGCCATCGTGAACGTCACCCACAAGGCTTGCACCGTCCAAACGTTGAGAAAACGGATAAAGGAAGGTTTTATCTCATCGAAACGATCATCCTTCCCTGCTTTTTTAATGCGTATGAACAAGAAACTGCCCAGGCGTAGTGCCCAGATGACGACCAGCGCAGTGAGTAGGATGGCTCTCGCATCTGCACCGGCGCTCAGGAAAACGGCCAGGGTGACCACCGAAATGTACGTCAGGCTGCCCGTCAGATCGAAGAACTTTTCAGTTTGCAGCACGTATGCGGGGATGAAGACCAGCCATTGGATCAGAAAGATCAACCCAACCAACAGGGCAAACAATGGAACGCCAAAGACCACCGTCCCACCCTGACTGCCGGCCCAGGCGACGAGCACTCCAACTACGACCAAAATGGGAAACGCGATGAGCGCATTACGATTGTTCATTTTCATAGCAATTTATCCTTTTGTTGTAATACAGGGATTAAAATCCACGCCGCTGCCCTTGCCAGGGCGCAGGCGAGTTGTTACGAAACTCCTCTATGCTCGGGCCATGCAGCATGGCGAGTCGCCAGGTGCCATACAGGTAGCTGACGATAAGCAGAACGATGGTCGCGGGCCAGCCCGTCAGCGCGTTGACGAGCGCCAGGTAGCCGGTGTCCTGCCTCTGGAAGAGGTTCACCTGCCAGAAGAGGCGCAAAGCAAAGAAGAGAATCCAGGCCAGCGTGACTTCGGTGTATGCGGGCCTGACGCGGTCGTGCCAGTACCATTCTAACGGCCAGCGGCGGGCGAGATAACTCGTCCAGGCGACCATCGGCTTGCGGATGATCAGGCTGATCACCGCCAGCGCAACCGTGATACCGCTGTTGACGATGCCCGGAATGAAATAGCCCTCCGTGCGTCCAAGCAGCAGCGCCAGCGCGATAGCCAACCCGACGCTTCCCATGCCCCCCAGTGAGTACAGCAGGGATTGTCCACGGCGGAGGCGGAGCACGACAATGATCACGGCCAGGCCCAGCGCGCCGCTCGTAGCCGCCGTGAATCCGGCCAGGCTATTCAGCATAAGGAATAGAATCGGCGGCAGGATCGTGTCCAACAGGCCGACTTTGCCCATCACACCACGGAATTCTTCTAGCAATTCGCGCGCTTTATCCCGCATGCTTTCCTAACCAGAATTTGCGCCAATCGTTACCGCTGGTTTGCAGCGCGATGAAAGCGTACAGGCTGCCCGTGAAGAATCCCAAAATCATCATCGCTATTGTCCACAGAATAGCGACGGGTAGGGATTTCTCACGGTAGATGATCCAGCCCGAGAAGAGGATGAAGCCCGTGTACAAGTCCACGAGCGAGACGATGCCCCACGGCATAGCGAGAAGTTGGCTGCCTTCGCCGGAGAAGTCGCCGCGCGTGAAGCCATTGACCAGTACGGCTGTCATCGCCAACACACCAAGAATGGAGATTATTTTAGCCAGTTTCATATCTTTACTCCTTCGAGACGCCGGCAAATCCGAGCGCGCCGATGCCCAGATGCGCGCCGAGGACGGGCGTGATTTGCGTGATGAGAACCTCTTGCGGGAAATAGGCGCTTGTTAGCCGCCCCAAGGCTTCGGCTTCTGCCAGCGCGCCGGCATGGACGATGGCAAGTTTTTCATAAGGTGCGTATTCCGCCAACCACTCCAACAGGCGCGCCGTGGCGCGTTTTTGCGTGCGTGTGCGGTGCGCCACGGCATTGCCCATATTCATGTGCAGCAAAGGTTTGAGTTGCAGCAGTTCGCCAAACCGCGCCAGCGCAAAATTCATCCGCCCACTGCGGCGTAGGTATTCCAACGTCCGCAGCGCGGCGAATACGTATGCGCGCCGCATAAAATCACCCAGAGCCGCCATAATTTCGGACATATCTTTGTTTAGCTCCGCCAACTGCGCGGCGCGCTCGACAATGTAGCCCAGGCCGAGGCTGAGTTGGCCGGAATCCAGCACGGTGACGGGAATACGCGCGAACTGTTCCGCTGCGACACGCGCCACATTGACAGTGGCGCTCAACTGCTCCGCGATGTGAATGGACAGAATAGCCTGTGCGCCTTCGTCCGCCAGCCGCTCAAAGGTCTGGGTGAAAACAGCCGTTCCCGGCGCCGCGGTTGTGGGATGCGGATTGAACGTGGGCAATCGCGCGTAGAACTCACTGCGCGTCAGATCGACGCCATCCAAAAAAGATTGGTCGCCCACATTGATTGCCAGTGGAATGACAGTGATGGCATGTCGGCCGACAATCTCTGCCGGCAAATCGCAGGTGCTGTCTGTGACAATACGAATGTTCATTGTTTTTTATCTCCTCGACTGCGCAACGCCCAATTCTTGATATTCGCAGATTATTATATATTATCATCGGAAATTTAACAATTATTCCTAAAGAACTCTTTTATAGACCGGGTTTGGCGGGCCGTCGCACAGGCTAAGCAGAAAGGCTACCAGCTGGAGTCGCCACCTGCCGGGCAAGACGCCATGCAGATGTCAGGCGGGCAGCAACAGCGCGTGGCCATCGCCCGCGCGCTTATCCACAATCCCAGCCTGGTGCTGGCGGACGAGCCGACTGCCAGTCTGGACACGGAACGCGCCTATCAGGTAGTGGAAACCTTTGCGGGACTGATCCATGAGCAGCAGCGCGCTGGCATTATGGTTACGCATGATCTGCGCATGTGTGAGTACGTGGATCGGGTGATTCAGATGCGGGACGGCAAACTGGTCAAGATATACACGGAACGGGATGAGATTATGCGGCTGGCTAAAGGCGGCAGGGATTGATAAATCAGGCTCTGAGTCATTAGCCGGCAAGGCCAGATGGGGGCAGAAATCGCGCCTTTACTCGATCACCACCACGACGCCGACTTCAACCCAATTGTAGAGCGTTTCCGCTTCGGGGATGCCGAGGATGATGCAGCCGAACGATGCCGGATGTCCCAACGAACCGGCCCACAGCCGCTGCCCGTTGGCGAGAATCGGGAGTTCGTGG
>JBJYWX010000314.1:0-3477 GCA_046259695.1 Promineifilaceae bacterium (SeqCode) | reverse complement strand
AAATGACAGGTGCGGGGTTGCGTCATTCCGAGAGAATGGAGGAATCTGAGGCATAAGAGTCAAGATTTCTCACTTCGTTCGAAATGACAAGTGCGGGGTTGCGTCATTCCGAGAGAATGGAGGAATCTGAGGCATAAGGGTCAAGATTTCTCACTTCGTTCGTAATGACAAGTAGCACACAGCGTCATTCCGAGTGAATCGAGGAATCTACAACTTTTTCACCATCCAGAAAAAGCTCTGGCCTGGCGGATAATCTTCGAGCCGGCCGGCAACCTGATAGCCCAACTTTTCGTAGAAATCCCGCGCTTGAAAACTGAAGGTGCTCAATACGGCCCGGCGACAACCCAGTCGCCGGGCTTCTACTTCGGCCGCTTGCAGCAGTTTTGTGCCTAATCCCTGTCGCCGGTACGCCTCGTCCAACCACAGGTTGACGACGTCCAGCCAGCCCCAGTAAGTGTCGGCCATGAGACCGCCGATCAGACGGCCGTCCCCGTCGCGCAGGGCGATATCCAGCTGCTGCTTGCCTGCCGCCCGTGTCTCTCTGTGCGCCGGCGAAATCTGGTCGTTGAAGGCCTTAATCGCTTCATGGATCTGCTCGCGAAAGTGCGGATCGGCGGTATCGCTCAACGATACGTCAATTTCATCTGGCCAAGTTTTCATCGTCGTTCTATCTCCAGCTAAAGATTTCCTGGCAGCCTGACGGCTGGCAGTACCCTGCAGCCTCAGCCGGCATAATGAATAATGCCCTCTGTTCTCGAGTTCTGCGCGACGCTGGCGCCGTGTATAATATAAACCGCGGTATTTTTCAGCACAATGATAGCAGATGCGGCGAACAAGATACAGGAGACGGGATGGTTGAAGATCAGCAGGAGCCACTCAGGGACGTCGTTGGCGGCGATCTGATCGATGTCAATAATATAGTCGGGAGCAAGGGCGTTGCCATCGGCCGTGATGCGCGCGTGGAGATTCATGAGACCTACGGCGATATCATCGTCAGGGTCGATGACCTGAAAAAAATGGGGCCGGTTCCCGGCCCGCCGCCCTACAAAGGCCTGACCTATTTCACCGAGGAAGACGAACACCTGTTTTTCGGCCGCAAGGCGCTGAGCGAGAAGATCGCCAATCGCCTGCAAAACACGCATTTCCTGGCCGTTATCGGCGCTTCCGGCAGCGGCAAGTCCTCGCTGCTGCGCGCCGGCGTGGTGCCCAGGCTGCGCCGTCAAAACTGGTCGATCCGTATTTTTACGCCGGCGGCGAACCCGATCACGCAGCTTGCCAACGCTTTGATTTCCAAGGATGCGCCTTCAGCGACCGCCGCAGCCATGGAAAAAGCGCTGCTGGAAAATCCCGAGGAACTGCACCTGTCCGCCAACCGGCTGGCTGTGCACGAAGGCGTGAGCAATATACTCTTCATCATCGACCAGTTCGAAGAGCTGTTCACCCTCTGCCACGACGAGGCGCAGCAGATCGCCTTTCTGGAAAACCTGCTGCAGGCGGCGCGCGCGGAGGGAGCGGCAAGAATCGCCATCGGCCTGCGCGCCGATATGTATGATCGCGCTTTACATTTCAGCGGCCTGCGCGATCTGCTGGCCGAAAAGCAAATCCCGGTCGGCCCGATGGAAGAGGAGGAGCTGGTGCGCGTCATCCTGGAGCCGGCGAAGATCGGCGGCTGGCAGTTTGACGAAGGGTTGGCGGAGCTGATCCTGGGAGACGTGAAGCGCGAACCGGGCCGCCTGCCCCTGCTGTCCCATGCCCTGATTGAGACCTGGGAGCGGCGCCAGGGGCTGACGATGACGCTGTCCGGCTACCAGGCGGTGGGCGGCGTCGAAGGCGCGATCGCCAGGACGGCCGAAGAAATGTTTGGCAAGCTCAGCGAAGAGCAGGTGGCCACGGCCGCGACAATCGTGCTTGCCCTGACTGAGCTGGGCGAAGGGGAGACGATCACGCGCCGTATTGCCAGCCGCGAGGAGATTCTGCGAATTGAAGGCGGCGAGGCGGTTTTGGAGCGCTTCGTCAACGCGCGCCTGGTCACTGTTGACGGCGACCGGGTGCAGGTGGCGCATGAGGCGCTGCTGCGCAGCTGGCCGCGCCTGCAGGATTGGCTGCAGGATAACAAGGATCGCCTGCGCCTGGAACGACGCCTGGCACGTGACGCCCAGGAGTGGGCCGGTGATCTGCAGCGCGATCCCGGCGAGCTTTACCGTGGAGCGCGCCTGGCCCAGGTGGAGGTATGGGTGGACGAAGGGACGATGTCGCTCGACCCCCTGTCCAAGGAGTTCCTGCAGGCCAGCCGCAGCGAGGTCGAGCGCGCGGCGCGCGAAGCAGAAGAAAGGCGGCAGCGTGAATTGGAAAACCGGCTCAGGCTTGCTGAGCAGCAGCAGAAGCTGGCAGAGGAAAAGCAGAAACGGGCTGAAGAGGCGGAAGCGGCGGCCGAGGAACAGCGCCGGCTCTCCATGGAGGCGGATAAAGCGCGGCAGCGCGAGCTGGAGAGGCAGCGCGAACTGGCCGAGGAGCAGCAGAAACGGGCCGAGGAGGCGGAAGCGGCGGCCGAGGAGCAGCGCCGGTTAACTGATGAAGCGAATAAGGCGCGTGTCGCCGCTGAACAGCAGCAGCGCATGGCCGAGGCGCGCGAGCTGGCATTTCGCTCGTCGGATGCGATCAGGCGCAACTACACGTTGGGCCTGAGCCACGCTTATGAAGCGCTACAGCGCACCTACGCCCATGATGGCACGATCACGGGCGAGGCGCACGCCGCGGTGTATAAGGCGCTGACCGCGCCGGGACGGCCGCTGGCGGTTGCCCAGGGTCACACGGCCGAAATCCGGACAGTGGCCTATGAAAGCGGCGGGGAGCGCTTCCTCACCGCGAGCGCCGACGGCACGGCGCGCCTGTGGGACGGCGACGGCAATCGTCTGGCCCTTCTCGAGGGGCACAGCGGGGCCGTTTACGCGGCGGCATTTTGCCCCGATGGCACGCGTATCGTGACCGCCGGGCGCGATGGCACGGCGCGGCTGTGGGATGGCGACGGGCAGCCGCTCGCCATTCTGCGCGGCCACGAGAACCGGGTGATGACGGCCGTTTTCAGCCCCGATGGCCGGCGCATCCTGACCGCAGGCTGGGACGGGACGGCGCGGCTGTGGGCCAGTGACGGTGAGCCCCTGGCCGTTCTCAAGGGGCACCGCAAGGCGCTTTCGTCGGCTATCTTCGATCCCGCGGGAGAGCGCATCTTGAGCGCCGGCTCCGACCGCGAGGCGCGGCTGTGGGATCTCGAGGGGCGGGAAGTGGCCAGGCTGCAGGGGCATAACGATATCATCTGGTCGGCCGTTTTCAGCCCCGATGGGCAGCGCATTGTGACGGCGAGCAAAGACAAAAGCGCACGGCTGTGGGGCGTGGCCGGCGAGCCTTTGGCGGTACTGGCGGGGCACACGGGCGACGTATGGACAGCCGTTTTTTCGCCCGACGGGGAAACGATCGTTA
>JBJYWX010000313.1:0-38912 GCA_046259695.1 Promineifilaceae bacterium (SeqCode) | reverse complement strand
CAGGCGCTGGACGCCGTCACCGGGCTGGGTCACGTAATTAAAACGGCCGTAGGACATGATCGAGGCTACCGGGCCATGTTTGGCGGCAAAGGCCGGATCGCGCAGTTGTTCCGTGGTAAAGGCCTGGCTGGCGCGATGGTTGTGGCGCAGGCCGAGGGAGTGGCCTACTTCGTGGCAAACGATGTAGCGCACCACTTCGCCCAGCAGCTCCTCGGGCAGTGGCAGGACCTGCGCCTGCTCGTCCACGGCGCTGACCTGGCTGAAGTACCACTGCTCCGCCAGTTTCAGGACGTCGTCCCAGAAGAGGACATGCGCGGAGAGAATCTGCCCCGTGCGCGGATCCGCCAGGTGCGGGCCCATGGCATTGGGGAAAGGCTGCGGCACCCAGCGGATGACGGAATAACGGGCGTCGGCCGGGTCCCAGTCAGGGTCGCCGGGCGCATCCAGGGCCTGAATGGCGTTGCTGAAGCCGGCGGCCTCGAAGGCGGGCTGCCAATCTTCGATGCCCTTACGCACATACGGCCGCCATTTCTGCGGTATTTCGGGCGGCAGGTAAAAGATGATCGGCTCTAAGGGATCGCAGAGTTCGGCGGTAGGGTCTTCTTTTTCCAGGCGGAAGCGGGAGATGAAGCGCTCGGTGACGATGCCCGGGTCATCTTCATCATCGACAACGCCAAAGTCCGTGGTGAAATAGCCCACGCGCGCGTCAAAGCGGCGCGGCAGCATCGGTGTTTCCGGCAGCAGCACGAGGCTGTGGGCGACGACGATCGAGGCGGCGCTGCTTGAGCCGCCGGTGAGGGGAAAGGTAAGCAGGGCGTGGATAAGGAGGTTCTCGGGAAAAGCACGAATACGCTCGATGCGGCTGCGCACAGGGTCAGGCGCGGTAGCCAAGTAACCCGCCGCTTTTAGCGCCAGGGTGACATCAAAATCGAGGATGTTGCCAGCGAAGAAAGCGCTGACATCGATCACGGCCGTGCCGTCTTCTCCAGCGGCGGCGACGGGGAAGCTGTACAAGATAGCCGGGAAAGTGACCGCGGCAAGCGCCAGGTCTTCCGGATCGGGCGCAACTTGCGCCGAGGCGACGGCGAAGTTAGGGCGCAGGCGCAGGCTGCCGGTCATGTCGCGCACCTCGATGCGGTCTTCCACGCGCTGCCAGCGCACCACGCGGCTACCGAGCGCCTTGGGATTCACCGCCACGCCAAAAGGCGCGTCGGCAAACTCAGCGTACCAGATCATGTCTCTGTCCAGGATTTCTGGCGTTATTTCGAGATAATATTTGGCGCCTACCTGGTGCACGGTAAACAGGCCGGGCTGGCTGACCGCGCCGGCGGTGATGACCTCATCGTAAGGCTTTGGCTGCGGCGTTTCCGGTGCCGGTGATGGGCTGCCGGGCGTGGACGGCACAGCAGGCGTCTCCGTGGGCTGATTTTCCGGCGGTTGTTCGGCCGTTGGCGCCTGCTGTTCCTCCGGCTGGCTATTTTCCGCCGCGGGCTGGTCGTTTTCCGCCGCCGGCTGCCTGTCGCTGTCCTGCTCCTGCTGATCTTTCTTAGGCTGCTGCTGTTTTTTCTTGCGTGTCATGGGTCCCTAATAACCAATTGCTTACAATTTGTGACTCATACCGGTCTATAATACCTCTGTACCGGTTGTTGCGGCACCTTAACCAGGCGCGAGCAGCCTGCTGAAGCAAAAGGAGATAGTATGATCTACACGACAACGAACGTTTTAGAAGGGTACCAGATCACGGCCTATCTGGGCGTGGTGTCCGGTGAGGCGATCATGGGCGCCAACGTCTTTAAGGATTTTTCGGCCGGCCTGCGCGATATTGTCGGCGGCCGTTCCGCCTCCTACGAGCAGGAGCTAACCAAGGCCAAGCAGATCGCGATGCAGGAGATGACGGAGCGTGCAGAGGCACTCGGCGCTAATGCCGTGATTGGTCTGGATCTCGATTATGAAACGATCCGCGGTTCGATGTTGATGGTCTCGGTCAGCGGCACGGCTGTCGCCGCCAAGCGGTGAGGGGGATCAGCCATGATTATGACGACGACCTCCACTATCGACGGCCATCCGATCCAGGAATACCTCGGCGTTGCCGCCGGGGAAGTGATCCTGGGCGCCAACATGTTTAAGGATATCGCGTCCGGCTTTCGCGACATTTTCGGCGGCCGTTCTGGTTCCTATGAAGAAGTTGTGGTCAGGGCGCGCGAAACGGCGCTTGCTGATCTGGTGGCGCGCTGCGAAGCGCTGGGCGCCAACGCCATCGTTGGTTTGGATATTGATTATGAGACGATTGACCGGGCCAGCGGCGACGGCGGCGGCAGCAGCATGATGCTCGTCTCCGCCAGCGGCACGGCCGTGCGCGTTGCGCCGTAGGTATTGCCGGCGGCGATTGTCCTTTCCCACCAGCGGAAGAAGGAATAGGGCGGGGATGACCGCGGAATGATACGTGTTTGTCTGTGCCGGCCTGCGATAATCCGCTAGGCGGTCACGAGATATGTTAAAAATGGAGGCGCCCAAAACGGCGCGGGGCCGCCTGCCGGATATGGCCTGGCTACTGGTCGCGGCTTTTGCAGGGCTGGCTGGCGCCGGGCTCCTGCCGCGCCATGATGACTGGTCACCGCGCGCGAATCCCGCGCCCGATTTCGAGACGGCGCTGGCGCGCTGGCGGCGGCTGTTGGCGGCGGAACGAGGCCAGGTTGAGCCCGCTAATGGCTCGCGCCTGCTGGCCGGCAGCGGCCCTTCGAAACGTGTTTATCTCCTGGTGCACGGCCTCACCAATTCGCCGCGGCAGTGGGCAGCGTTTGGGCGTATGCTGCACGAGCGGGGGCATACGGTCCTGATCCCGCGTCTGCCCTATCATGCCCTACGCGGCCAAGAGGTCGCCGTGCTGCGGGCGCTGGCGCCGGCCGATCTAAGGGCTTACGCCGATACGGCGATCAACATGGCGGCCGGCCTGGGCGATGAGGTAATCGTTATCGGCATTTCCGGCGGTGCGACCATCGCCGCCTGGATGGCCCAGAACCGGCCCGAAGTGCAGCGCACCCTGCTGCTGGTGCCTTTTTTCGGCCTGTACGGCCTGCCGCGCTCCTTGAACGCCTGGGCGGCGAACGCCCTCAGCCGCCTGCCCAATGTGAACCTCTCGCACCGCGACGAACCAGACCGCTCTTGGGCCTATCGCGGCGAATCGAGCCGCGGCGCGGCGGCTTTCCTCTTACTGGGGCAGGCGCTGCTGAATCAGGCACGCCTTGGCCGGCGCCCTAACGGCGAGGTACGCGTGATCACGACGGCCGTCGACCGTGTGGCGGACAATGAGGCCACGGCGCGGCTGGTCGCTTTTTGGCGCCGCGGCGGCACGCTGCTGCATACGTACCAGTTCCCGCCCAAGCGCCAGATCCCGCATAATGCAATCGACCCGTCGGCTGACGTGGTTAAGCGGCAGGAAGTGTTTGTGCAGATGCTGGACGTGCTCGGCGAGCCGCCTCTGGGGATAGCAGTAGATAGGAGGCAGTAAGCAGGAGGCAGTAAGCAATAGGCAGTAAATAGTTACCCGTTGGCCATTCGCGCGTTGTGATGTCCGAATGAATAATCATCTACTACTGGGTATATATACCAAAGTTTATTCGTATTATTTCCCATTTTAGCGAATGATGATTGACCAGATGGGCGTGCCAATGTTAGAATCTTCATATAATTAGAAGCAAGGAGTAGCCTTATGATTCCGGCTTATATGGAAACGTTCCTGCGCGAGGCGCTGCCGGACCGCACCTGGCAGAACCGTCTCTTTCGCGATGGCCCGCTGGCTTTTATGGAGTTCGGGCCGCTGGATGTCGACCGGCTGCAGCGGTTGGGCATTAACGTGGACAGCCTGGGGCCACGGCTGGTGGTCTGCATGTGGGACGAAGAGGCCCCTCTCGAGGTGGGCGGCTACCTGGTGGTGGATAACCTGGCCATGGGACGGCCGTCGATGGGCGGCATCCGCATGCTGCCCGATGTTACCCCGGCGGCGATTCACAACCTGGCGCGGGGCATGACGCTCAAGAACGCGGCCGCCGATTTGCCCTACGGTGGCGGCAAAAGCGGCATTGTCGCGCCGCCCAACCTCGAACCGGCCGATCGCGAGGAGGTGATCCGCGGCTTTGCGCGCCTGATTCGCCGCTACAGCGATGTCTATTTGCCGGGCCCAGACGTGGGCACCAATGACGAGGACATGAAGACGATCGCCCTGATGTACGGCCTGGAAGCGGCGCTGTCCAAAACGGCCGACATGGGCGGTAATCGCATTGACCAGTTGGGCGCCGCGGCGCAGAGCGTGGTTGTGGCTATTAGCGCCCTGCTGGACGAAGTGGAGCGGCTGCGCGTCCTGCCGCAGTTTGCCGGCCTGGAACGGCCGCGGGGCGAGGAGCTTACGGTGCTGATCCAGGGGTTCGGCGCCGTGGGCACGCATGTCGCGCGCCTGCTGAGCGAGCTGGAAGAGGGCCAAAAGCCGCGCATCACGGGCATCAGCGACGCCAGCGGCTACATCTATGATAAGAACGGCCTGCCCGTGCCCGCGCTGCTGGAGCTGCAGAAGGAAGAGGGCCTCGTCGCGCTGCCTTATTTCCAGCAGCAGTTGAGCGGCAGGCGCAACGCGCCCACTAAGTTCGCCAATGACGCTGATGATTTGCTGCGCGAGTCCGCTTTTTGCCTGGTGCCGGCCGCACCCATTGCCAACTACCTGGGAGTGGACCCGGCGTCTGGCTGCTCGATGACGGTCGATCGCATGGGCGACTGGACGTTGATTGTTGAGGGCGCCAACACCTATTCGCCCGATCCGGCGCGCAAGGCGGCGCGCAGCCGCATGGAGCGAACCGTCTACTGGCAGCAGGGCGTGTTGATCGCCACCGATTTCCTGGTCAATTCCGGCGGCGTCATTTTTGCCGCGCAGGAGCACCTGCTCAAGTCGCCGCCTCATTTGCAGATCCCGCTGGAACGGTTGGGCGATCGCGTCGCGGTCGACGCCTGGCTGGAAGAGCATGCCGCGGAGTTCGCCGCGCTGGCGGAGGAACGGCGCATCGCCGGGGAAAAACAGGTGCGCACGGTTATCCGGCGCAACATGCAGGAGCTGATCGATTTGCTGACGGCCGATCCGGACTGCCTGCCCTGCGAAGCGGCGGAGAAGATCGCCATCGGCCGTATCGCCAGCAGCGAGGGTGACCGCACTGCGGCCGAGCTGATGGCGCCTATTCCGGCTATTGAAGAAGCGCGCACGGTGCGCGAGGCGGCGGCGGTTTTGGTGGCGGATAAAGGGGACATGCTGGCTGTAGTCTCAAACAGTGGTGAACTGTGCGGCGTGGTCACCGACTGGGATATCACGCGGGCGACGGCCACGGGCTGCGGCGACGATGTGCCGATCCGCGAGATCATGAGCCGCACCGTTATCTGCGCCGATCCGGATGACCACATCCTTGACGTTCTGCGTAAGCTGGAGCATTATGAAATCTCGGCGATGCCCGTGGTTAATGGCGGCGGCGTCCTGGGTGTGATTAGCAATGACATCCTGGCCCAGGGCAGCCTGGCCCGGCTGCTGCAGGCGAGCCAATGATTAGTAGTCAACAATCAATGGCATGGGTGAATGAGATATGAGCGAACGCAAGAAAGTGACGTTGTTGACCCTGTTTAAGAAGGTGGCGGAGGAGACGCCGATTACCTGGCTGACCTGTTACGACTACCCGACCGCCTATTTCCAGGAGCAGGCGGGGATCGATATGATCCTGGTGGGCGACAGCCTGGGCATGACGATGTTGGGTTATGACAGCACGCTGCCGGTGACAATGGAGGACATGATCCGCCACACGCAGGCGGTGCGCCGCGGCGCACCATCGCCTTTTTTGATCGGCGATATGCCTTACATGAGCTACCAGCCGAGCGACGAAACGGCCGTGCGCAACGCCGGCCGCTTCATGGCCGAGGCGGGCTGTGACGGCATTAAGCTGGAAGGCGGCGCGGAGATGGCGGGCCGCCTGGCAGCCATTGTGCGCGCGGGCATCCCGGCCATGGGCCACCTGGGCCTCACGCCGCAGAGCGCCAGCGCCCTGGGCGGCTTCCGGCTGCAGGGTAAGGGAGCGGTGCAGGCCAAGAAAATCCTCGATGACGCCAAGGCGCTGGAAGAGGCGGGCGCCTTCGGCATTTTGCTGGAACTGGTGCCGGACAGCCTCTGCCGCTTAATCACCGAACGGGCGAAGAACTGTATCATCATGAGCCTGGGCTCCGGCCCGTACGCGCACGGCCAGCTTCTTATTTACCACGATCTGTTTGGGCTCTATCCCAAGTTCACGCCGCGCATGGCCAAGGTATACGGCAACGCCGGCGAGGTGATCCTCAACGGTCTGCGGCAGTACGTGCAGGAAGTGACGGACAAGCGCTTCCCTGAGCCGGAGCGTTATTTTGGCATGCAGGAAAATGAGTACGAGGAACTGCTGGCGCTTATTGAAGAGGATGAGGGACCGTTTTAGGATGGGGCAGTTGTCAGTGAGTCAGCGAGTCAATTGTCAGTGGGCAGTGAGTAGAGGACAGTGAGGCGATTGGTGAACCGCCCCACCACCTGAGGAAAGTGGAGAAAGCAATGGACGAGAACCTGTTAAAACGTTTGGAAATAGCCCCGGAGCGGGTGGAGGCGCTGAACGGAATTTTGCTCAATCCTAATGGGCGCGTGATGGGCGATTTCCTGGCCGTGGTCGAAAAATACGGCACGCCGGAGGAGATTAACGCCCAGGCGCGGGCGGCGCGGGCGCTGCCGGCTCTACGCGAGCGGGTGCGGGCCACGAACCCGTCTTATTTAGATGACCTTGACTGGCTGGTCGAGCAGCGCGAGCGCGGCCGTTTTATCAGCGTCGACGAGTACCGGCGCAAGGTGCTTGGCAACGGCGCGGGGACAATGCCGTTCGATGAAACAATGGCCGTCACGCTGGAGATCAGCGCCGCGCAATATTTTCCCTGGCTGAAGCTGATCGCCGAGCGGGCGATTGAGCAGGGGCAGCTTATGCCCGGGCGCTTCATCCGCGTGCGCAAGATGAAGGAACAGGAGATCGACGGCGATTTACCGGCTTTCGCCGCGGCGATGGAGATCATCGGCGCCAGCTACGTGGAGACGCTGGATACCAAGGGCACGGACGGCGCCAATATTCATCTTAACGGGCCGGAAACGATCACGGGCTATTTTGGCGGCGTGGGCCAGCCCAACGAGTACGCACTGAAATGGCTGGATGAGTTCCTTTATTACTACACAACCTACGGCGTGCGCCAGGTGTTGAATATCAACCCGGGCACCGTTCTGTTGGGTTATTTACTCTACCGCCTGGGCGTAGATATCGAGTTCAAGATCTCGGTTTTTATGGGCAATGACAACCCGTATGCCGGGCTGTGGACGCTGCTGGGGGCGAAGCTTTTCGCCCGCGACGATGGCAGCTCTCCGTTGATCGGCTTCAACTGGAGCAACTCGATCAATAACGAGACGATGGAAATCACGGCCGAGTTTCGCAAGGAATTGGGCTTCGAAGACGTGGTGCGCTTCGAGCACCATATTACCGAGACCTGGAAGAGCATCGTGCGCCAGCCCTATATCCGCCGCGACGAGCTGGTAAAGATAGCCGGGCATGTGGCTAATATCTCGGCCAAGCACGAGGGTGGCGATCCGGCAGTTGAACAGACACGGCAGCACCCTTCCGATATCCTGGATTACTTTCGTGACAAGGACGAGGTGATTGCGTCAGGTGATTGGGAGGCGTTGGCCCAGAATTTTCTCGACAAATTCGAAGCGACCAACCGCACGGCCGAGGCGCTGACGCAAAACGGTCTGGCGTTTATCGCCGCGCGCAAGCTGCATCACGAGGTGGTTGGCGAAGCGGTCTAGCCGCGATTGGGGATGGCTAAGGGAGCCGGCTGTGGACAGCACGTATCAAATTGTGAGTGTAGAAGAGCCCGAAGAAGAGGCGTGGGGCATTATCGGGCGCGGGGTGAGCCGCTACAATCGTGAGCGTGCCGGCGATAATCAGTTTGAGCGCCTTTGCTTTGTCGTGCGGGGGCCGGGCGAGGTGATTTACGGCGGCATCCTCGGCGAAACATACTGGGGCTGGCTCTATATCGACCTGTTATGGGTTGATGAAAGGCTGCGCGGGCGCGGCTTCGGCCGGCGATTGATGGAAACAGTGGAGGAGGCGGCGCGGCAGAACGGCGCCGCGCACGCTTACCTGGATACGTTCAGTTTTCAGGCGCCTGACTTTTATCGGCGGCTGGGGTACCGGGTCTTTGGCCAACTGCCGGATTTTCCGCCGGGCCAGCAGCGTTATTTCATGACGAAAACGCTGTAGCAATCTTGGGCCATGCCGGTATGCCAACACCCTCTTGCCCCTGGCGCCTAAATGCACCCTGTGCAAGCCTGGACCGGTCAAACGGGCGTCCGCTGGCGGGAAGAAAAGAGCGTGCGGCCTGACTTGGGCCAGGCCGCACGATACACTCCGGACCAAGCGGCATGGCGGCGAGTTTCAGCAGGAGACACGCGGGTTCCAATCCTCGAACATGCCGGCCGGATTGTGTTTCCAGATCCAGGCGTGCAGCACGTAGACACCCAGATCCTCATTGAGGTGGAAGCTTTGCCCATGCAGGGCGGGTAGTTCGCTGCTGATCGCATCCCAATCTGCGGCGGGGACGATGTACTCCACCGCTCCCAGCTTGAGCTGGCCGTTAGGCCGCAGTTCGTAAACCATCGCTTCCGGCCGCAAAGGATCAAGCTCGGTGTCCAGCAAGGCGGTATTGATGTAATGGTAACCCATCGCGCCCACGCCAGGATTGTCAAAACAATGATCCAGGCCGGGTACCAGGTCCCAACCGGCGGCCTGCGCGACCTCAGGGCGTTGAAAGCCGGCTGTGCTTCGGCGAACACGGGCCAGGTCGTCGTTGCGCGAGGCGAAAACGATCGTCGCCGCGGCCAAAATCGCAGCACACGCTATGCCAATGGCGATCCATGTACGTCTTTTCATCGCAATCCTCCTACACGTAAAAATAGGGATCCAGCACACGGACTTCGGTGATGCTGTCCACGGGAAGACCATTGCGACCGGCTGCGGCGCGAATCGCATCTGGCGAAGGGCCATCATAGATGCAGAAAGTCTTCTGTTTGTTATTGGTTACATAGGAATGAACCCACGTAACCTGTTCCTGGGCATTGTTGCCCACCACGGTGAGGCACGTACTGGCGCCTGTTTCATTAGTAGGAATCGCGAGGCCTTCAGGAAATGTACGTTCAACTAGATAGCGAGGCATGTGTTCTTTCTCCTTTTAGCAGTTTGGAACTGCCGCTAGACTAAATGACCAACATGCTTCTACCCTAGCTGACATGGCACAAGATGTCGTCAGGGAAAACTCTACAAACAGGATGGCTACGACCCGACAATGTGGCGTGGCGCAGTTGGGGACAGGGCGAACGCTGGATAAATGCGCTTATTGGTTGTCAGGAATCGTCCGCGAGGGATTCGGCCAACCCGATCTGCAGCGCCCAGGTGGCGATCTGCACGCGGGACTCAAAGCCAAGTTTGTTCAGGATGCGTGATACATAGGTTTCCACCGTCTTGAGCCCTACGGTCATGGTATCCGCGATCTGACGGTTTGACATTCCCCCGGCTATGTAAACGGCCGTTTCCTGCTCGCGCGGCGTCAGGCCACCAAAACGGATTTTATTGGCCTGGGACTGCGAAAGCGCGGCGGCATCCTTTGCCGTCAGCGCAGGCGCCAGGGCGCGCTGCACTACTTCCTCCAGCAGCGTAAGCCGTCCCTCTTCCCATGCGGCGTCGAACGCCGTTTTATCCAGCGCCCGGCGCAGCTTGTCCAGGGTCTGTTGGTAGGACGCCTGATCGGCGGGATCGATCACGGAGCTGACTTCTTCGCGCAAAGCCGCCGCCTTGCCAAAGGTACGCGCCGCCCGTTCACGCAGGCGCCGGCGATAGGGAGAGGGCAGGGCTGTCGCTTCCAATACAGCGGCTTCGGCCAGCTTTTCTAGACACCAGGCAGTACCACCCTGGTCGCTGATGGCCAGACGAATCTCCAGGCTTTCGCGCAGCAGCAGGCGCAAACGGCGGTAGTCACGCAGCAAGAGCGCGATCCAACCGAGGGTACCCAATGCGCTGGCAATACCCCATGGATTATCCAGCTCGCGGCGCAAGGCCAGACTCTCGTCCAGCAGTGCGAGCGCCTCTTCATACCGGCCCTGCCGCACGGCCAACTCTCCCAGGCCACCCAGGCCGATAGCTATCAGCGCCGTTTCGTCTAGGAGGCGGAAGAGTCGCAGGGCCTGTACCAACCATGTTGCTGCCCTGCCGTAATTCCCTTCGCGCATCGCTGCCCACCCCAGCTGCATGCGCATATCGGCGCTGCCGCGTGTGTCGCCGATCTCCTCGTAAATGCGCAGCGCTTCCTCCAGAAGTGGTCCGGCAGCCTCGTAGTCTCCTATCTCTGTGGCCATTTCCCCGAGGATATCTAATGCTTTGGCGATGCCGGGGGCTCCTGCCGGACCGAGAGTCTTGCTGATTTTTAGCCCTTCTTTTGCCAGCGCGCGTGTCGCTTCATAATCGCTTTGCAGGTAAGCCAGGTTAGCGGCCCAGAGCAGCGCCATAGCGCGCGTGCGTTTCCGTATTTTTCTATCGGATGCGGCCAGGGCGGTCTCCAGTCGCGCCCGGCCCTCGTTGTGAAAGCCGCGCAGGCGCCAGAATTGGGCGTAAGCGGCTGCCAGGCGCAGCCCTTCTGGCCCTTTGCCCGGGGAAAGCCGGCTCCATTCCAGGGCAGCGCGCACATTGTCGTGCTCGATGTTAAATTTCTCCAGCCAGACTGCCTGCTGCCGCCCTATCAACTGTTTGGCCTCGGCCCCGGCCCAGCGCGTGAAATAGTCGAGATGCCTGTCCCTGGTTTGGTTTACTACTTCCTCGCCGCTTTGCGCCAGCTTCTGCCACGCATAATGGCGTATGGTTTCTAGAAGATAATAACGACGATCGCCATCCGCTGGTTTGACAACCACCAGCGACTTATCCACCAGGCGCGCCAGGTTGTTCAGGGCAGCAGCGGTCTTATCCTCCGAGGGGGCGCACACCGCCGCCGCGGCTTCGAGCGTCCAGCCGTTAGCAAAGATGGAGAGCCGGTTGATCATCTCTTGTTCGGCCTCCGCCAGCAGGGCGTAACTCCAATCCAAAACCGCCTCCAGCGTCTGGTGCCTTTCCGGAGCTGTGCGCAGCGTATTGGTCAGAAGTAAAAAACGATCGTCCAGCCTGGCGGCAATCTGGCGCAGCGAAAAATAGCGTACTTCGGCAGCGGCCAGCTCGATGGCCAGGGGTATGCCATCCAGCCGGCGACAGATGGTGGCTATCCACGGTCCATTATCGGCCGTTAATTCAAAATCCGGCGATGCCTTTCGCGCGCGGTCGACGAAGAGCTGGACAGCCTCCGCGCGCCTGTAAGCGACGAGCGACTCTCTTTCGCTGGACGGGCTGCTCCAGGGCTGCTGCCGCGGCAGCGAAAGCGGCGGTACAACCCACACTGCTTCGCCGAGCACGCCCAGCGGTTCGCGGCTGGTGGCCAGGATCCGCACATTGGGGCAGTTTTCGAGCAGCAGTTGGACCAGGGGCGCGCATGCCGGCAGCAGGTGCTCACAGTTGTCCAAGAGAAGCAGCAGATTTCGCGGCCGCAAAAAGGCAACCAGCGACTGCTCGGGCGGCCGTCCAGGTTTCTCGCGCACATCCAGAACGGAGGCGACCAGCTGAGGAACCAGCGCTGCATTGGAGAGAGCAGCGAACTCTACCAGCCAGGCGCCGTCCTGGTAGGTCGCCTGTTGGTCGCGGGCCACGTGCATAGCCAGCCGCGTCTTGCCGCAGCCGCCGGCGCCGGTCAGGGTCAGCAGGCGGTTTTCAACCAGCAGCTGCGTGACATCGGCCGTTTCCCGCCGGCGGCCTATAAAGGAATTCAACGGCAGCGATAAGTTGCCGGGAGGATCAGAACCATTCTTTAGCGGGCTCATTACATCATACCTAAATATCGTAAGTATAACGCAAGTGATGAACGGGCCGCTGCTTGATGACTGTTGTTGTTTGCCAGGATTTCCCCGCTCATCGATAATTCAGCCGTTACGGCCGCGACCCAGGCCATCAAAGAGGAGCCGTATCCGGGAGCGTCATGGAGATCCAGACTATCGAGATTATTAACCGCGTCTTGCCGATCCTTTTCCTGCTTTCCCTGGGTTTTTGGATGCGGCGCGCGGCCTTTATCAGCGAGGAGGTGGTCGAGGGGCTGCGCAAGATCGTGGTCAATGTCGCGCTGCCGTCCGTGCTGTTTGTTTCTTTCCTGCACGTCGAACTAAAGCCTTCCTTTCTGGCCCTAGCGGCTTTTATCTTCGGCCTCTGCGTGGTTCTGTTTATTTTCGGCCGTTTTCTCGGGCCGCGCGTGCAGCCGCAGCATCCTTATTTCAAATTCCTGATGACCGGTTTTGAATATGGCATGCTGGGCGTGAGCCTCTTCGGCAGCGCTTACGGCCTAGCCCATATCGGCACGTTCGCCGTAGTTGATTTGGGGCACGAACTGTTTATCTGGTTCGTTTTTCTGCCCCTGCTGCTGCGCGAACGAGATGGCATCCAGCGGCTGTCTGAACTGCTGCGCTCCTTCTTGAGTTCGCCGGTGGTAATTGCCATCCTGCTCAGTCTTTTGTTTAATGTCCTGGGCTGGGCGGAGGCGTTGCAAAGACTGCCCGTGACGGGGGCGGCGCTGTCGACGCTGGAATTTTTGGCCAGCCTGACCATCCCGCTGATCTTGATTAATGTTGGCTACGGCATCAAGCTGGATCGCGCAGGGATCGGCGAAGCGTCACGGCCGGTGCTTATCCGATTAGCCATTTTGCTGCCGCTGGCGTTCCTGATCAATGCCGTCGTCATTCGCAACGTGCTGGGATTGGGCCACGCGTATGAGGTCGCGCTCTTTACGCTGCTGGTTCTGCCGCCGCCCTTTATTGTTCCGCTGTTCATGCGGCCGGAGCTGCTGGACGAGCAGCGCTACGTGAACAATGTGCTGACGCTGTATACCCTGGCATCGATCGTGTTGTTTACGGTTCATTTTGTTTTGAATCCGGCGTTGTAGGGTGCAGATGGCAAGTGGCAGGTGGCAAGTGGCAGGTTGACAGGTAGGGGCGGGAAGGCAGAAAAAGGGGCTAAAGCCAGAGAACTGGCTTTAGCCCCGATGATGATTGCCAGGCACTTGGGCAGCCATCTCTAAAGATAGGCTACATTATCAAGTGCCTGGCATTTGCTTAAGAAAGGGAAAAGAAGCGGACCTCTGCCGGCTCAGCTTGCCAGCACCATGAGATGCTGCTGCGTGGTCTCCGGGAACATAATCCACGGGAATGGCCCCGGCTCCGTGCCGAATACGTCGAAGCTTTCGTTGCTTTCGGGCACGAAAACCATCAGGTGGGGCGGGCTGCCGACTGGGCCGCCGCCCTGGAGCATGTAGCCAAAACCAACCCCGCTGGACGGCGCGTCAACGAGATTGAACTGTGACAGGAACACTTCCAGATAGGTGTCATTCAGGCACATAGGATCGTTGCCCGGCGTGTCGGGACGGTCGCTGATGCAGGTCCAGCCATTGCTGCCGGCGCGCAGCTCGACCAGCTCCGGCGCTGGCTCATCAGGCCAGTTCCCGGGCCAGCCCTGGGGATGATCTAGAATTGTCGCCTCCCCGGCAATTGGCGCCGGTCCGGCGCTCATGGCATTGGCGATCTTGTCCTCCGCGGCGTCTACAGCCTCGGTTGGCGGCGTGACTAGCACCATGAGATGCTGCTGCGTGGTCTCCGGGAACATGATCCACGGGAATGGCCCTGGCTCCGTGCCGAATACGTCGAAGCTTTCGTTGCTTTCGGGCACGAAAACCATCAGGTGGGGCGGGCTGCCGACTGGGCCGCCGCCCTGGAGCATGTAGCCAAAACCAACCCCGCTGGACGGCGCGTCAACGAGATTGAACTGTGACAGGAACACTTCCAGATAGGTGTCATTCAGGCACATAGGATCGTTGCCCGGCGTGTCGGGACGGTCGCTGATGCAGGTCCAGCCATTGCTGCCGGCGCGCAGCTCGACCAGCTCCGGCGCTGGCTCATCAGGCCAGTTCCCGGGCCAGCCCTGGGGATGATCTAGAATTGTCGCCTCCCCGGCAATTGGCGCCGGTCCGGCGCTCATGGCATTGGCGATCTTGTCTTCTACGCTTGCTGGTTCCATCGCCTCCGTGGCCTCAGGTTCCTCTGTAGCTGCAGCCTCGGGTGCCTGCGTGGCCTCAGGTTCGTTTGTCGCTGTAGCCTCGGGTGCCTGCGTGGCCTCAGGTTCGTTTGTTGCTGCAGCCTCGGGGGCATCGGTGGCTTCAGGTTCTCTCGCGGTATTCGCGGGCGCGTCAGCCGTGGACGCCATGTTCTGCTGGCAGGCGCTCAGCAACAGGGTGATCAGAAACAAAAATGTAAACATGACCGTGCGATTGGAGCTTCTCATTGCTACCTCCTTTTGGTATGCGAGAGCTTGGGCTATCACAGCCTTTTTAAATGCGGGCCGGCTTCCTGCGACACGGGAACGGCCCTGACCAGACGTCTGTATGGCCACTGTAGCGGATAGCTTGAGCGCTATCACCCTCCCCCGGGGAGGGAATTATCATATGATCAGGTATAATGCAGCGTTATGAATAGTCGTGATATGCCAAATGCGCTGACCGTGCAGCCGCTCACTCCGCGCGAGGAAGAGATCCTGAGCCTAATAGGACAGGGCAAAACGAACCGCCAGATCGCCGAAGAGCTGACCGTCGCCCACAGCACGGTAAAATGGTACGTACGCCAGATTTACGGTAAGCTCGGCGTCAACAATCGCGAGGAGGCGGCCGGCCGCGCGCGGGAGCTGGGGCTGCTGACGGAGAAAGAACTATTTTCCCAAGGGCTTCGCGGTTATGAAATTCAGGAGCGGTTGGGAGCCGGTCGCTATGGCCTCGTCTACCGCGCCACCCAGACGGCCGTGCAGCGTGAAGTTGCCATCAAGACGATCCTGCCGCGCCTTGCCAACCAGCCGGACTTCATCCGCCGCTTTGAATTTGAGGCGCGCCTGGTGGCCCGCCTCGAACATCCTAACATCGTGCCGCTCTATGATTACTGGCGCGATCCCAGCGGCGCTTACCTGGTTATGCGCTGGCTGCGCGGCGGCAGCCTGCGCGAAGAATTGACCGGCGGACCACTGAGCCTGGAGACAACCAGTGGCCTGCTCGGGCAGATCACATCCGCATTGAACTTCGCGCACGAGCAAAACGTCGTCCATCAAGATATACGGCCGGCTAATATCCTGCTTGACGAGGACCAAAACGCCTATGTCGCCGACTTTGGAATCGGCTTGCTGGTTGAGCAGCCCGGGATGCCGGCCCCGAATCCTCTGGAAAACGACTACGCATACGCGCTGTCGAGCCCGGTAGCGTATAGTTCTCCCGAACAGCTGCGGGGAACGCCGCCGACCACCCTATCCGATATTTATAACCTGGGGCTGCTGCTCTATGAGATGATTACTGGCGAACATCCGTTTGCTGCGCTGCCGCCAAAAGAAATGCGCCGCCGCCAGTTGGTTGAATCCCTACCGCTGATCCACGAACAGCATTCCCACGTTCCCCCGGCCGTTGACGAGGTGATCCGGAAGGCAACGAACAAAGATCCGGCGCTCCGCTTCCAAAATGCACTGGCGCTTTACACTGCTTATAGCGGGGCAATCTCCGGAAAAGGAGAGCAACAGCCGCTGACGATTTCCAGGATCGGGGCAGAAGCCGTCAACCCTTATAAGGGGCTGCGGCCATTTACCGAATCTGACGCCAACGATTACTTCGGTCGCGAGAAGCTGGTGGGAAACCTCCTGGCCAGGATGGCTGGCGGCGTAAACGAGCGAATCCTGGCCGTTGTTGGCCCGAGTGGCAGCGGCAAATCCAGCGCCGTGCGCGCCGGCCTGATCCCCGCTCTGCGCACTGGGGCGCTGCCCGGCTCAGAGGATTGGTTCTTCGTGCAGATGCATCCGGGCCGTAATCCCTTTGAGGAGTTGGAAGCCGCTTTGCTGAGCGTGGCCGTGAATCCCCCTGATAGCCTGCTGGACCAACTTCACGCCGATAGCCAGGGTCTGAATCGCGCACTATTGCGCTGCCTGCCGGAAAAAAGCGGGAGCTTGTTTCTGCTTATCGATCAATTTGAGGAGTTGTTCACCTTAGTCGAGGAAGAGGAGACACGGCAGGGGTTCTTAGACGCCCTTACCGAGGCTGTGAGCGGTTCCGACAGCCGCCTGATGCTGGTTCTTACGCTGCGCGCGGATTATTACGATCGCCCTTTAAAATATGCCCGATTCGGGCAGCTCCTCGGTGATCATACCGAGACGGTCTTACCTCTATCCGCCGCGGAATTGGAAGAGGCGATTGTGCAGCCCGCGGAAAAAGCCGGCGTCTATTTTGAAGAAGGTCTGGCGGCGCGGATCATTGACGATGTACGGCACCAACCGGGCGCGCTGCCGCTGCTGCAGTATGCGTTAACCGAACTTTATGATAACCGGGATGGCCAGGCGCTCACTCACGTGGCCTATGAAGAAATAGGGGGCGTGACCGGCGCCCTGGCGCAAAGTGCCGAGACACTCTACCTTTCCCAAAATACGCAAGAACAAGAAGCGCTGCGCCAGATATTCTTGAGGTTGATTGCTGACGAGAAGGAGGTAGCAGGTGCCGGAGGAATTCGGCGCCGCGAATCACTTGAAGCCCTGCTGGCGTTGTACCCGGACGACGATCAGCTGCGCGACATCATCAACAGCTATGCTTCGGCGCGGCTGCTGACGCTCGATTACGATCCGCTGACCCGCGTGCCCACGGTGAATGTAGCGCACGAAGCCTTGATCGACGAATGGCGGCGTCTGCGCAATTGGCTGGCTGAGAGCAGAGATGACCTTTACCAGCAGCAGCGGCTCAACAGCCTGGCAAATGAGTGGATAGCGCAAGACCGCGATCCCGGTCTTCTGCTGCGCGAAACGCGACTTGAGCAGTTGGCTGCCTGGGCACAAAACAGCAGCCTGATTCTTACCCCAGAGGAGCACGAGTACCTGGCACTCAGCCTGGCAGCCCGGCGCGAACGTCAGGCGGAGGAGGAAGCACGCCGGCAGCAAGAGCTGGAAAACGCGCGCCAATTGGCGGAGACGGAAAAGAAACGAGCCGAAGAGCAGCGTGCTGCCGCCAGACGTCTGCGCCGCCGGGCGTTCCTTCTGGCAGGGGCCTTGGCCATAGCTGCCATTCTGGCTGCGGCGACTGCTGTTAACGGCCGTCGCGCCGCCCAGAACGCCGACGAAGCGCGTGACAATCTCCTCCTGGCAAGCACCAGGGAAGCGCAGGCGGTAGCCGCAGTCGGTGCGCGGGCCACGGCCCAATCTGAGGCAGAAGAGAACGAGATGTTAGCCGTGGCCGCGGCGGCAACAGCCGATGGCGCGGCAATGGCTGAAGCAGCGGCCGCTGAAGAGGCGCGTGCTGCGCGGGAGGACGCCGAAATACAGAGAGCGGCTGCCGAAGAGGAACGAGAGACGGCCGAAGCACAGGCACGGTTGGCCACCTCGCGTGAACTGGCGGCAGCAGCCGCGGCCAACCTGGATGAAGATGCTGAACTGAGTATCTTGCTGGCCCTACAGGCCCTTAGGACAGCGCATACAAGTGAGGCAGAAGCAGCCTTGCACCAGGCCGTGCAGGCTTCCCGTATACGCCAGGCGCTGATCGGCTCTAATGATCTGCCGACGTTCTGGTTGGATTACAGTCCTGAAGGAGGACGTATCTTTACATCGGGTGAGGGCGGCGGCGTAATGTGGGATGCCATCAGCGGTGACGTTTTGTTCGACTATAGATTAGATAGTGATCACGAAACCTGGGTTAATCGCGCTGCATTTAGTCCGGATGGATCCGCTATTTTGTTGCCCATTGAGGAATGGCAGGGTGACCAAGTCTTACCAGGCATAGTTGCCATTCTGGACGCGGATACCGGTGAGGAGATACTCACGTTTACCGCCAGCGACGGCGGCATCCAGGATTTAACCTTCAATCCGCAGGGAACACAATTTGCCACAAGCCAACTTACAGGAGGCGCTGTGAAGATATGGGATTTGGCGGCGACGTTGGCGACTGGGGATGGGGTGGAAGCGGCAGCATTATGCTGTCACGATGGAGAAACTGTGTGGTCCGTTAACTACAGCCCTGACGGAACGCTCGCAGTCACTGTAGGCGACGATCGGATGGTCAGAGTCTGGGAGGCAGCGACGGGGCGCGAACTGCTCGTCATAGACGGCACTAATCCAGGCGATGCCGTGTTTAGCCCCGATGGACAGTATATAGTTGTGGGCGACGACACAGATATGCTGGTATTTGAGGCGCGGAGCGGCGAATTATATGCCTCGGCCCCTGATCCGCAGACTTCGGCTGCCTTGACTTTTAGCCCCGACGGCACGCGCCTGGCCGCGTCCAACTACGACGGCCATGTCAGATTGTGGGAGTATGCAGATGGTGAGCTTGAACCCGGCCCAATGGTGCTTTCCGGACACCGGAAGCAAACGCTCGGCGTTTCTTTTTCTCCCGATGGGAGGCTTCTGGCCAGCGGCAGTCTCGATGGCACGGCGCGTATATGGGATGTTTCCCCGGAAGACAGCGGCGAGTTTGGACAGTACACGCACAATAATACGGCGTTTGACGTTGACTTCAGTCCAGACGGCCGTTGGCTGGTTTCCACCAGCCTCGACGGCACAGCGAAAATCTGGGACACGGAGGCCAGGGAAGTGCGGTCTACTCTCGATCATGATGATTGGGTTATAGAGGCTGACTTTCACCCGGATGGAAACCAGTTCGCTACCAGCAGCAGTGACGGCACCATTCGTGTCTGGGATGTCGAGTCGGGGGGAGAAAAGCTGGTCATTGACGCGCACGAAGTTAGTCTGGAAGGCTTTTTTAGCGGGGCTAAAGGTGTCAGTTACGCGCCTGATGGCCAACGCCTGGCCAGCGGTGGTGCCGACGCGATCGCCAGAGTGTGGGATGCAGAGAGTGGTGAGCAACTTCTTGAACTCGCCGGCCACAGCGGGACCATTCATTCCGTTAATTACAGCGCGGACGGCCGCTGGCTGGTCACCGGCGGTGAGGAAGGCGTCATCAAAGTATGGGATCCAACAAATGGTCAGGAACTATGGACATTAGCGGGCGATCCTACCACTATCTGGTTCATGACTTTCAGCGCCGACGGCTCGCGCTTGGCCGCAAGTCATGATAGCGGCCAGGTCATTGTCTGGTCTTTCCCTGCACCAGAAGCTGATTCGCTGGCCGTGCCGGAGATAGTTTTGCAGTTTGAGCATGATGTGCAAACTGTCGGGAAACCTGGCTTTAGTCCCGACGGTACTCTCCTGGCTGTCGCTGATTCGAGACAGACTATCATTCACGACGCCGCCACCGGCGAGCAACTGGCAAATTTCGAGCACGCGGCAACTGCGACGACGTTTAGCCCGGACGGCCGACTACTCGCCACGGCGGGCACTGATGGCGTTGTACGCCTGCTGGCCGCCAACAGCGAAGATCTGTTGGCGTTGGCAAAAACGCGCGTAACGCGTTCGCTAACCGAAGATGAATGCCGCCGGTATCTTCATCTGGAAGCGTGCCCTGCAGGGAGTTAGGCAGCGATCCGGTTTATAGAGATATTCTCTCCTCCCTCTGGAGCGGCGCAGGGGCAATGGGCGTTGGAGCGAGGGGGCGAGTGGGTCGCTTGCCGTTTTTTGTTTTTTATTTCTTGCTGCTTGTTATAACGCCTGGGCCATGAGCAGCTCATCGTGGTAAACGCCGTCGTGATAAATGGCCATAGGCTGCAAGCCGTAAGCGCTGAAGCCGCAGCGGGCGTAGCAGCGGATGGCGGCCGTATTGCCGGCGGCGGCGGCGATGTAAGCCATCTTGAGGCCATTCTCGCGCGCCCAGTCGACAGCGGCCGTGACCAGGCGGCCGCCCAGTCCCAGGCCGCGGTAGGCGGGGCGCACGTAGACGCCCCAGATCACGCCGTGATGCTGCGTCTTGTAGGAGGGATTGCGGTAAAAGCCGGTCATGCCGGCCGCGGTTTCGCCGTCCCAGGCCATAAAGATGGGATTAGCCCTGATACGCTCCTGCCACTCGCTGAGCGGGCGGGCGGCGTCGATGGCCGGGTCGGCCGAAAAGGCAACGGGGTGGGCATGCAGAGATTCCAACCGGATCTCGCGCAGGGCCCCGGCGTCGTCGACGCCGATCTGGCGAATGGTGAGAGACGTTTCGTTTCGGACCATGGGTACCTCAGCGGTCTGAACAGTGTAAGGATATGGGCGACAGTTGTAAAGCCCGGGCAGTCAAGACCGGTGTTGGCGGAAGATGACCACCAGACCCACTAACCCGCCAATCAGTGCGCCAATTAGGAAGTAGTCGCCAAGCAAGATCAACAGGCGGTCGGTTGGCGGTTGGTGCAGGATTCCAAGTGCGGCTGCGAGGGAAATGAGCAACATGCCGCCGCCGGCGGTGATCAGGCCCCCTTTGAAGGCGTAGTTGAGCAATAGTTCGCCCATTTGATAGAGATTCATACGGCTATTGTAGCAGTCTCCCCGCTAACTGCTTGTATCCGTAAGTTACATTCTGGCCGTTAAGGGGCGCGAGCCGAAGCTCAAGTGACAATCCGCAACGCAGGCTGATGATCTGTCAGGTAATTAATCGGTGCAGATCATTTAGTTTGGGTGTTGGGCGGCACTTTCAGCTTGGTCGTAGACCGTGGTGTAGGGGCGATTCGCGAATCGCCCTTGCGGGAACCGATCTTCTCTGTGAACTTACATTAGTTCGCGGGGTCGCGGCAAACAGCCATTCTGGTAGAATGGCTGGCTATGAGAGGCAAAAAACGCAACGTAGTTTATTCGACCGACTCGGCGGCGGCGAAGCGCTGCCCGCGCTGCGGCAGCTATCCCTGCCGCTGCCCCAAGCCCAAGAGTCTACCGCCGGAGCAGCAAACGGCCGCCATCCGGCGCGAGAAAAAAGGACGCGGCGGCAAGACGGTGACCGTGATTTACGATCTGCAGCTAACGCCGGACGATAGGAAAGCGCTGGGCAAACTGCTAAAGAATAAGTGCGGCACCGGCGGTGCGGTGAAAGAGGATACGATTGAGATTCAGGGCGACCAGCGCGACAAGATAGCCGAAGAACTGCAGAAGCTGGGCTACAAAACGAAGTTCACCGGTGGCTAGCTAGCGCCTTTTTACTATTTGGGCCGCATTCGAGGTCATGCATCACCCAGGCCCGCATCGCGCGCTTTGACAATCGCTTCCGAGCGGCTGGCAACCTGCAGCTTACTGAAGATAGTTGAGACCTGATTGCGGACGGTTTTGGGACTGAGGACCAATTTTTCGGCGATGGCATTATTGGTCAACCCTTGGGCTAAGAGATCCAGCACCTCGCGCTCGCGCGGCGTGAGCTCGGGGAACAGGGGCTCGTTATCTTTTCCGGCGCCACGCGCGAAATAAGCGGACATCTTGCTAGCGACGCCCGGGCTGAAGATAACTTCGCCGTTGGCCACGGCGCGAATCGCGCGCAAGGTCTCGCTGCCCTGCGCCCCCTTGAGTAAATAGCCCCGCGCGCCGGCCTGCATGGCGCTGAAGACAGTGTCGTCATCGAGCATAGTGATGATCAGTACGCCCGTGCCCGGCGCGCCGGTGACGATCTGGCGCGTGGCCTCGATACCGTTCAGGCCCCCCAAATGCACATCCATAAGGACCACGTCAGGCTGCAGCGATCGGGCCAGGGCGACCGCTTCTTCGCCGCTCTGAGCTTCGCCGGCGATCGCCATGTCGGCCTGCGACTCCAGCAGCGCGCGCAGGCCGAAGCGGAAAACGGGATGGTCATCGACGATCAGGACGCGTATTACGGCTTCAGCCACCGTTGGCCTCCAGGGGCAGCTTGGCCCACACGCGCGTGCCGCCGCCTGGGAGTGATTCTGCCGTGAGCTGCCCGTTCAGTTCAGCCACCCGCTCCTCCATCGCCAACAGTCCGACCCCAGCCTCATAGTGGGGCGGCAGGCCGCGGCCGTTGTCACGGATTTCGGCGATGAAGTCGCTGTCCTGGCAGCCCAGGCGGACGGTGCAGCGCGTGGCCCCGGCATGCCGCACCACGTTGGTCATCGCCTCTTGGACGATGCGGTAGACGGCCGTCTCCACCGCCGCGGGCAGCGCGGGCAGCGGATCGCCGACGATAAAATGGAAACGCAGCCCGCCCACCTCGTAGCGGTCGGCGCGCTGGCGCAGCGCGCCGAGGAGGCCCAGATCGTCCAGCGCCGGCGGGCGCAGATCATAGACCAGGCGGCGCACATCGCCGGTTGCTTCCTCGGCCTGTTTCATGAGTGAGACCAGCAGGGCCTGTGCCTTCTGCGGGTTTTCGGGCATGAGCTGCGCCACCGCTTCCAGCCCCAGCGTCTGGCTGGCGAGCTGCGGGCCGAGACCGTCATGCAGGTCGCGCCGCAGCCGCCGCCGCTCGTCTTCGCGGGCGGCGATGATCCGCCGTCGCGAGTGGCGCAGCTCGTCGGATAGCTGCACGGCGTGCACGGCCGTGGCCGTGATCGCGGCCACGGCGGCCAGCAGCGCTGATTCGTGCGCGTCGAAAGGCTCGTTCGGCCCGCGCTGACCGACCAACAGGTGGCCGATGGTCTCCTGATGGTAGGTCAGCGGCAAAGATTCTGTGCGGCCCGGCGCGCCGCCCCAGGCGGCGACGGGCTGCGCGTGTTCCGCATCTGCCGGCAGCCAGATGGCGGCATAGGGCAGTTTCAAGGTTAAGGCGATGGTTTCGACCAGGTTGGGCAAGAGCGCCGACGGTGGGCCGGTGGTTTGTGTCTGCTGCGCTAAACGGGTTAGTACGGCCGCGGGATCGTTCCTCTCGCCGAAGAGCAGGCGGTCGACACGGCGCTGCAGGCGATCGCGCAGCGGCTGGAAGAGCACAGCGATGATCGCCGCCGCGACCAGGCCGCTGTAGATATTTGTCTGCGTCTGGAATAGATATCCCAACAATCCGACAATGGATACATAGAGAGTAACAATGAGGACAGTCAGCCCGCCGTAGAGCAAGGTGCGGCTGATGGCGATATCGATGTCCCACAGCCGATGGTGCAGGATAGCAATGCCGACGGAGATGGGTAGCAGCATAGCCATAGTCCATGTGAGTGGGTAACCCCAGGCCACTTCCCAGGTTTCTAGCTCGGGAATAAGCAGCCGTATAATCGCTATGCCAACAATGATCAAGACGGCAAGGATGGGCCATTTCATCTGCTCCCGCTCCACGCCGCGTGCCCGAAAAAAGCGCAAGAGGACGGAGAATATGGCCAGCAGTTCAGCCGGCACAGTGACGATGGACTGCAGGGTCAGGGCCGCATCAAAAAAAGGCTCAGACCCGGGAATGCCGTTAAGCGGCCGGGTATCGGGAATGCCGTACGCGGGCCAGGGCCAGGGGCGCAGGGCCGTAGCGATGAACATCCAGGCCATACTCACCACAATGATGGCTACTACTGGGCGCCAGCGAGCTGAAAGCAGCCTGCCTGTGGGGAAGAAAAGCGGTATTAGGAACAGGGGGATGAAGACGCTGGGTATGTATAGAGAATGTCCGAGGACACGAGCGATCGATTCGGCCGCCGGGGACAGCCACTGTGACCCCCGCGCCTCATGCAGGCTTCCCGCCGCTACGACGATGATGCTCAGCGCCGAGGCATAGGCCATCACCAGAAACAAGAGCGCGATGCGATGTCCGGGATGTTTGCGGTCTATAAGCCAGCCCAGGATGAAAGGAATCAAAGTCACCGCGGGCAAGATGAGCAGCTGGGGATCGGCGTCACCGGTCGCGAGCGCGTGATAGATGTTGTAGGCAGAGGAGACGGCAACCAGCAGCCCGAAGAGGATCAGCAGCGCGCGCAGGGCGACGTCGAGAATGCGGGGCATGGTAGCGGCAGTGTGGAGGCGCGCCAGTTGCATAGGCTGTTCGATCCAAGTTAGGGAAGCCCGGGATAAGATCCGGGCTTCTCCATCCTGCAGGCGATATCGTCAATTATTATATGATTATACCTGTGTCGGCCGCACGCGCTACCGCAACGCCCGTATCGACCTCATGCGGGCACAAGGAGCGGGCGGGCATTCGCTTCACGCACCTCAGCGGCGCGACCGGCTCATGGCTGTGTGCTGCCAAGATGGGCCCATTCCTGTTGGCCGGGCCACCAGCTCTTGGTGCTCTGGTCCCACACTTTATTCCTGATTGTGCCATCACTGAAGCGGGCCACCAGGTCGAGATGGCCTGGCCCCCAGGCATGAATGGCTGGATCGCCCAGGCAATCGCCGCCGAGGTTGGCCCACTCAGTTTGACCGGGCCACCATTTGCCGGTTGAGACATCCCAACTCTTGTTGCGGATGGTGCCATCCTTAAAGCGCACCGCGAGATCGATGTGTCCATTAGCCCAGGCGCACATGACGGGGTCGCCAGCACAGTCGCCGCCTAGGTTGGCCCACTCAATTTGGCCGGGCCACCACTTGCCGGTAGAAACATCCCAGCTTTTGTTGCGGATCGTGCCGTCGGGAAAACGGGCTACCAGATCGAGGTGACCGGGTCCCCAGGCACAGAGCGCGGGTGATCCGATCCCACTGCCGCCGAGGTTGGCCCACTCAGTTTGACCGGGCCACCATTTGCCAGTGGCAGCGTCCCAGACCTTGTTGCGGATAGTGCCATCTCTAAAGCGCGCGACCAGGTCTAGATGGCCCGGGCTCCAGGCGCAGACGGCCGGCGATGCGACGCAGTCGCCGCCCAGGTTGGCCCATTCAGTCTGGCCCGGCCACCATGCAGCGGTTGAGGCATCCCACGCTTTGTTGCGAATTGATCCATCACTAAAGCGAGCGAACACATCCAGATGATCCGGCCCCCAGGCGCAAGCGGCCGGCGGCCCGTCGCCATCACCGCCGAGATTGGCCCACGCGAGCTGGTCCGGCCACCACTTTCCCGTGCTGGTATCCCACGATTTGTTACGAATCGTCCCGTCTTTGAAACGAGCGACGACGTCAATGTGACCCGGCCCCCAGGAACATATCAGCGGCGGCGTGTCACACGCGCCCCCAATATTGGCCCATTCCTCTTGACCCGGCCACCATGCCCCAGATGATTCATCCCAGGACTTGTTGCGAATCGTGCCATCCTGGAAGCGGGTGACCAGATCAAGATGCCCTTTTTCCCAGGCGACCAACTGCGTGGCGGACATCCCGCGCACTCTTATCCCGACATTGTGGCTGGTGCGCTTGAACATATCGCCGAATATCGTCTTGGCCATGTCATTAGCCGCATTTGCCCCATAGCCGAGGCCGCTTTCAACACCATCTGTAAAGATACTTACCATTGCACATTTCCAGTTCTGGGGGTCAAGTTCAGTATGCTATGCGCTGTGTCATTGCCCGGCTCGGAGCCTCTGGTTTCTTGACCCATGATGATCCAAGTTCTGCGCTGCCGGGCTGCCTTTTACACCGTTCCCTTGGCCAATGGTCCATGATCCGGCTACGCCGCTGCCGCGGAGACATCAGGGTACCCAAGCGTACTCTTGAGCAGGAGCCGCCCGGTCCACAGCAGCCAGATGGGGTAACCCAGGATAAATAGGGGGGAGAGCAAGAGCAGCGCCACCACAAGGGGGTTGGCCTCGGCAAAGCTCACTTCGCCGCGCAGGAGGGGCGTGAACTGATCATTCAGCAGCAGCCCCAACAGGCTTAAGGCCATCACGCCACCGACCATGGCGCTGAAAATCAGGTAGCTGCTCCTAAGGGCCGGCCTGGTGCGGTTCACCGCGGCGAACAGGAGGATGGCGATACCCATCAACCCTGCGCCGCCATTGACCAGGAGCACCGCCTGCTCGTAGGCCATGATGCCGCTGACAATCAGGAAGGCGCCGGCCATTCTAACCAATGCTCCGGCCACGCCCATGATTTGAACAAATCGCCCGGCCGGCTCATTGAGTGCCCCGGTTAAAGCGCCAAGGGCCAGAAATAGAGGAATAACCAGCAGGGAATTAAGTACATCCAGCAGATCGCCCAGGCCGCCTAGGAGCCAGCTGCCGGAACCAAAGCCGGTGAGAACGACGAGCGAGGTCATGGCGGCGGTGATCCCGGCGGCAATTGTCAATTTTGCAGTAGTAGGATAACTAAGCAGCTTCATGATTCAGTCTCCGCAAAAGAGTGTCTAGGCCAGACTGCGCTTGCATGTCAGGCGATCAGATGATGCCGTGAGAGGATGTGGGGCTCCGCAAACGCTGGCTGCTCAAGCGCTCTGCGCATCTTGTCGATTTGTTGGTTGGAAAAATGTTTGGCTCCCGAACAGCGAAAGAAGTAGGACATGATGTTGTCCTGATCCGGGCTGACCGTGTATGCCCGATTGCCGCTCTGCAGCGCAACGGTCACCTCGACCGGCATCGGACTGCAGCTGTTTCCGTGTACATAGAGGATAAGCTGCGGGCCGCTGTCGGGTGGCGTGTCCAGCAGGCCGTCGGCATTCAGCGCTTCCAATCCCGCTTCAGCAGGATGATTATGGTCGTCCACGTAACTACGGATCCGTTCCCTGACTTTGCCAAGCAGTAGATTCTTGCGCCCTTCCCAATGAGCCGTGAAATTGTCGGGGTCGGGATAGAGGGCCTTGTCGCTCGCGCTTAATTCAGTCGCGCCGCTGTGGGTGTGCGCAAGGTGAAAATAATGGCCCAGTTCATGGGCTGCGAGCAGTAGCTCCGGCATCTGGTTCATAGCCGCGAACTCATGCTCTGTCCCAGAGAAGGCACCGACCTTTCCGCTGGAGACAATCCATTTACCGCTGTTCTGATGCCAGTCAATGCGCGTTCCCGCTCTGAAGTAGATCACCAACTTGCCGCGATGATTGTCGCGCGCCCAGGCACTGCGGGCCGCATTATGCGCATCGAAAGAGGCTTGAATCGCGGCCGCGCTCATGGGCGGCGCCTCCGCGTCAAGGTTCGCCGAGGCCGGCACGGTGAAGTCCTGATTGATCATCGTGTTGAACAGCTCCACGGTGTCTTGGGCTGGATTGAAGGTGAACTGGATGCCCGCCGGAGCATAGAAATTGGTGAGCCCTTGAAAGAAGTTCTCGAGCATCGCTTTCGTAATCTTTTTGGAGGAGGCATTGTCACCATTGTCATCGGCGCACAATACGGCCAGGACCTGGACCAGGTAGCGTGGCTCGCGCCCCAGCAGCTGCGGCTGCAGGCTGCGCAGGCGTCCAACAGGCCGCTCTCGCGCCCGTACCGGCCCGCTGGGCAGTAGTTCGACGACATTGTCGACGTCGATCGCGTCGTCAAACCCTGGCCGGCCCCTGGCTACCAGGGTGCGGCTCTCGGCGACTGCCCGCATTAGGGCCGCTCGTGTCGTCTCCGGCGGCAATGCCAGCAATTCCATTAATTCTCTGCTGCGCTTGAATACTATTTCGCTCATGGGATGCTCCTAACAGTCGGTAGATCTGCCGAAAGAAGTCATAGAGAGAAAATCGCCTTCGTGTTCGTGCCGTCCACTTCGTTGGCCTGGTCCTGATGGCGCAGCGGGCTAGGCGATGGCTGCACGCTGTACCCAGGGCTTACAGCGGCCAGCCTGGGGTTGCCCGTGATGGCCCAGATGGCATCGCGATTCAATCGGCCGCCGGTTCACGGCCCATACGGAAAAAGAGCCAGAGGCTGATCACGACCAGCCATATAAGGATCAGCGTCAGCACCGCCCATGAAACTGGCGTGAGCAGGGCGAGAGCCAGCAAAACGCTGACCCACCCAAACCAGCCCGGCAGTATCTTGGTTCGCACCAGGGCCAGCCCCGTCGCGCCGCACATGGCGGCAAAGGCGATCGGTAAGGCCACGCCGCTGAGCGAGCCCCAGGTGTCGATCGTGGCCACGGCGGCGTCGGGACCCACGCCCGCCGCCGAGGCAGCGCGTTCGGACAATACGCCAAAGCCGGCGTGGGCAGCGGCCATCAGGACGGCCGCGGCCACACCGCCGCCGAAGGCGATATCGGCCAGTGGATCGCCGGCCGGCGCCGCGCCTTTCAAGACGCCGCGCAGACTGCCGGCGAACCACAGCAGAAAGAATGCGGACAGCGTGCCCAGGTAGCCGGCCAGGTAGACGGTCTGGGCATTACTGCTCATAAAGGCGAGTATGGCCTGCCCGTCGGGCATAAAGCCGACCTGCCCGCCGACCAGAATACCGGGTACCAGGTACAGGATGACAAAGAAAATGCCGCTCAGTAAAAACCAGCGGTTCCAACTTGATTGATTCATTGATTCATTACCTCCAACTTTTTCAATACAGCATTGTCCATGCCAAACCAGGCACCTCGTTTACGCCTGGCTTCCAGTCTCGGTAAGTGTTAGGCACCGGCACCTTCCATCTGCGGAGCGGCCGCCGGCTGCGGCTCACGCACGAAGAGCAGGGCGATGCCCATGAAGAGCACCGCGAAATAGTAAAGGGCCGGCGGTAGGCCACCGGCGACCAGGCTGCCGGCCAGCATCAGCGCGGCCAAGGCGATCACGGGCCAGCCCAGCCAGTTGGGATAGCCGGTGCGCAGCAGCGCATAAGCGATGAGGATCAACCCGATCTGCCAAAGGGCGAAGAAGGCGACGTCCAATGGTACTTCTAACGGGCCTGATGTTTCCCAGGGCAGGGTGATGTTGTAATACCGGACTACGGCATAGCAGAGCACGCTGATCAAGGCCGCGGCCGCACCAATAGCGCTGGCCCGCCTGGCATTCTGGTCATCCGTGAGGCTTTGCAGATGGCGGGCCAAGAGGACCAACCCAATGGCGGCAACAAATGCGCCCAGCACCATGAGGACCATGGCCGCTGTCCAGGCGGAGGGGTCGCTGTCAATAATCTGCTGGGGATTGGGCGCTCCACCATAGACTTCAGCGATGATGGGCCTGCTTTCGCCGAACCAGGCGACGGCCGAGCCGATGAGTAAAGTAATGGCGGCAATACGTTGCATGAGTGAACTCCTTATGGCAAAAGAAATGATATGTGAATGAGCCCTGTAGATACGGTATACGCGCCGGCGCCGCCCGTCATGAGACGGCCGTCCCAAGTGGCCGGGACAATATGTCCCGAGTTGCGCTGGGCGACGCAAAATCAGCTTGCGGGCCAGGGGTAGAGAGCGCTGCCTACCAGGCGCCGGCCCTGTGGCCGGCATGGCGGGGCATAGATTAGATTTGAATCAGCGGGAGCTATACGAATGGGGCTTTGTGGTGCATGATGTAGGAGAAAATATGGAGAGATGCCATGTTGCCCGAACAGGATGAAAAAAGCAGACCAGGGACAGCGGAGGCGTCTAACGAGCCGCAGGCGGAAGGAATGGCCGCGGCTGCAACGGGCGGCTCAGGTGGTTTGAAAGCGGGGGCTGTGGTCCTGGTGCTGGTGACGGCTGCAGCGCTGGCCTTGTTTCTGCTGCGGCCCGCGCCCGCGGAACCGGTGATCGCGGCTACGCCAAGCGCTGCGCCCACCAGTACGGGCCTGAATGAAGCGGGGACGGGCTTCTCTGATCTGACGCAGGCAGCGATGGAGATGGTCGTGGCCTTTAACCAATCCGGCGGCGGCGCTGCGGCCGACGGGCCTTTTATCGAAGTGCCGCCAACGCTGTGGGCGGCGGAGATAATGGCGCTTGATCCCCTGCGCGTCTACTGGCATCTTAATAACCTGGCCGTGGTGCTCAGCGAGGACGAAACCATCGAAGAGGGCCTGTATATCGGTGTGCCGATCTCGTCGTATATGCCGCAAGAAAATGAGCTGGTGCAGTTCGCAGCGCAGGCGGACGGCTCCCTTCGTTTTACGAAAGTGAAACAGCCTGGCGAACAAGCGGTCGCGCCGATAATCAGCGAAGATCTCTCCCCCGACGGCCGCTGGCGGGCCATCGTCAGAACCTCGGACACCGTTTTGCCGCAGGAAGGGGACGAGACGTTCCCCAACGGCCGCTACTTCGTGGAGCTGGTGGTGGATCAGGTGGACGGGCCGCAGTCCTGGACGGCCGTCAGCGAGTGGCGCGGCGCCGGCCTGGGGCAGACCTACCCGCAGCCCGTGCGCTGGTCGGCAGACGGCCGTTACCTCTATTACGCCAATGTCGCGCAGCCCGATGGCTGCAGCATGCTGGCCAACGGCGGCGATCTATGGCGGCTCGACCTGCAGAGCGGTGAGGTGAGCGAGATCGCGCCGTATATCGGCCTGGTGATGGCCCTGTCGTCGGATGAGGCGCGCCTGGCGGTCAACGCTTCGTACGGCCGTGGCTTTCTTTTGCGCGACCTAGCTACCGGCGTTGAGCAGCCTGTCCCTCTGCCGGAAGCGGCCCAGGGCTGGGCCATCGCCGATATACAGTGGTCGCCGGACGGCCGGGCCGTGCTGCTCGTTATGGCCACCAACCCCTGTACGCTGGAAACGGGGACGGCCGTGGTGCTGGTCAACGCCGCAGAGCAAACGGCCGAGATATTGGTCGAGCCACAGGACCGGCGCTACAGCATCGCCGAATGGCTGTCTGATACGGGCGCGCTGCTGGAAGACGACGCCGGCACCATCTGGCGGCTCGACCTGGCCGGGGGCGAACTTAGCGCCCGGTAGCGCCCCAGCCTGTTGCCTGCCACTTGCCACCTGCTGCTAGCTGTTGATTGTTACTACGACCTGTTCCAGGCTGTGCAGGTTATGCAGGGGCAGAAACTCGTCGCAGAAGGGCAGGACGGTTTGCATGCCGCCCACGAGCGGTTCGTAGCCGGGCGAGCCCGCCAGCGGGTTGAGCCAGATCAGACGAAACGCGCTGCGGCGCAGGCGCGCCATTTCGCCGGCCAGCAGGTCGAGGTCGCCCCGTTCCCAACCGTCACTGATAAGGATCACCGTCGCTCCACGGCCGAGCACGCGGCGCGACCAGCGGTAGTTGAAGGTGCGCAGCGAAGCCCCAATGCGCGTGCCGCCGGACCAGTCCAGCACAAGGTGAGAGACACGATCCACGGCCGTGTCCACGTCCCCGTGGCGCAGAGCGGGTGTGAGATAGGTCAGGCGCGTGCCGAAGGCGAACGCCTCCACCCGGCGGACGTTGCGGCTCAGGGCGTGGATGAAGTGCAAGAAAAGGCGGGCGTAGCTATCCATCGAGCCGCTGATATCGCAGATGACCACCAGCGGGCGCGGCTTCGTCTTGCGCCGCCGCCAGCGCAGGTCAAAAATCTCGCCGCCGTGCCGCGTGTTGGCGCGGATCGAGGCGCGCAGATCGATATGGCGCGCCCGTCTGGCGCTGCGCCGCAGCCGCCGCGTCTGCCGGGCGTTGGTTGACCACACCAGGCGAGCCATGACTTCGCGCAGCAGCAGCTTTTCCTCCTCGTTGTAGGCGGCGAAATTCTTGTGGCGCAGCCGCTCGATGGGACTGTAGAACGCCGCGCTCTCGGACTCAAGCGCCTCCTGGCCCTCGTCTGCGGGCGCTTCTTCAGACGGCCTTTCCTCCCGGCCAGGGACCACAATTGTCTCCGCCGGTTCCAGGGCTGTCTCTTCGGTCGTGGCCGGCCGTTCGCGGCGGGCCTGGCTCAGGCTCAGCAGCCAGGTCTGCATACCCAGCCAGAAAAGGTCGAAGGCCTGGTCAAAGCGCTCGAAGTCGTTGGGATCGGTGACCAGCAAGGAGCGGGCCGTGATGTAGAAGTCGCGGCGGCTGCCGATGTCGATCAGGGCCAGCGCCCGCGCGAGGTCAGCGATCTGCGCGGCGCTGATCTTGAAGCCCAGGGCACGCAGCAAACGGCCGAAATGGAGTAAATTGGGCAGCAGTTGGCCCTTCGGCAAGCTCTGGGCAGGCTCTCGTGGCCTCATGCAGCTAGGAAGGCTCCTTCGCGCCAAGGACATAGGGATTCCGCGCTGCGCTCGGAATGATATAGGGGACAGCACCGCGCAAGATTGTCATCCTGAAGACGCAGCCTGAAGGATCTCTTCGGCAGGCTCAGGGGCGCGGCGGGAACGCCGGCAGAGGCGTGGTCAGCCATCAAGATCCTCGGCCAGCCGGCGCACGAAGTCACCGGACAGTTCGCGGATGTCGTCTTGGTATTTGAGCAGTACGCCCAGGGTGTCCTCGATCACCGCTTCGTCCAGGCGCTGCACGTCCATCAGGGCCAGCGCCCCGGCCCAGTCGAGGGTTTCGGCCACGCCCGGCGGCTTGAACAGCTCCTGGCCGCGCACGTGTGCGGCGCGCACGGTCTGTACGGCCGTGACCAGTTGGTGACGCAGGCGTTCGGAGACGCCCGGCGCTTTGAGGGCGACGATGCGATATTCGGTCTCAAAATCGGGATAGTCAATCCAGTGGTACAGGCAGCGCCGCTTGAGGGCATCGTGCACCTCGCGCGTGCGATTGGAGGTGATCACCACCACCGGCGGCTGCGGCGCGCTGAAGGTGCCAATCTCGGGGATGGTGATCTGGAAGTCGGAGAGGATTTCCAGCAGGAAGCTCTCGAACTCCTCATCGGCGCGGTCGATCTCATCGATCAGCAGCACCGGACGGCCGTTTTCCTGCTGGATAGCCTGCAGCAGCGGCCGGGCCAGCAAAAAGTCCGCGCCGTATAGATCGCGCTCCATCTCCTGGCGCGTAGCGCCCGCCGCCTCTTGCAGCTTGAGGTGCAGTAGCTGGCGCGAATAGGCCCACTCGTAGACGGCGTTGTGCACGTCCAGCCCTTCGTAACACTGCAGGCGGATCAGCGGTGCGTCAAGTAAACGGGAGAGGACTTTGGCTACCTCCGTTTTGCCCACGCCCGCTTCGCCTTCCAGGAAAAGGGGTTTGCCCAGGCCCAGGGCCAGAAAAATCACCGTCGCCAGGGAGCGATCGGCGACGTACTGCTCGTTCAGGAGCTGGTCTTGCAGGTCGGAGATGGAGGGTTTCATGGGCGGATCGGAGGTGCAGGACAGGCGGGACGCGCCTTTGGGCAGCGTCCCGCGTGCCGGCTCATTCGACGATAATCTTTTCGTCGGTCACCAATCTGAAGCGGTCTGCGGCGCAGTGGGCCTTGATGTCGGCCCCGGCCTGCGCGCCGATGTCGCTCTGCAGGGCGGCGACAAAGTCGTCGTAACTGTCGAAGTAGAGCTCGTTGACGGTATCGTAGGGACCGTCGGCGTAGCCGGGCAGGGCGACACTGACGCGGTAGTGACGGATCTTGGGGAACTGCGCGCCGAGCAAAGCATGCTCCTCAAAGACCCACTTACGGAATTCTTCGATGCTCATACCGTCTTTACGCTTCATCAGGGATATCACTTTGACCATGTTGTCTCCTTTGTTGGCAGCTAGCTGCCGGCGACAGCTAGCTGCCGTCGGCTTTTTCTTCCATGGCGCGCAGCACGCGCTCGGGCGTGATCGGCAGCTCGTAGATGCGCACGCCGATGGCGTCCTTGACGGCGTTGGCGATGGCCGGAATGGGCGCGTTAGCGGTCATCTCACCCACGCCTTTCACGCCGTAAGGGCCGTTGCTGGAGGGATATTCCAAGATCTGGGCCTCGATCAGGGGCGCCTCGTGCGGGCCGGGTAGATTATACTCGGTCCAGTTGAGCGGCTTGTGCTCCACGCTGGGGTAGTAGGGATCGGTCGTCTCGTACAGAGCATGGGACATGCCCATGAAGGCTCCGCCGACAACCTGGCCCTCGACCAGCTTGGGGTTGACCGCGCGGCCGATCTCGTAGACGCATTTCAGGCTCAAAACGTCCACCTGGCCCGTCTCCGTATCAACCTCCACCTCGGCCACGACGCAGGCGTGGGCCTCGGTCGAATCGGGGTCCATGGCGCCCGTCTCCGGGTCCACCTCGCTCTTTGGCTTCATGAACATGCCGCGACCGGAGATGGTACGGCCGTATTTGAAGTGCGCGGCCAGGGCGAGATCGATGATGTGGATGGCCCGGTCGGGCTGGCCCTTGACCTTGATCAGCCCGCTGCCATCCGTTTCCAGGTCAGCGGGATTGGCCTCCAGCTCGTCGGCGGCGACTTCGAGCATGATGTCGCGCGCCTCGGCCGCGGCCTGCATCACGGCGTTGCCTACGCGGTGCGTGGCGCGGCTGGCGAACGTGCCCATGCAGTGCGGGCCGGTGTCGGTATCGGCCGTGTCGATGATCACGTTTTCAAAGGGCACGCCCAACGTCTCTGCCGCAATTTGGGCGATGACCGTCTTCAGGCCCTGGCCCAGGTCAGTGCTGGAGAGCGAGATCACAAAGTTGCCGGTGGTCGTGGCGTGAATCAACGCCTGCGACGGGTCGCCGCCCAGGTTCATGCCCGTGGGATAATTCACGGCGGCAAGCCCTTTGCCTCTTAGTTTAGCCATGGCTTTCCTCCTTCATGGAGCGCATCTGCTTATATTCCTGCGGCAGATCGACGCCGGACATCTCCGCCGCGGCCTGCATGACCTCGATCAGCGTGGCATCTTCCACGACCTTGTGGTGCGGCTTCATGTCGCCGTCTTTGTAGGCGTTGATAAAGCGAATGGCCCAGGGGTCGAGGCCGACGACTTCAGCGATCTTGTCCATCTGCTGCTCGATGGCCCAACTAGCCATGGTCACGGCGAAGCCGCGCATGGCGCTGGATGGGGCCTTGTTGGTGTAGACGCAGTAGGCGTCGATGGCCACGTTGGGGATGTTGTAAGGGCCGGCGGCGTTGGCGGCATGCTTGGTCACCGCGTAAGGCGTGTGGCGGTTGTAAGCGCCGGAGTCGGCATAGGTCGTGACCTGGCGGGCGATGATACGGCCGTCTTTGGTCACGCCGTCCTTGTAATAGAGGCGCCAGGCGCCGCGCGGCGAGGAGATAGCCATCTCTTCCGGCCGCGAATATTTGAACTTCACCGGGCGGCCGGTCTTCATCGCCGCCAGGATGGCGATCGGTTCGGTGATCACGTCCACCTTGCCGCCGAAACCGCCGCCGACCGTGCCGCCGACGAAGTGCATTTTCTCGAAGGGCAGGTCGAGCGTGATCCCGGCGTTGTCCAGGCTGAAGAAGAGCGCCTGGGTGTTGGTGTAGACGGTGTAACGGCCGTCCGACTCGGGCACGACCAGGCAGCCGGTCGTCTCTGTTGGCGCGTGCTCGATGGGGCTGCTCTGGAAGCGCGACTCCACGATAAAGTCGGCTTCGGCGAACCCCTTGTCCACGTCGCCCAGGCGCACCTGGCGGTGGTCCATGCCGTTTTCGTAAATGAAGTAGTTCACGCCAGTGTCGGCGATAGCTGGCGCGCCGGGCTTGAGCGCTTCCTCCACGTCCAGCACCGGCTCCAACTCCTCGATATCCAGTTTCACCAGCGAAACCGCGCGCTGGGCCGCTTCTTCCGTCTCGGCCAGGATGGCGGCGATCGCCTCGCCCTTCCAGCGCACGCGGTCAACGGCCAGCACCGGCTCGTCGTCCGGACCGACGCCGATCAGGCGCAGGATGGTGTAGATGTTGTTGGGCACGTCCTCGTGCGTCAGGCAGGCCACAAAGCCGCGCACTTTCTGCGCTTCGCTGAAGTCAATGCCGTTAAGCTTGCCATGCGGTACGGGACTGCGCACCATTTTGAGATAGAGCAGGTCGTTGACCTGCCGGTCTTCATAGTAGATCGTCTTGCCTTTGACGTGGCCCAGGCCGTCGCGCCGCGGCACCGATTGGCCAACGACGTGTAAATGTTCGCTGCCGTTGTTTGTCGTCATGATGTGTGCCCTCCCACCGGATGCCCGGCAACCCATTCGTGGCCGCTCATCTGGTGCGCCGCTTCCTCAATCGCGGCGAAGATCGACTGGTAGCCCGTGCAGCGGCAGACGTTGCCCGACAGCGCCTCGGCGATCTCCTCGTGCGAGGGGAGCGGCTTACGGTCAAGCAGCGCCTTGGCAGTCATGATCATGCCCGGCGTGCAGTAACCGCACTGCATGGCGTAGTTTTCGACGAATGCCTTCTGGATGGGGTGGAGTTCTTCGGCCGTTTTGGTCAGCCCTTCCAGCGTCGTGACTTCCAGCCCTTCTACGTCCTTGACCGGCAGCAGGCAGGAGACCATCGGCTCGCCTTCGACGAGCACGGTGCAACTGCCGCAGCCGCCCTGTGAGCAGCCGGACTTGGTGGCCATGTAGCCGAGGCGATCGCGCAGGACGTTCTTGAGTGTTTCCAGCGGGTTGGCGACCACGACAGTTTCACGGCCGTTGAGCATAAAACTTACAATTTCTGCAGGCATTTTTTCTCCTTAGACCTCCCCGGCTCCTAGCAGTTCGCTTAACAGGTACCTTAGCTGTACTTCGATCATGCGCCGCCGGTACCAGGCAGTGGCCACGGCGTTAGTTATGGGGTTACTGGCTTCCGCGGCGGCGGCCGCTGCTGCTGCAGCCAGGTCAGCCGCTTCCGCGGGCGTGCCTGCCGAAGCGCCGGCCAGGACCGCTTCCGCGGCCGGCGAGCGGCGGGCCGTTGTGTCCGCACCGCCCAGAGCGACGCGCGCGGTCTGTACTACACCACCGCCCACATCGAGCCGCGCCGCGACGCTGACGATGGTCGCCGCGCTGGACTGGCGCGGCCCAAACTTGGCGTAGGCGCAGCGGCCGTTGGAGGCGGGAATTTGCAGCTCTGTGACCAGTTCAGCGGCCGCCAGCTGCCGCCCGCCAACCAGGAAATCGTGCAGATCTTCGAAGCGTTCCCCGGACAGGCTCTGGATTTTTACCTGGGCGTCCAGGACCAGCAGGGCGACGGCGAAATCGCCGTAAGGCGGCTGGTTAAACAGGTTGCCGCCGACGGTGGCCATATTGCGCACCGCCCAGCCACCGATGCCGCGCGCCGCTGTTTGCAGCACGGGGTAGGCGCTTTGAGCTTCCATCTGGCTCATCGTCGCCGTGGCGCCAATCGTGCCGCCGCCGTTCAGCTGCACGCTGTCCATGCCGGCGCGGCGCAGGCCCATGACCAGCTCGGGGAAGAACAGCCCGTCGTTGATCTGGGGCATCAACAGTGTCCCGCCGGCAATCACGTGCAGGTCATAGCCATGACTGGCCTTGAAGCGCAGCGCCTCTTCCAATGATTCAGGGGTGAAATAGTTTTTGATGGTCACATTCTTGTCTCCTTATTTAAGGTGGCAGGTGGCGGGTTGCAGGTGGCAGGTTCCCACTTGCAGTTGCCACTTGCTACTTGCTACTTGCCCCTTGCCTCCATTAAAGCAGCGCGAAGAAGCGGGCGGGAGAGCCTTCGGCGCCGTCGATCTTAATGAAGGGGGCGAAGAACTGCACCGGCTCCGCAACCGGCAGCGCTGAAAGGTTGGTCATCTGCTGCATGAGAATCGCTCCATTTTCCAGGATGACCTTGTGGATGATAAAGTCCTCAGAGGTGAAATCGGGTAGGCGGGCACAGTATTCGCTGAAGCAGTCAAAGCCGATGGCGCGTGCACCACGATCGACGAGCCACTGCGCCGCGTCGGCCGTGCAGTAGGGGGATTCCATGTAGTAGGTGGGAAAGTTGCCCCACTGCTTTTCGGTCCAATCGGTGCGCACGAGGGCGATGTCGCCCGGCCGGATGTGCTGGGCGTGTTCTTCCATGTCGGCGACAGAGATGGCGTGATTCGGCTCGACGAAGCTCAGGTCGATGACGCGCGCCGGGCCACAGACGCGGGCGAGATCGACGTCGATCGCGGTCTGTCCATTGGCCACGGTATGCTTGCTAAAATCAACGTGCGAGCCCGTGTGCAGAAGCATTTCGATCTTGCTGGCCTGCCAGAAGCCCGGCCCGCGATGGTAGCTGGTCAGCTGCAGCTGCAGGTTGACCGACGGCGGGCTGAGCGTCGCTTCGCCGATGGGCACCGACAAGTCCACAATTTGCATTGAATTACCTCCCAATCATCTTCACTAAGCGCTGCGCCTTGCTGTCCGTGTCCCTATGGGGAATCACCGATCAGCTCTCGATAGCGTTGTTCTACGTGTTCCAGGTGCCGCAGCATCGCCGCGCCGGCCGCCTGAGGATCGTGGGCATCTAGGGCGGCCACGATCTGGCGGTGATCGGCCACGGTCTGCGCGGTGACGCCGGCGAGCTGCGTCGTTTTGCGCCGGCTGGCGCGGCTGAGGATGCCGATGCTGGCCATGAAGCGTGCCAGCAGCGGGTTGCCGGCCGCGCGGGTAATTATTTCGTGTAGTTCTATATCTGTGCGCATGAACAAATCAGGATCGTCGACTGAGCGCTCCGACTGGGCCAGGCATTCGTGCAGCGCGGCCAGTTCTTCGGGTGTGATACGCGTCGCGGCCAGGGCGACATTGCCCGCTTCCACGACTTTACGCGCTTCAAAAAGCTGCAGCATGGTCGAGTCATCAAGCACAAAGACGAATTCCAAGTGCTCTACTAGTTCTTCGGGGTTGAGGGCGCTGACGTAAGTGCCGTCGCCCTGGCGCACCTCGACGACTTTCATGATCGACAGCGCGCGCAGCGCCTCGCGCAGAGAAGGGCGGCTGACGCCCAGCATCTCGGCCAGCTCGCGTTCCGGCGGCAGTTTATCGCCCGGTTTTAGCTCTTTTTGGCGCAACAGGTTGAGGATTTCCGCGGCAATGGCCTCGGCGACGGTCTGTTGTTTTTGCAGCGGTGAAAATGTGGTATCTGTCATAATTGGTCAGACCAATTAACCATCTTACCACAGGGTACTCATTATGGGCGTGGTTGTCAAGGGGGTGGGTCGGCCGAAACTACCTGGAAACACCTACCGCTGCTCCTTGGCAGCGCTTGGTGATCTGGATACCTGAGGCTGCCACGACCAGCAGAACCCCAAGCACCGACAGGGCGGCGCCTATGGGAAGAATGATCGGCCGAAAAGTAAACGACACATCATGTGTCCCGGCCAGAACACATAGACCGCGAAGAGCG
>JBJYWX010000312.1:0-3480 GCA_046259695.1 Promineifilaceae bacterium (SeqCode) | reverse complement strand
CGATCTGGCGGCAGCGGCAGTCGGCTGTTTGGGGGAGCTCATGCCAGGAGCTGACCGGCCAGCACGGTTATCGCCTGCCCGCCCAACTGGACTCGATCCCCCATAGGTCGCACCCTGACGATCCCGCCGCGCGCCGACGCTTGATAGGCCACAAGATCTTCTTTGTCCAGAACGCCGGCCCAGTAAGGACCGAGGCAGCAGTGGGCGGAACCTGTGACCGGATCTTCGTCGATACCCACCCAGGGCGCAAAGAAGCGCGAGACAAAATCAAAATCAGCCATGTCGCTGCGCGCCGTGACCGAAACGCCGCGGCATTCAACCGCCAGAAGGGCCTTAAAATCGGGCTGCAGCACGCGCACGGCATCCGCATCCTCGGCGACCAGCAGGTAATCATAGCCATCGAAACCGCTGTAGAGCGGCTTCTCCCGCAGGCCAAGCGCCGATAAAAGGGGCGGCGGCGCGTTCACCGCTTCGGGCGGCAGGGCGGGGAAATTTAACTTGATCCAGCCCGCGTCGTAGGCGGCCGTCAGCAGCCCGCTCTTGCTGAAGAAGCGCGCTTCAACCTCCGGTGGTATCTGGCGGGTTTCGTATAAGACGTGGGCGCTGGCGAGTGTGGCGTGGCCGCACAAATCGACCTCGGCTTTGGGCGTGAACCAGCGCAGGGAGTAGCCATTTTCCTGCGGCCAAAGGAAAGCGGTCTCAGACAGATTCATCTCCGCCGCCACCGCCTGCATCCATTGCGCCTCACGCGCTTCCTGCAGCAGGCAGACTGCTGCGGGATTGCCCGAAAATGGTTGTGCCGCAAACGCATCAACCTGAAACAGCTCAGTACTCATTTGCCATCTCCTTTGTCAGGGCCAGTTCAATCGCCCGCAGGCTGCGGCCCACGGTCTCCTAGCTGCTGTTTTGGCAAACGGGCGTCTCTAGTCGCTGCACGCGTCATAAAGATACTGCCAGGTATATATGCCCTGCCAATGCCCGTCGCTCCACTCAATGCCCAGGGCATAACTGCCCACGGCGTTGATATTCTTCATCGTCAAGTCGGGGTCTTCAGTGCCATAGAGAACTGCTTTATCCGCCGGCTTACCCATATTTTCATGCCCGCCCTGGCATTCGGCGCACGGGCAAACGGCGCGCAGGCCGGCGAAAGGGTAGCGACATTCCCTGCCGTCACTCCAGGTAATAATGAGGACCTTTTCGCTGCGGTCGGCGGTAACATTCATGGCGCGAATCTTTTCCATTCTTAGCTCCGGCGCGCTGCCAGCACGCTTACTGCAAAGCTCTCAGGCTCTGCTCTAATTCTTCGCTGCTCGCCTGAAGGCGCGCCAGCTTGTCCCGTTCTTTCTGCACTACCGCTTCGGGCGCGCGTTCGGCGAACGGCCCGGCCAGAAGCAGCGAGACGCGCTCGACTTCTGCTGCCAGGGCCGCCAGCTCTTCTGCCAGCCGCACCCGCTCCTGATTAACGTCGACCAGCCCTGCCAGCGGCAGATAGGCGGTCACGTCGCCCAGGGCAAGGGTAATGCTGTTGTCCGGCGCTTCGGCCGTTTCCACAATCGCCAGCGATGCCTCGTCCAGCCGGGCCAGAAAGGCGATGCTCGCCCGTTGTGCCTCGTAAAACGGCGTCTTTTCACCGGCGACCAGCGTAGCCAGGATGCGGCGCGCCGGCTGCACGTTATGCTCGGCGCGTGCGGCGCGGATGCTGCGCACGAGTTCCTGCATCTGGGCGAAGTCGGCTGCTTCGGCCATGAACCGTGGTCCCGCCTGGGGCCACTCAGCGATGATCAGCGCTTCTTCCCAGCCTTCCGCGGGTTCAATGCCCAGGCCGGACGCTTCATACGCGCTTTTCAACTGCTGCCATGTCTCCTCGGTGACATAAGGAATGTAAGGGTGCAGCAGGCGCAGGCTTTCGTCCAGCACCTGGCGCAGGACGCTGAGCGTCGTCCAGGCGATCGCGCCGCCCTGGTCCAGCTGCACCTTGGCCAGTTCCACGTACCAATCAGCGAACTCCGACCAGAGAAAATCATAGACTTGACGGCCCGCTTCGCCGTACTGGTAGTTATCCATCAGCCGGTCGGCCGTTTCGATCGTCTCGCTCAAGCGGGTTAGGATCCATTTATCGGCCGCCGTATAGCTCATTTTCTGCGGTTTGTCCGCGGCTGTTGCCCGCGACAGACTGCGTGTGACGAAACGTGTCGCATTCCAGATCTTGTTGGCGAAGTTGCGATTGCTGGCCACGCGTTCCAACGACAGGTTCAGGTCGTTGCCCGGCGTGCCGCCGGTGAGCAGCGTAAAACGCAGGGCGTCGGTGCCGTATTCGGCCATGACATCCAGGGGATCGGTCACGTTGCCCGCCGTTTTGCTCATCTTGCGGCCGTGTTCATCGCGCACCAGGCCGTGCAAATAGACGGTGTGGAACGGGATATCGTTGGTAAATAGGGCCGCGCTCATTACCATGCGCGCAACCCAAAAGAAGAGAATATCATAGCCCGTCTCCATCACGTCCGTGGGATAGAAGCGCTCCAGGTCGGCCGTTTGCTCCGGCCAGCCCAGCGTGGAAAAGGGCCACAGGCCGCTGCTAAACCAGGTATCAAGCACGTCCGGATCCTGGACGATGTTGGCGCTGCCACACACCTCGCAGTGCGCCGGGTCTACCGTGGCTACCGTCTGGTGGCCGCAGACGTTGCAGTGCCAGACGGGGATACGGTGGCCCCACCATAGCTGGCGGCTGATGCACCACGGCCGGATGTTCTCCAGCCAGTTATCCCATACCTTGACGAAGCGCTCGGGCACAATTTGTACGCGCCCGCTGTGCACGGCGGCCAGGGCCATCTTGGCCGCCGGCTCGGCATTTACGAACCATTGGCGGCTGACGAGCGGCTCCACAATCTCGCCGCCGCGCTGGCTGCGCGGCACGCTGAGCGTGTGCGCTTCCGTCTTGACGGTCAGGCCTTCCGCTTCCATGTCCGCCCACAGTTTTTCGCGGCAGGCAAAGCGGTCCAGCCCGGCGTAGGGACCGGCGGCCGCGCTCATCGTGGCGTCCTTGTTGAGGATGTTGATCACCGGCAGGTTGTGCCGCTGGCCGATCAGGAAGTCATTGGGATCGTGACCAGGCGTCACCTTCAGCGCGCCGGTGCCAAAATCAATGGAGACATAGTCGTCGGCAATGATCGGGATTTCGCGCTTCAATATGGGCACCAGCGCCGTCTGGCCCACCAGGTCCGTGTAGCGCGGGTCATCGGGATGCACGGCCAGGGCCGTGTCGCCCAGAATCGTCTCCGGCCGTGTTGTGGCCACCTCAACGAAACCGCCTTCTTTCAGTGGATATCTGAACGTGTACATAAGGCCCTGTTCTTCCGCGTATTCCACTTCCAGGTCGGAAATGGCCGTCTGCAGGCCGGGCGACCAGTTGACCAGATATTCATCCTGGTAAATCAAGCCCATGCGGTACATGCGCAAGAAAGCCTCGCGCACGGCCATGGA
>JBJYWX010000311.1:0-7268 GCA_046259695.1 Promineifilaceae bacterium (SeqCode) | reverse complement strand
TCGCTTCAATTTCCTGCTGCCGGTGCTCAAACCGGAAAAAGTGGCCGACAGCATCATCAACGCGGTTGAGAATAACCGCGCGCGCCTAATCATGCCGCCGCTGGTTTACGGCATGTTCCCCTTGCGCCTGCTCCCGCCGGCTCTCTTTGATGCCGTCACCGGTTTCTTCGGTGTCAGCAAATCGATGGACAAGTTCACCGGGCGTAGTACGTGAGCCGCTTAGCCCTAACCCTTTTTCACGTCGTCTGCGCTATAATAACCGTCGTTATAGACTCGACTAGGGAGTCAAAGTGAGGTAATCCCTATTATGCGAAGAAGACCTGCAGCAAGAAGACAGGTACGTCGCGCCACGCGCGTTACCGGGCGCACCAGACGCCGCATGCGCCGGCGGCGCCTCGTCGTGGGCGGCGCCATTCTCGTCGGCGGCGGCGCCCTGGTACATAAACTGAGCAAAAAAGACGCGCAAAAGATTGAGCAGACAACCGGCGTGCCGCCCGAAGAAATGAGTCCGGAAGAGCTGGATCAGACCATGCAGCAGCTGGGTATCCAATCGCAGCCGCTGACGGCCGAAGATCAGGCCGCGCTGCGCCAGGCAGATGCCTCCGGACAGCCGGCGGAAGAAGAAATGGAGGAAGAAGGTGATGAGGCGCCCGCGCCGCCGCAGGCCGCGGCTCCGGCGCAGAGCGGTTCGATTGAGGAGCTGAAGCAGCTCGCCGATCTCCACGCTCAGGGCATTCTCACCGACGAAGAATTCGAAGCCAAGAAGAAACAGATCCTCGGTATTTAGGGTCGCTCTAGAAACCGAGTTTTTGGCAAGAATTCGGTTTCCAAAAGATACAGGGCAGCGGGCCGGCCCGCTGCCCTCTGCAAGCTGCCTACTAAAATAGCTTCTCGCCCGCCGTTACCGCCAGGGGGAGTTCGTTTTCGTCCGGGGCCAGCGGGCAGAGCCAGCGCTCGCTGTAAGCACAAGACGGGTTATAAGCGAAGTTGAAGTCCAGCGTAATGGCCTCCCAGCTGACGCCGAGGTCCGCGCCTTTGATCGTATCGTACAGATAACGGCCGCCGCCAAACGTCTCGCCGCCGTTGGTCAAATCTTTGAACGGCAGGAACAGCCCGCCGCCATAGCCCAAGATCCAGTAGAGGTTCAGGCGAAAGGACCCAGATGGCAAGCGAAAATGGACCATGGCCACGCGCTGGTATTTTAGCGTGCCCTCATCGCCCAGCTCAACGCTGTACAATTCCGGCTCTACTTCGTAATTGATGCGCCCCACGGTGCGCAGGTCGATATCGTAATCGTAATAGGACAACCCGTGGGGCCGGCCGCGCTGCGCGGCATCGAGCGGAGACTGGGCCATTTCTTTGAAGATCTGGTTACGGCCGTCTACCCATTTCGCCCAGGCCAACCGCGGGTCATAGGTCTCGCGGACCTCGCCGTACAGCTCAGCCACCGCTCGCCGCCAAATCGCCAGCTCCGTCGCCGCGCTATTCCTCATCACCTTCGGCCAGGACCTCGCGCGCATCCGCCGCGCCCAGCCCGGCCGCGCCGGCGGCGACCTGGCCAACCGCTTCGGCCGTCAGATCTTTGGCCGCGTCACGCATGCCTTCGGCCGCTGCCGCCTGCACCAGGCCCGCTGCAGTCAGGTCCGCGGCCTCGAACGCCAGCGTATCACTCTCCATCGCCAGGGCATCGGCCACTGCCAGGCGCGTCAGGCCCTCCGCCATTTCGTTCTCGCCCAGGTCGCTCACATCTTTGCCCGTCGCGGCGACGGCCGCCGCCAGGGCACGCAGTGCGCCGGCCTGCAAGATATTATCTACGGCCATCGCGTGCAGTTCATCACTCTTGTCAGCGAGGAATCTCGCCAGGATGGGCATATCCAGGTCAGCCACCACGCTGGCGACCACCTCAAGCTGCCCGGCGATGCCGCCCATGCCCATCGCATCGGCCAAATCGTCTTCGCTCAACGCGCTGACCAGCGCCGCATGTACGTCGAGATCGTCCGAGGCGGCAAGCATGGCCGCTCCCTGCGCAAAGTCATCTACCCCGGCCTCGCCAATGGCGGCACCCAGAACGCTGGCATGGGCCGCCGCGCGTGAAATATGCAGCCCGCCGGTAATGCTGCTTGCCGCGGCGGCCGCTGTTTCCAGCGAGGCATCAGCCAGGTTCTCGGCCAGGGCCAGGTCAACCAGCCCTTCATCCAGGCTGTCCATGCCCGCCAGTGCGCTTTCGCCGATTGCTTCCAAGGCGTCGTTGGTCTTTTTGGTTTCTTCGCTCACAGTGGAATCTCCTTATGCTAAAATGCGTTTCAAGCGCGCGATGCGCTCAGCTCACCGCATTATACCCGGCACGACAAATGCTCGCCTAGTCTGCGTGCCGCAAACACCCATTTTTTGATATGTACTTGCAATAAGGCGCTGCTGTTCCCAAGACCACACGCCCTCAGCAGCTGAGGGTAGGTTTATCCCGGTCTCGCTGATTTCTGCTAGACTATAGAATGAGCATGAGGCGCTGGAGCAGCGCCATGGAGCGGATTCAGAACAAGACATAGGAGCAAAGCAATGGCACAAAGACCTGAGATTACCGGGCGCGAAATTCTGCCGATCCCGGATATCCCCGCCAGGGGAAAGGTTGCCCTGGACGCGCGAAAGGCGGCTTACGAGCCTATCAAACCACTGCGGCCGCCGGAAGGTGCGCCCAATGTGGTAATCGTGTTGATAGATGATATGGGGTTTGGCTGCCCCAGCGCCAATGGCGGGCCAATTAACATGCCGGCCATGGAAAAGATCGTGGAACGCGGGCTGCAGTATACGCGCTTTCACACAACGGCGCTCTGCGCGCCTACGCGGCAGGCGCTGCTGACCGGGCGCAATCACCACTCGGCCGAAATGGGCTCCATCACTGAAACGGCGACAAGCTCGCCCGGCAACACCAGCGTGCGCCCCAACAGCGTGGCTACCATCGCCGAGATGCTGCGCCTCAATGGCTACAGCACCGGCGCCGTGGGCAAAATGCACCAGACACCGGTCTGGGAAGTCAGCATCTCCGGCCCCTTTGACCGCTGGCCCACGGGAGACGGCTTCGAGAAATTCTATGGCTTCGTCGGCGGCGAGACGAACCAGTGGGCGCCGACGCTCTACCTCGGGACCTCACCGGTCGAACCGTGGGGCACGGCCGAAGAAGGCTACCACCTTTCCGAGGACATAGTCGACAAGGCGATTGGCTGGCTGCGCGGCATCCACACCATGACGCCGGACAAACCTTTCTTCCTGTACACCTCCTTTGGCGCCACGCACGCGCCGCATCATGTGCCGGCAGAATGGGTCGAAAAGTACAAGGGTAAGTTTGACAAGGGCTGGGACGCCGTGCGTGCCGAAACGCTGGCCAATATGAAAGCCAAGGGCATTGTCCCGCAGGACACGCAGCTTACGGAGCGCCCGGAAGGCGTGCGGCCCTGGGCGGAGCTCAACGATACGGAGAGGACTGTCTATGCGCGCCTGATGGAAGTGTACGCCGGATTTGCCGAACATACCGACGCGCAGGTGCTGCGGCTAATCGAGACGCTGGAGGAAATCGGCGAGTTTGATAACACGCTGTTCTTCTACATCGCCGGCGATAACGGCGCCAGCGCGGAAGGCGGCCTGGACGGAACGTACAATGAACTGATGGCCCTTAACGGTATTCCGCAGAAGCTGGACGACGTGCTGGCGCGTTTGGATGACCTGGGAACGCCAAAGGCATTTAATCACTATCCCGTTGGCTGGGCGCATGCGATGAATGCACCATACCAGTGGACCAAGCAGGTTGCTTCCCACTTCGGCGGTACCCGCAACGGCTGCGCCGTTTGCTGGCCTAACGCGATCAAGGCGCAGGGTGAGCTCCGCCACCAGTTCCATCACGTGATTGACATAGTGCCCACTATTCTGGAAGCGGCGGGCCTGCCGCAGCCCTACATGGTGAATGGCGTCGCCCAGAAACCGATCGAGGGTCTGAGTATGGCGTACACGTTCGCCGACAGCGATGCGGACGACAGACGCGTAACGCAGTATTTCGAAATGTTTGGCAACCGTGGCATTTACCACGAGGGCTGGACGGCCGTTACCCGCCACAGCACGCCCTGGCTGCTGACCGCGATGCCCGATTTTAGCGAGGATGAATGGGAGTTGTATGACACGACCAAGGATTGGAGCCAGGCCAACGACCTGTCGCGCGAGATGCCTGATAAACTGCGCGAGCTGCAGCAGCTTTTCCTGGTGGAAGCGGCCAAGTACAATGTCTTCCCCCTCGACGACCGCCGTTCCGAACGCTTTGATGCCGCCATTGCCGGCCGTCCCGACCTACCCGCGGGACGCAAGACGATGACCTTCTACCCCGGCATGTCGCATCTGACAGAGAATACCGTGTTAAACGTCAAGAACCGCTCGCACACGATCACGGCCGAAGTAGAAATACCGGAAAGCGGCGCGAATGGGGTCATAATCGCCCAGGGCGGCCGTTTCGCCGGCTGGTCCTTGTATGTCAAAGACAACGCCGCCAAGTATGTGCACAACTTCTTTGACGCCGATTACTACTATGTCGGAGGAGAAGAGAAACTGCCGGCAGGGACCGTGACTATCCGCTATCATTTCACTTTTGAAGGGGAAAAGCCCGGCGGCGGCGGGACGGGTGAACTTTTTATCAATGACGAAAAAGTGGCCGTAGGTAAGATTGAAAAAACGGTACCCTTCATCTTTTCGGGTGATGAGACATTGGATATCGGCGGCGATCTGGCACTGCCCGTGACCGACGATTATCCGGAAGGTATGAGCAATAAGTTCTCCGGCACGATTCACTGGGTGCGCATTGATCTTGGCGACGATACCGTATCCCAGCTCGAGCCGGAAGAACAAAAATACCACCGGCTCCTGGCACGCCAGTAACGAACTGTTTCGTGGCCCGGCTGGCGCCTAATTTCAGGGAACTAAAAGAGCCCCGGCACCGCGCCGGGGCTCATTGCTGCCATTCCTAGGCTCCTGGGCAGCGGGCAGCCGCCTTCGCGCCTTCCGCCTTCTGACTTCGCCTCCTCGCCTAGTCCGGTTCCTCGCCCGGCATCTCAACGCTCGTATCTTTTTCGATGCGATCCTGAATTACCTTTTCGCCCTTGGCCATGCGGTCCAGGTCATCCAGGACTTCCTGCGGCACATTATAGGTGGCGACTTCAGCGTCCATCTTGTTGAACTCGCTGATTACTGATTCTATTTCATCAAAGTCCATCATGGTCGCCAGGGCAGCGCCGCCGGCTTTCAAATGCGACTCCAGGCGCTGCTGGTCATCGTCGGTCATGCCGATCTTCTTGTGAAACAGCGATCCGCCCAAGGCGCCGGCAGCCAGGCCGACAATCGCGCCGCCAATAAGACCGACGCCGCCGGTGAGCAGCCCTAGCGCCGCGCCGGCAAGGACGCCCCACTTGGCGCCGCTGCCGGTCTTACGATCGCCAACGGCCGCTTCATGCAGCTCACCCTGCGCGTCGACGGTCAAGATACTCATCGCGCCCAGGTCAATGTCCTTACGTTCTTTGTCCCACTCCTTCATTGCCATGCCGGCCTCCTGCGCCGCCTCGGCCGACGGGAAGAAAGCGATAATCAAATAGGGATCTTTCTCTGCCATGGGTATTCTCCTTGCTAAGTCCCGTTGTCATAGGCGCGCAGCACCAGGCACGCATTTTGCCCGCCCATGCCGAAGGAATTGGTAAGCACCGTGCGCAGCACGGCTTCCCGCGGCGCGTTAGGCACATAGTCCAGGTCGCAGGCGGGATCGGGGAACTCGTAGTTCCAGGTTGGCGGAATAATACTCTCCCCCAGGGCATAGCTGCAAATAATCGCTTCAATAGCGCCCGTGGCGCCCATCGCATGGCCCAACACCGCCTTGCTGCTGCTGACCGGGATTTCGTAAGCCCGCTCGCCAAACAACTTCTTGATCGCCAGCGTTTCCGCGGCATCGTTCATCGGCGTCGACGTGCCGTGCGCATTGACATAATCGATCTCGTCCTGCGCCGCCGCCGCATCCTGCAGCGCCCAGCGCATCGCCCTTACAGCCCCGGCCGATTCCGGGTCCGGCTGCGATATATGGAAGCCATCCGACGAGGAACCGTAACCCGCCAATTCGGCATGGATCCTCGCCCCGCGGGCCAGAGCGTGGTCCAGCGTTTCCAGTACGACCATGCCGGCGCCTTCGCTAATTACCGTGCCGTCACGCTCGCGGTCAAACGGCCGGCAAGCATGCTGCGGATCATCATTGCGCAAAGAAAGGGCGCGCATGCGCGCGAAGCCGGCCAGGGCCGACTCGTGAATCAGGCCCTCCACGCCGCCGGCGACCGCCGCGTCTGCACGGCCGTGGCGCAGCAGGTCCAGGGCCTCGCCAAGGGCCTGCGTGCCGCTGGCGCAGGCGGCGACCACGGTGTTAATATGCCCCTTCGCGCCGGCCAGCACGCTGACGTGGTAAGCCGGCATGTTGGCCAGGAAGCCGACCATGGCGAACGGGCTGACGCGGTTGAACCCTTTGCTGCGCAGCACGCCCAACTCGCGGTCGGCTACTTCCAACCCACCGGCGCCGGTGCCGATGACGGTCGCCACGCGTTCCGGCGCGGACAGCGGCGCATCCAGGCCGGCGTCGGCCAGGGCCATTACGGTCGCCGCGATAGCCAGCTGCGAGGCGCGCGACACTCGCCGCGCTTCCTTAAAATCCATGTACCTACTGGGATCAAAATCCTTCACCTCACCGGCGATATGGACCGGCAGGTGGCTGCTGTCGAATTGGGTGATGGTCCCGATGCCGGAACGGCCGTGCAGCAGCCCACGCCACGTCTCGTCGGCCGTGTGTCCCAGCGAACTGATAACGCCTCGTCCCGTAATTACAACCCGTGGCCGGCCATTTGACGCATAATAACTCACTGTCGCTCTCCTCTTTTGGGGGAGGCAGCGCGCCGCTCCCCTGGCACAACTTTGCCGGCAATTATAGCGGAAAACGGTAATCAGCGGTCAACTATGAAGTGGGAACCGCGAACTTTCAACCAGGGCTGAAGAAACGTAGAACAGAAAGCGGATGGTCCACCGGCTCTCTACGGTCTGCTTGCTGTTCACTGCCCACCATGCCCTATTTCTCCGCCAGCGCCACCAGCCGTTCCGCTTCCTGGTCATACGGCCGTCCGTCCAGGCCGCCGTAAATGGTCACGTGGGCAAAGCCCGCTTCGCGCAGCATCGTTTCCAGTTCCGACGCCGCGTACATCCAGTGGCGA
>JBJYWX010000310.1:6995-9391 GCA_046259695.1 Promineifilaceae bacterium (SeqCode) | reverse complement strand
AAATCATCGACCGGATCGCAGAAGTGGCGGACAACTTTTCGCTTACAGAAATTTTGGACAAAAAAGTTAACCAGCTCTCAGGCGGTCAAAAACAAATGATTGCATTGGGTTCAATCCTCGCAATGAAGCCCAGTATTTTGCTCCTTGACGATTACCACCTGTTGGAAGCGCCGGCCATTGACGCGCTGCTGAGCTACCTGGTTGACCACCTGCCGCCGTCCCTGCACCTGGCGATCACCACGCGCGAGGACCCCGCCCTGCCCCTGGCGCGCCTGCGCGCCCGCGGCCAGCTTAACGAACTGCGCGCCGCCGACCTGCGCTTTTCGCGGCAGGAAACGGCCGTCTTTCTCAACGAGGCGATGGGCCTCCATCTGCGAACCGGTGACGTAGCCGCCCTGGAGGCGCGCACCGAGGGTTGGATCGCGGGCCTGCAGCTGGCCGCCATCTCGCTCAAAGACCAGGCCGACGCCCACGCCTTCATTCAGAATTTCAGCAGCAGCCACCGTTACGTGCTCGACTACCTGGTCGAAGAAGTACTGGAGCGCCAGTCGGCCGCCGTGCAGGATTTCTTGCTGCAAACGGCCGTCCTGGAGCGCTTCTGTGATGCGTTATGCGAAGCCGTGCTCGGCGCGCCCGCCGGATCGGCGCGCGAGACGCTGGCCTACCTCGACCGCGCCAACCTGTTCCTAATCGGGCTCGATAACGAGCGCCGCTGGTACCGCTACCACCATCTCTTTGCCGATTTGCTGCGCCGGCGCCTGCTGCGACACGCAGGTCTGCCGGCCGTTTCCGCCCTGCACGGCCGTGCCGCCAACTGGTTCGAAAGCCAGAATCTAGCCCTGGAAGCGTTCCAGCACGCCGCGGCCGCCGGTGACGTTCCCTATGCGGCGCGCCTGGCCGCGGGCGACGGCATGCCGCTCCATTTCCGCGGCGCCGCGGCGCCCGTATTGCACTGGCTGCAGGAACTGCCGCCCGCCGAGCTGGACTCCCGTCCCTCGCTGTGGGTGCTGTACGCGCACGTGCTGTACACCGCCGGCTACGGGTCGCGAGTGCCGCAGGCACTGGCCGCGGCCGAAAGTGCCCTGCCCGCCGAACCGGTCACGGAAATAGATTGCGACCTGGCCGGGCAGATCGCCGCCATGCGCGCCTCGCTCGCCGCGCACGATCGGAACGTGCCGGCTATGTTGGCCCACGCCCAGCGGGCGCTGGACTTGCTTGAACCCGACAACCTGCCCTTGCGCACCATGGTGACGCGCATTATGGCCCTGGCCTACCAGTTCCAGGGTGAACGGGCCGCGGCGTGCCAGGCCTATGAAACGGCGATGGCCGCCAGCGCGGCATCAGGCAATACCCACATTGAGCTGCTGGCCGCGACCGGCCTGGGCATTATGCAGGAGCGCGACCTGCTGCCGGCCGCGGCGGAAGCCAGCTACCGCCGCGTGCTGGCCCTGGCGGGCGACCGGCCGGCTGCTTGCGAGGCGACTTTCGGCCTTGGGCGGCTCGCCTACCAGCGCAACGAGCTGCGGGCCGCGGCGGAGCAGGTGCGCCATGCGGCCGTCCTGGCACGGCAGATTGAAGCGATTGACAGCGATGTGGCGGCGGAGATTTTCCTGGTGCGGATCATCATGGCCTTGGGCGACGAGGAAGGCGCGGCGGGCCTTCTGGCATCGCTGGAATCGGCTGTTTACCGGGGCGGTTACGACTACCGCAAACCGGCTCTGGCCGCGGAGATCGTGCGTCTGCGCCTGCGGCAGGGCGATATCAGCGGCGCGGCACGCGCCCTGGAAGCGTTTGACCTGCCGCGCAGCCGGGCACGGATTCACCTGGCGCGTGGAGAAGCGCTGGAAGCCCTGGCCGCGCTTGAGCCTGCCTGCGCCGAGGCACGGCTTCGATCCTGGCCGGACGAACTGCTGGCCGCGCTGCTGCTGCAGGCGCTGGCGTATGAGGCGCTGGGCGAGCGCGATATGGCCGCGGCGCGGCTCGAAGAAGCGCTGGCCCTTGCCGCGCCTGCCGGCCAGCTGCGCCTGTTCCTGGACGAAGGGCCGGTTATGGCCGGCCTGCTGGCTCGGGTGCGGAAGCAAACGGGATACGGCCGTTTTGCCGGCGACCTGCTGGCCGCCTTTCCGGGCGTTCCGGCGGACGTCCCGGCGCAGGGCGGCCTGGCGGATCCACTCAGCCCGCGCGAGCTGGAAGTGCTGGCCCTGGTGGCCGAGGGGCTGACCAACCGCCAGATAAGCGAGCGGCTCTTCCTGGCGCTGAGCACGGTCAAAGGCCACAACAGCCTGATCTTTGATAAGCTCGGCGTGCGCAGCCGCACCCAGGCCGTGGCCCGCGCCCGCGAACTGGGGCTGCTGCAGCAGTGATCAGTATTCTGTATTCAGTATTCTGTATTCAGT
>JBJYWX010000310.1:5658-6895 GCA_046259695.1 Promineifilaceae bacterium (SeqCode) | reverse complement strand
GTATTCAGTTATCAGTAACTGCCCACTGATTACTGTCTACTGATTATTGCCCCTCGCCCCTTCGCATCTCCGCCCCGCTTGCCACCTGCAGCCTGGCCACCTGCCACCCTTTTCAATACCCCCAAACCCTACTTTAGTACCTACCAACCAGGTCCCTCCACCCGTTACACTGCTCCTGCATCGAGCGCGGGGCCCCGGCATCTTGACCGGAGCACCGCATAAGGACAGGAAACATGGCGGAAAAGAGCAGGCAGCAAGAAACGGCCGTTTACCAGATTACGATCCAGGGCGCGCTTGATCCCGCCTGGACCGACTGGTTCGACGGCCTGGCCATCCTGCCGGGCCAGCCGGGACAGACCCTGCTGCGCGGCGACGTGTCCGACCAGGCGGCGCTGCACGGTCTGTTGAAGCGCGTGCGCGACCTCGGCCTGCCCCTGCTTGCCGTCGAACGCCTGGAACCTGGCCGGACGGCCGCCAGGGACGACAACGCCTGAGCCCCGCGCTCGCTGTTCGACAAAGAAGCCGTTCAAGCAACAAGGAGATTTTAAATGAACGCAAACAGCCTTTCCCTACCTACTCCAAAAACGCAGACAGGCGGCGCCACCGCGCAGCAGCACCGCCTGGCTCACCTGGCCGGCGCCGTTTACCTGGTCATTATCCTCACGGGCATGTTCGCCGAATTCTTCGTGCGCGCCGGGCTGATCGTGCCCGGCGACGCCGCGGCTACGGCGAGCAACATAGTGGCCAACGAATCCCTTTTTCGGGCTAACATCACCGCCGACCTGATCATGATCGTCGCCGACATTATCATTGGCCTGTTGTTCTACCTCATCTTTCGCCCCGTCAACCGCGGTCTGGCGCTGCTCACCACATTCTTCCGCCTGGCGCAGGCCACCATCCTGGGAGCTAACCTGCTCAATCTTTTCTACGCCTTGATGCTCTTCAAAACGGCGGAAGGGGCGGCGGAGGGCGCCGCCGGCGTGCAGGCGTTGGGCATGATGTTCCTCGAAGGCCATGGCATCGGTTACACCATCGCCTTGCTCTTCTTCGGCATCAACCTGCTCATCCTGGGCTACCTGGTCATCAAATCCGGCTACTTCCCGCAAATCCTCGGTGTGCTGCTGATTGTCGCTGCCGTGGCCTACATCGCCGACACCATCGGCATGGTGCAGATCGCGACCTACGCCGACTACAGCGCCATCATCGACACGGCCGTGCTCATCCCCGCCTTCATCGC
>JBJYWX010000310.1:0-5648 GCA_046259695.1 Promineifilaceae bacterium (SeqCode) | reverse complement strand
GCACTATACCTCTTGATCAAGGGCACTAGGTAGCGGGCATCAGCCAGAAGCCAGTAATCAGTGGGCAGTTACCAGTAATTGCCCACTGTCCACTGCCCGCTCTGCCCACTCGCACCTCGGCGTCTTCTGTGGCACAATATAACGTCCAGGGATCTGCATCTGATCCCCTGCCCCGCCGGCCAGACGCGGCGGCGAAACTCGAGTAGGAGCAGATAATCATTAGCGAATTAACCGCAGCCGAACTGTACACAACGGCCGATTTGAGCGGCCTCGATTTCCAGACTACTGACGACCTGGAAGACCTGACCGGGCTCCTGGGCCAGCCGCGCGCCGAGGCCGCCCTACGTTTTGGCATGGGCATCGCGCGCGACGGCTATAATATCTTTGCCCTCGGTCCCAACGGCACCGGCAAACGGACCATCATCCGCCGTGCGTTTGCCGCGCGCGCCGCCGCCCAGCCCGTGCCAGATGATTGGTGTTATGTCAATAACTTCCAGGATTACCACAAACCCAAGGCGATCCGCCTGCCGGCCGGGCAGGGCACCGAGCTGCGCGATGATATGAACCGCCTAATCGCCGGCCTGGGCACCGTGCTCTCCTCTGCCTTTGAGAGCGAGGAGTACCAGGCGCGCCGGCAGACAATCACGGACGAGTTTGAAGAACTGCAGTCGCACTCCTTCCAGGCCCTGCAGGAAAAGGCGGAAGAAAAGAATATGACCCTGCTGCGCACGCCGTCGGGCCTGGTGTTCGCCCCCGTGCGCGAGGGACAGGTGCTCTCGCCGGACGAGCTGCAGGAGCTTTCGCTGGACGAGCGGCAGCAGTTGGAAAAGGACGTGGAGACGCTGCAGGGGGAACTGCAGAAGGCGGTGCAGCAAATGCCCGCCTGGCAGCGCGAGACGCAGCAGAAGCTGCGCGAACTGAACCACGAAATCGCCAGATTCGCCGTCGGCGGCCTGATCACCGAGCTGCGCGAGAAATACAGCGACTATGACGACGTGGTAGCCTACCTCGATGCCGTGCAGAATGATATCGTGGAGAATGCGCAAAACTTCTTGGCGCGCGGTGGGGAGGAAGAAGATGGCCAGTCGCCGGTGCAAATGATCACGGGTAGCCAGAATGGTGAATCCCCGCTGGCCCGGCGCTATCGCGTCAACTTGCTGGTTGACAACAGCCGCCTGGAAGGCGCGCCGGTCATTTATGAAGACAACCCGACTTATCAGAACCTGGTCGGCCGCATCGAGCACCGCGCGCAGATGGGCGCGCTGCTCACTGATTTCAACCTGATCAAGCCGGGCGCGCTGCACCTGGCCAACGGCGGCTACCTGATCCTTAACGCGCGCGAGCTGTTGACACAGGCTTACGCCTATGAAGCACTCAAGCGCGCTCTGCAGGCGGGCGAAATCCGTATCGAGTCAGTCGGCCAGATGTTGAGCCTGGTCAGCACGATCTCGCTTGAGCCGACCCCTATCCCGCTTAAGTTAAAGGTTGCGCTCTACGGCGATCCCTTCCTCTACTACATGCTCTACGAAGCCGATCCGGAGTTCGCCGAGCTGTTCAAGGTCGAGGCGGATTTTAGCGACCGCATGGAACGCAGTGGCGAGAACCAGGCGCTTTACGCCCGCCTGATCGCCGGCATGGTGCGCCGTGAGGAGCTGCCGCCGTTTGATCGCGGCGCGGTGGCGCGGATTATCGAACATGCTTCGCGCCAGGTAGAAGACACGCGCAAGATTTCGATGCAAACGGAATCGCTGCGCGATTTACTGCACCAGGCCGCCTACTGGGCGGCCGAGGACGGGCACGATCCCGTGGGCGCCGCCGACGTGCAGCGGGCGATCGACGCGGCGATTTACCGCGCCGACAGCGTGCGCGAACATATGCAAGAAGCGGTCGATCGCGACATCGTGCTGCTGGACACCCGCGGCGAACAGGTCGGCCAGGTGAATGCCTTGTCGGTGATTATGCTAGGCAACTTCGAGTTCGGCCGTCCGAGCCGCATCACGGCCCGCGTGCGTTACGGCAAAGGAGACGTTATCGACATCGAGCGCGAGGTTGACCTGGGGGGCCCGCTGCACTCCAAGGGCGTGCTGATTCTCTCCGGCTACCTGGGCGCGCGTTACGCCTTTGACAATCCCTTTTCACTAACCGCGACGCTGGTCTTCGAACAATCATACGGCGGCATTGACGGCGACAGCGCTTCGTCGGCCGAACTGTATGCCCTACTTTCGGCCATCGCCGAGGTGCCGATCAAGCAGTCCTTCGCCGTGACCGGTTCGGTGAACCAATACGGCATGGTGCAGGCGATTGGCGGCGTGAACGAAAAAATCGAAGGTTTCTTTGACACCTGCCGCGCGCGGGGCCTGACCGGCGAACAGGGTGTGCTGATCCCCGCGGCTAATGTACAGCACCTGATGCTGCGCCAGGACGTGGTCGAGGCGGTGAAAGCCGGGCAGTTCCATATTCACGCCGTGGCGACGATCGACGAAGGCATCGAGATATTGACCGGGATTCCCGCCGGTGAAGCAGATGAAGACGGCAATTACCCGGAAGACAGCATCAATTATCTCGTGCTGCAGCGCTTCGAAGAGCTGGCTGAAAAAGAGAGGGAACGCGAGCATGATCACGAGTCGGATGGGGAGGACGAAGAGGGGTCGGCGTGAGTGAGACCGAGCATATCCTGGCTATCCACAAGATTCTCGTCGCGCTCGACGCGTCGCCGCACGGCCGTGCGGCGCTGGAAGCAGCGGTAGAGTTGGCCCGGCGCTTTCAAGCACAACTGGAAGGACTTTACGTCGAGGACGAGAACTTGCTGCGCGCAGCGGAACTGCCTTTCTTACAGGAGATAGGCCTCCTTACGGCTTCCAGCCGGCAAGTGGCCGGCGAGGCCATGCAGCGCCAGATCCGCGGCCAGAGCCGTACCGTGCGCCGCCTTTTCAGCGGCACATCGCAGCGAGCGCATGTGCACACCGAATTTCATATCGTACGCGGCCAGGTACTGCCGCAGGTGCTGAGCGCCGCCGCGGGCGCGGACATGCTGGTCCTCGGCCGCATCGGCGGTTCAATGGCCCGCCGCGGCAAGTTGGGATCTACCGTGCGCGGCATCCTGCCGGAACCGTTTGGGATGGCCCTTATCGTCCAGGCCGGCGCCCGGCCGCACAGGCCGCTGGCCGTGCTCTACGACGGTTCGCCGCAGGCGGAGCGCGCCCTGGCTGCGGCGAACATGCTCAACGGCCAGGAAACGCCTGGCCAGCTGCTACTGGTGCTACTGGCACCGAACCAGGACGGGGCCGCGGAAATGCGGCGCCATATCCTGGCCAGCTACGAGGGGAGCGTGCTGCCGCTGCGCTTCTCCTGGCTGCCGGCGGCCAACCCGCTGCAGCTTGCAGCCATCCTGCTCGCCGAGCGTACCGGCACCCTGGTACTGCCCGCGCACGTCGCCGGCCTCCCGGCTAAAACCGTGGTCAGTTTCCTGGAACAGCTTGAACTGCCCATCTTGCTCGTAACCTGAAGAAACTGACGCTTGCCTACGGTTAATAGGCGCTGATCAATGCTGGGTCGCGAAAACTCAGTATCGAGAGGTTACCATTGATCATGGACCACCACGCTGCTTCACCGCTCCGCCCGCGCACGCCGCTGTATCCAATCTATATCTTGATGCTGTATCCAGGTTGGTCGTGCTGGAGGCGCGCGAGTAGTACCCTGAAGATTAGCAGCGTGAGCAGTTCGCGCTGCAGAATGAAAGTAGAAGGAGCATGACCATGCCGTACAGCCAAATCAGTGAATTGCCATCCAGTGTGCGCGATAACCTGCCTAAGCACGCGCAGGAAATTTTCAAAGAGGCCTATAATAACGCCTGGGACGAGTACGCCAAGCCGGAAGACCGGCGAGGCGACGCCAGCAGGGAAGAGACGGCGAACCGCGTAGCCTGGTCGGCCGTTAAGAACGACTACCAGAAAAAGGATGGCAAATGGGTCAAGAAAGATGGGTAGAAACCTCATCATCGAGGTTGCAGCCCTGGCGCTGCTGGTGCCGAAATTTAACTAGCTGGTGAGTTGCGCCTGGGCGGCGTCTGCGATGAACCGCGCATCTCGGCCCAATTGGAGCAGACTGCGCTGCAATTTGATGCGCTTAAGAACACAGCCATCTTCGTCAATGGCGAGTCGTTGGCCGACCAGATGCGTTGAGCTTCCGGTCATTTGCTCGCGCCCGCTCCCGCACCCTGGTAAGATCGGGGCCCTGATCAGCTAACTTTTTACAGCGGGAGGTTTTGGCGCTTTGTCTGAAAACACGATTGACGAAATTTTACGACAGACGAACAGTATCGCCGTGGTCGGTTTTTCGCGGCGCGAGTCGCGTGCCGGTTATTACGTACCGGCTTACTTGCAGCGGCAGGGCTACCGCATTATTCCCGTGAATCCCGCTGTCGAGGAAGGGCTGGGCGAGCGCGCCTACGCCAGCCTCGACGACCTCCCTGCCCCGCCTGACCTGGTGCTCCTTTTTCAGCGCAGCGAGAACGTACCGCCTTTTGTCGACCAGGCAATAGCCATTGGCGCCAAAGCAGTCTGGATGCAGTCTGGCATCGCCAACGCCGCCGCGGCGCAAAAAGCGCGAGAGGCCGGGCTGGATGTCGTGCAGGACCGCTGCATGATGGTCGAGCACCGCGCGCGAGTGTAGGAGCGACGGGTGATAGATCGGAGGATCCTCAGGCTGCGCAACTCCCCACCCTCCTATTGCGTACAGTTCAGTGAGGCACAATGAGCAGGCTGTTGGCTGGCAGCTTAGGAGCTGAACATGAGCGATATACCAGAGGACCCGGCGGAAAACGCTGAATACGATCCCGAGAATATCAAGGCGCTGAAAGAGGAAGAACTGCAGAAACTCTCGGCCGCGGAGAAGGATTACGAAGGCCGGCAGCGTGCGCGCCGCACGGCCGTTGCGCCGGATACGCCCGTGCAAGAAGAGCCTGCGGAGCCGGAGCCACAGCCGGATGCGCGCCGCGGGCGCGATAAAGATATTCCCTGGGTTCCGGGCCTGATCTTAATCGGCCTGGGTGTTTTCTTCCTGATCAACAACATCACCGGCTTCACCTTGCATAACTGGTGGGCGCTGTTCATTCTTATCCCCGCCTTCGGCAGCTTCAGCAGCGGCGTACGCGAGCTGCGCGCTGAAGGCGAATTTACGCGCGAGGTATGGGGCGCGTTTTTCGGCGGCTTTGTGATGAGCATGATCGCCGCTGCCTTTCTTTTCAACCTCAACTGGGGCTTGATCTGGCCGGTGTTTCTTGTACTCGGCGGCGTTGGTATTTTCCTAACCGCCTGGCGCAGCGACTAGCCGCAGCAAATTGCCCTTGACATGAACATATGTTCTAGTCCACAATAAGGCCATGATTGGCCGGACGCCTGTTCTCCTGACCCTAACAGACGCTGCAAGCGCGGAAACGCCGCGGACGGCCGTGGCTCTAACGGCGGCTCACTCCTTAGTGTGTTACGCTCCCTTTCTTCCCTCAGGTCACCCCTGACCAACTGCCACCAACCAACAGACAGTCACCCAACAAAGCCGTAAGAGCCACGGCCGTTCCGGCCGGTCAGTGCCGCCGGTGGCTCATCCCGTCTTCTGCTGTTCTGCTACCCGGTACAAGACAATGCGCCGCA
>JBJYWX010000309.1:0-3956 GCA_046259695.1 Promineifilaceae bacterium (SeqCode) | reverse complement strand
GCGGCATCTTTAATTTGGTGAATGGCGGCCCGGAAGTCGGGCAGCAAATAACAGCCGATCCACGCCTGCCCCTGGTGTCATTTACCGGTTCGATCAAGACCGGACGTGTCGTGGCTCAGGCGGTCGCTGCGCGGCTGGGTCGCTCTATCCTGGAACTAGGCGGCAATAACGCCATTATCGTCGCCGCGGACGCCGACCTGGACCTGGCGCTGCGCGGCATCCTGTTCGGCGCTGTGGGCACCGCCGGCCAGCGCTGCACCTCAACCAGGCGCGTGATCGCACAGCGGGAGATTGTCAATGAACTAGCGGATCGCCTGGTAGAGGCTTACCAGCAAGTTTCGATCGGCGATCCCTTGGATGAAGGCACATTGATGGGACCATTGGTCACGGAAACGGCCGTTCAGCAGATGCTCAGTGCCATTGCCCAAGCGCAGGCGGAAGGGGGCGAGCTGTTGACCGGCGGGCGTATCCGGCCGGATATCGGCCCGCAGTTCATTGAACCGGCGATTATCAGAATGCCGGCGCAGACGGAAATCGTACGTAGGGAAACATTTGCGCCGATCCTTTACCTCCTTACCTATGACGAGTTGGAAGACGCCGTGGCGATCCAGAACGGTGTGCCGCAGGGCCTGTCCAGCGCCATCTTTACCGACAGCGTGCGCACAGCCGAACGCTTTTTATCTGTGTCTGGCTCGGACTGCGGCATTGCCAATGTCAATATAGGCACTTCCGGCGCCGAAATCGGTGGCGCTTTCGGCGGTGAAAAAGAGACCGGCGGCGGGCGCGAGTCAGGTTCCGACGCCTGGAAAGGCTATATGCGCCGCCAGACCAATACCTTGAACTGGTCCACCGACCTGCCGCTGGCGCAAGGTATCCAGTTCGGTTAATCACCCCGCGCTAACGAGCAGCCGGGGCTTCGCCTCCTCAGGCGTGAAGCCCCGTTTCTATTTTAGACCGAGGTTAGCATCTCAGGAGGCCTGCCCATCCTGAACTAGAATCTCGGCATATCAGATGCTGGCGCCTTCAACTGAGTAACGCCAAGGACTATTCATGAAAATCAAATCCCTGTTTGTATTGTTTGTCATCACGCTAACGCTGCTGGCTGCCTGCAGCCCTGCCGCTGCCGGCCAGGCGCCAGCCGCTGCGGCTTCGAACACGGGGAACAGTATCGAAGCCATCCAGGACACCACGCCGCCGGCCACGGAAGCAGCCACGGCCGCGCCAACCCCCACTGCCCCACCGGCGGCCGGGTCAAGCAGCACCGGCACGACAAGTGCGGAAGAAACCTCAATGGACGCCACCTCCGATCTGCCTCCGGCGGAGATCGTTAACGACGAAGGCGGACCGGTAAACATTACTGGAGAGGTGAATTATACCAATGCCTTCTTTACCGACGGCGTTGCGCAGCCGGTCGTCATCCTTGAAGACCAGGCAGGTTTTGTGGATCGCAACGAGTTCTTTATCATGCCCGTCGAGTCGCAAACCCTTGGCCAGATAACATCTGATTTCTACGATCCGCCCTTTAGTTATAGTATCGCCCTGCCCATCGAACCACAGGGTACGCAGCGAGACGTAGACCATGACGGTATCGACGAACCGGGCGTGCAGGTGTTTGCCATCGCCTATTGGACCAATACCTTTGGCGATCCTTATTTGGAGGTACGGGACTTATCGGGCGGTGGTTGGTCTACGGCTTATGCCTCCACGCTGACCAGCAGTGATGCTGAAACGAAGCGGGAAATCGTGGGCGGCAAGCTGCTGATCTACGCGCCGGTCGAAGGCCAGGGCTTTCCTTCCGGCTTTGGTGACGACGGGCTCTTGTTCACCGAGGATGACCCCCTGGTTGCCGTACCTCAAGGCTACACCGTCGTGGACCTGGACACCGATCCGTTCACCTTTGATCGCGCGCGCGATCAGGTCATCGACCTGATTGAGCCGGATTCGGCTGCCCTGGTCGACTACTCTGATTTGAGCTACACGGAAGCGTTTGACTCGCTGATTGAAAAACTGAGCAAGGAGTACGCTTTTACCGAGTACAAAGGAGTTGACTGGGACACGCTTCATGAAGATCTGCGGCCCCTATTTGAGGAAGCGGACGCAGAGCAGGATGTCCAACTGTACCGGCACGCCTTGAATAAGCTGGCTAACAGCATCCCGGACGGCCATGTCAGCGGGCCGGCATTGATCGATGACTTTCTGGAGCAGACCAGCGGCGGCCTGGGCATTGCCGTGCGCGAGTTGGACGACGGCCGGACGATTGTCAATTTCCTTACCCCGGGCAGCCCGGCCGAAGAAGCGGGTGTTGAACTGGACGCAGAGATTGTAGCTATCAACGGGACCCCTATCGCCGATGCGATTAGCGCGGCGGTACCTTTCAGCGGCCCGTTCAGCACGGAACACGTCAAGCGCCTGCAGCAGATGCGCTACGTCACGCGGTTCCCGCTGGATACGGAGGTCGAGCTGACCTACATCAATCCGGGCGAAACGGAAGAGCAGACGGCCACCCTGACGGCCGTGCAAGAGCCACAGAGCTTCAGCTTTTCCTCCTTTTCGGCCGGTACGGACAGCTTCGCGCTGCCGGTGGAATATGAACTGCTGCCTAACAGCCCCTACGCCTACGCGCGCATTAACAGCTTTTCTGACAACGATCTGCTTTCGATCCAGCTTTGGGAGCGCATGATAAAGACTATCAAGGAGCAGAATGTGCCCGGTCTCATAATCGACATGCGCCAGAACCTAGGCGGCAGTGGCTTTCTGGCAGATTCTATGGCCGCTTACTTCTTTGAAGAACCACATATTTTGGGTAACACCGGGCACTATGCAGAAGACATAGACGACTTCTACTTCGACGAGCGCGGCGAGCAGCGTTTCTACCTGCCGGCCGAGGAGCTGCGCTACGATGGCCAGGTAGCGGTACTGGTGGGGCCATTCTGCAACAGCGCCTGTGAATTCTTCAGCTACGATATGACGGTCGACGAGCGCGCGGCGATCGTGGGCCAGTACCCCACGGCCGGCCTCGGTGGCAGCGTAGACTCTGTGCGTATGCCGGAAGGCGAGATGTTCCGCTTCACGCAGGGCCGCGCTGTAAACGCCGATGGTGAGATACATATCGAGGGCATAGGTGTTGTGCCCACCGTCCAGGTCCCGGTGACAGAAGAGACTCTCTTTGCCGATGGCGATCCCGTTTTGGACGCGGCAGTCGCCTATCTCGACAAGCAACTCGAACCTGAAGTCATCGACGCCGGTGAGTTGGCCCTGGAAGAGACCGCTGAAGCGGAGCTCGAAGCGGGCACGCGGACACAGTTTGAACTAGAGGTAAGCGGGGGCCAGACGATCGATATTCTAGTGGAGAGCGATTCATTCGATCCCGGTTTGTTGGTGCTCGATCTGGCAGGCAATGTCTTGCTGGTTAATGACAACGTGAACGAAAATACAACGACCGCCGGCTTCGAGGCCCTGGAAATTCCGGACGATATGACGCTGGTGCTGCACGTGGTTGGTCTTGATGACGAGAGCGCCGGTGCTTTTTCGATCAGTGCCATGGCGACCGCCGAGTGAGCAGTAAAGGTAGTTTTTTATGAGCGAACTGACGCCCCATTTGTTGACCATTGTTCAAGATTTCAGTTACTGCCAGGGACAGGAAAAGCTTGAATATCTGCTGGAGATGGCCGATAGCCTTGAGCCACTGCCTGAATGGTTGTTGGACGAGCGGCAGAATATGGACGAAGTGCACGAGTGTATGACCCCTGTTTTTATCTACAAAGAGAGTGACAACGGTGCACTGCACTTTCATTTCGACATTCCGCCGGAATCGCCCACGGTGCGCGGCTTTGGCGCCATCTTGCAGCAGGGTTTGGACGGCGCGACGGCCGCGCAGGTCGTCGCTGTCCCGTCTGATTTCTATCTGCAAATGGGCCTGCAAGAGGTTCTGACCGGCCAGCGCCTCAATGGAATTA
>JBJYWX010000308.1:0-5737 GCA_046259695.1 Promineifilaceae bacterium (SeqCode) | reverse complement strand
CCAGGTGGAACATAGCGGCCACGTAAGCGCCCATACCGGCCGCGGCGACCATAAAGCCAAGCTGGCTTATTGTTGAATAGGCCAGCACTTTTTTAATGTCCCACTGCGTAAAGGCAATTAGTGCCGCGAGCAGGGCTGTAAAAGCACCCGTGTACGCGACAAGTTCCGGAGAGCTTATGGTGCCGAAGAATTGCACATCACTGATGCGCGCCAATTCATAGAGCACATTGCTGCGCACGATCAGGAAAACGCCGGCGGTAACCATTGTCGCCGCGTGAATCAATGCCGAGACAGGCGTCGGGCCGGCCATGGCATCAGGCAGCCAGATATAGAGCGGGATCTGGGCTGACTTGCCGGCCACGCCCAGCAGGAATAAAGCGGTGACAATCGTAACGATGGCATCAATGCTGAATGTCGCGGCGCCAATAGTCACCATGCGGCCTTCAACAAAGAATTCCACGGCGCGTTCGAAAACAGGCTCATAGTCCAGCGTGCCGAAGGTCCAAAAGAGCATCGTCATGGCGATGATGACGGCGAAGTCGCCGACGCGGTTGACAATGAATGCTTTGCGCCCAGCGTTGGCGTTCATTGGCACCCCATTTTCGTCCACGCGATCCCACCAGAAACTGATCAGCAGGTAGGAACATAGACCGACACCTTCCCAACCGACAAACGTCATTAAGTAGTTGTTGGCGCTAACGAGGATCAGCATGAAGAAGATGAAGAGGTTGAAATAGGCGAAGAAGCGCGAGTAGTTGGGATCGCCATGCATGTAGCCGATGGCGTAAATATGTATTAGCGCGCCGACGCCAGTGACAACCAGCATCATGGTCACTGATAAGGTGTCGATTTGCAGCGCCCATGGCACATAGAAATTGGCGGCGGGAATGCTGATCCAGGTAAATAGGGGCACGATCACAGCGTGGTAGCCATTGCTGATCTCACTGCCAAACAGTGAGAGGGAAACAATGAAGGCAGCTATCACCATTGATGTGGCGAACCAGCCCGACCATCTTTCGCCAGTTTTCCTGTTAGCGGTCACGAAGCGACGGCCGATAAGGCCGTTAAATAAAATGCCGATGACCGGGAAAACCAGAATCAGGGGCGCCAGGGGAAAAGTATTCATATGCGATGCGCTAACCGGTTGTCAGTGGACCGGTCGCGTCCTCCTTCTGCCAATTCCTATCCCTTGAGCAGGTTAACATCGTCGATATTAATGCTATGCCTGGTGCGGAAAATAACGACAATCAACGCCAGGCCGACCGCGACCTCCGCCGCGGCCACAGTGATGACAAAAAACACTAATACCTGGCCATTTAGATCACTCAAGTAACGTGAGAAAGCCACGAAGAGCAAGTTCGCGGAATTGAGCATTAACTCAACCGACATAAAAATAATGATCGCATTACGGCGCAGCAGAACGCCTAAGGCGCCCATCGTAAAAAGAATGACGCTGAGCGCCACGTACCATTCGATAGTTACCGAACTAGGCATTGTCAGATTCTTCCTTTGAGTGGCCCAAGACAGCCACGCCAATCATGGCTGCCAGGAGCAGCAGGCCCGTTATCTCGAAAGGCAGCAGGTAATTCTCAAATAGCAGCAGGCCCAATTCTGTAGGGCTTGAATCGATTAGCGGAATTTCGCCACCTATGGGCGCTCCCTCAATAATGATGAGGTAAACAAAGACGCCGATTAAGGCAACTGCCAGGACCATAGCCAGAAGACGATGCCACCTCTCACCGCGCTGTTCAACGGCAATACCACGAAGCTGCTCTGCGCCAAGCAGCATGATGACGAACAAAAAGAGAATGATGATCGCGCCGGCATAGACGGTGACCTGTACCATCGCCACAAATGGCGCGTTAAGTGTGAGATAGAACACGGCAATGGTCATAAAATTCAGCACGAGATACAACGCGCTGTGCACGGCGTTGCGACTGAGAAGCATGCCGGTGGCCGCTGCGATGGCGATGATCGCCAAAATGATAAATACAAAAGGATTTCCCATCGTGTCGCCTGCTAACCTCCTGTCACCTACTCCCTAAGCTGACCATAAACTACGCAATGGCTACTGGGGGTCTTCCATGTCCGGTATCGAGCGGTCAAAACTACCCGGCTCCACTACCTGTGGCGTCGGCTGCCCACTAATGGGGACATCCACAATTAACATTTCTTTGGTATAGATCGCGCCCGGACGATCGTAGAAGCTGAGCTCATAGTTGTGCTCAAGGACGATAGCCTGGGTTGGGCAGGCATCCTCGCAGTAGCCACAGAAGATGCAGCGCAGCATGTTGATCTCATACGTGCTGGCATACCGTTCACCCGGCGAGTAACGCTCGTCATCGTGATTTTCAGATGCTTCAACGAAGATCGCATCTGCCGGACAGGCGGCTGCACACAAAGCGCAGCCGATGCACTTCTCGAGCCCATTATCATAACGCTTGAGCTCGTGGCGTCCCTTAAAGCGGTTGCGAACGGGCCGCTTAACATCTGGATACTGAATTGTCACGGGAGGCTGAAACAGGGTTTTAGCCGTCGTTGCCAGCCCTTTGAGTAATTCACCAATCATATAACGCTCCGTAATCAGTCACTTTCGACGTCACTCTCACCCGAACAAGGCGCCAACAATCGTCTGGAAAAAGCCCTCCTCGTAAAGCACAATGAAGACCGCGGTAACGACAAAATTGAGCACAGCAATCGGCAGCATCACTTTCCAGCCAAAGCTCATCAATTGGTCGTAACGCAACCGCGGCCAGGAAGCACGAATCCAAATCATCAGCAGCAGACCGCCAATAATCTTAAGGGCCATATAAACAAAGCCCAAAGCGGGGACCTGGTGCACAAACGGTCCCAGGTAGCCGCCAAAAAAGAAGACAGCGGCGATGGCGCTGAGAATGATCATCTTCATATATTCGGCCATAAAAAACATACCGAAACGCATCCCGGCATATTCGACATTAAAACCGGCGGAAAGCTCCTGTTCCGCTTCAAGAAGGTCAAATGGAGAGCGCTGCAGCTCGGCCACGGCGGCAATGCAGAAAACCATCGCCGCCAGCGGCTGTAGGAAGACATACCAGCCGCCGCGCTGCGCCTCGGTGATGACGCCCAGGTCCATCGAATTGGCAAGCATAACAGGTGCCAGGACAGAGAGCCCCAGGGCCAGCTCATAACTAATCATCTGCGCCGAAGCGCGAATACCGCCCAGTACGGCATACTTGCTATTGGAAGCCCATCCGGCCAAGACGACGCCATAGACGCCGATTGAGGTAATGGCCAGTATGAAGAGCACGCCTACATTGACGCCGGGAGCAATAGCAAAATAGGGTTCAAAGTCTATGCCGAAAATGGTCATTGCCGGCGCCCAAGGTATGACGGCGAGAATGAGGATGGCGGGAATCACCGCCAGCATTGGCGCCAGGTTGTAAACAGGTCTATCAACTTTGGCCGGCGTCGGATCTTCTTTGAAGAACAGCTTGACCGCATCGGCCGCCGGCTGCATAAATCCACTCAAAAAACGGCGTTCTGGTCCGCCACGGCGGGGAAATGGAATATAACCCGTGCGGTTAGGACCGACACGAGCCTGCAAGCGGGCCAGCACCTTGCGCTCTAGCAGGGTTGTATAGGCGAATCCGGAGATTATTATGAGCGAGATTATGAAGCCCATAACCAGGGCTTTCAAAGCGATCTGGCCAGCGGTCATACCACCAATTCCTTTTCTGCGACAATCAATTTCTCAATCGTGGCCTCCGCCAGGCCAGGGAAGTAAGGCACGCCGCGCAACAAAGCCAGCCCCGGCGTAATCATGTCGACAATAGCAACCGCGGCCGCGCAGTCAAGGCCATTAACAACGATGGCCGCGTGGTCGCCCTCTGATAGACCCAATTCAGCCGCATCGACGCTGTTCAAGATGAGCGTGGGACGAGCAATACGCGGCACCATTACCTCAGAGTGATCGATAAGGGTGCCTGGTGAATAGAGTGCAGCAATTCGGACCAACTTGAGACCGGCGGGCTCTGTCGCGGCGCCCTGCTCGCCAATTTCATACGGCTCCAGAGAAGCGGGCGCGGCTACGGACCACTGCTGGCCAAGACCAGAACGGTTGGCGACGACATTGCCGCCGTAATAATTGTCATGCCCGGTAATGATCGGCCATTGCGGTTCCGCCTTGGCCAGCATACGATACGTCATGCTCTTGTACTGCGGTACAGCATTGGCGATCTCGCTAAAGATCTGGCCGGCGGCGATCGGAGGTTTGCCAAGGCCCAGGCGCTCGCCAATTTGGGCCAGGATATGCCAGTCCGGCTTACTTTCACCGGTCGGCAGGATGGCAGGATAATAACGCTGCACGCGCCGTTCACCGCTGGTAAAGGTGCCGTCACGCTCCGCCCAGCTCTGCGCAGGCAGGACCACGTCGGCGAGCTCGGCCGTTGCCGTTAGAAATAGTTCCTGAACCACGAGAAAACTGAGCGCTCCTCGCCCGGCAAGCAATCCATCGCCCACGGGATCCGCGCCCATAACGAACAACGCGTGCAAATCGCCCTTTTGAACAGCGTCGTAAATCTGAGTGGCGCTCATGCCAGTCTCTTTCGCGGCTTTATAGCCCGGCAGTAGTGCCGGATGCACGCCCATATCCCAGGCCCCCTGGGTGTTATTGTGCGGCCAAACAGGAATGAGCCCGTTGTTTGCACGGCCGTAATGGTCATGGCCCTCGCCATTCTTCACCAATAATAAATTCCCTAGCAGGCGAGCCAGAGTTTCTGTCTCGGTGAAGGTGAGCCCTTCATAGCCATAGAAGACCACCAGGTTGCTGGCCTCAACGAGGAGATTCGCCGCGGCGACAAGCGGGTCTTCAGAATCCGCATCCACTCTTGCTGCGGCCAGCAGTTGTTGGACCTTATCCAATGCCTCGCCGGGTTGGTACTGAATATCTACGGTCGCATAATCATCCAGGCGTGTCGGACGGAGGTTGAGCACAACCAGTTTTGCGCCACGTTCCACAGCCTGTTTAACCCGCAGCCACCAGACCGGTTCCTCTTCGTGCAGATCAGAAGCTACCACGAGAATAGCATCGCCCGCGCCCAATCGCTCCGGCGGCGCCACCTCCGCACTGCTGGTAAAACCGACACTGGCGACAACCTCGCCGCCGCCCAAACGGCGCTGGGCGAGATCGATATGGCTACTCTTTAATCCCTTGCGGAACAGCTTTTGGAAGAGATAGAGATCTTCATTAGCCAGGCGGTCACCCGCCAGGCCGGCGACCGCTGCCTGGTGCTCACTCAATTTTGCAGCCACCAGGTCCAGCGCCTCTTCCCAAGAAGCCGGCGTCAAAGCGCCATTCTTGCGCACCAGGGGAGTTTGCAGGCGATCGGCGGCTTCCGCAAAGTGATAAACGAAACGATCCCGGTCCGAAATCCAAAGTTCGTTGACCAGCTCGTTCTGGCGCGGCAGGGCGCGTTTGATAACCATACGGCCACCTGATTTGGCCTCACGGCGCGTGCTCAGGCTCATGTTGCTTCCCGCTGGCCCATGAACTGAAATAGTCGAGACGTTATTGAGCTCCCACGGCCGGGCGCCGAAACGAAAATCGGCCGTGGTCAGCGCGCCAACGGGGCAGATGTCGGTCGTATTCCCGCTCCAATAGCTGTCGAATCCCGGCTCGGACAACGTAACAATTTCCAGCCGGCGGCCGCGATTGTGAAAGGCCAGAACCGGATCATCTACGATTTCATCTTGAAAC
>JBJYWX010000307.1:0-11722 GCA_046259695.1 Promineifilaceae bacterium (SeqCode) | reverse complement strand
TTCTCAGCAAGATCCTGGCCCACTAAACATGTAAGGATGGATGCCCTCCAAGAAAGGGAGATGGTCACATGCCGCAGCCTCTAATTCTTGATCAAAGCGCGCTCGCTGCTTTTGTAACGTGCCCGCGCCGTTTCCAACTGCGTTATCTTTTGCAGGCGCCCTGGCCTTCTTCACCGCTGGACAGCCAGCAAAACCAGGCGGTTGAACGCGGGCGCGCCTTTCATCGCCTGGTCGAACAGCACCTACACGGCGTGGCTGTAAGCGCTGATTTGATAGCAGACCCGGTGGTGCGCGGCTGGTGGCGCAGTTTCCAGACAGATGGACCCGCGAAGGCCGGCGGCCGGCTTTTTCCCGAACACCGCCTGACGGTGCCGGCCAGCAGCAGCTTTCTCGCCGGGCGCTTTGATCTGCTCGTTGTGAACCAAGACGCCGATCATCCGTCCCTGGCCATTTACGATTGGAAAACAAGCAGCCCGCGTACGGCCGAGGCGCTGCGCAGCGAGTGGCAGACGCGCCTCTATCTTGCCCTCGCGGCCGAAGGGAGCAGCGCTTTCCTGCCGCCTGACCGCACGCTGTCGCCGGAGGATATTTCGCTGTCTTACTGGTATCCCACTGACCCCGATGCGGCTGTTGAACTGCAGTATAACAGCGAATGGCACCAGGAGAATTGGGCTCAGATCCTGTCGCTTGTTACTGACATAGAAAGGTTGAATCCGGGCCAGGTCTGGCCTCTGACAAACGACTTGCAGCGCTGTCGCAGCTGCATGTACCAAGCTCACTGCGGCCGCCAGGAAGCGGGAACGGCGCCTTTCCTGGCCGAAGAAGAGGCGCGCTATACAGCCGAAACGGCGCTGCTGCTCGAACCGCACCTGCCTTAAACACGTCCCATCCGGCCATGACTTATGAACAATGGCTTCTTCTGCTCTCCCCCGAAGGGCAGGGCCTGCTCGCGGAAATCAGCCAGGAAACTCTGACGGAGGCCAACCACCTGCTTATCGCTGCGCGCCTCAGGGAGCAAGCGCCGCCGGCTTTGGCCCAGGCAGTCATAGAGACCGTCTGGCTGCGGCAGCGTGCTGAGGAGAAGTTTACGCGCGCGACACGCATGTACTTCACACGGCCCGCCCTGGAGCAGGCTTCCGCGGAGATAGTCTCCACCCATCGCGCGCAGCGTTTCTTTGAGATCGGTGCCCGGCGCGTGGCCGATCTTGGCTGTGGTATTGGCGGCGATGCGCTCGCCCTGGCCGCAGGGGCCGAGGTCATCGGCCTGGATAAGAACCTGGTCCGCCTAGCCATGGCGCGCGAGAATATACGCGCCTATGGCCTTGACCGGCGCTTCAAGGCTGTGCAGGCGGATCTTCTGGACCAGGAACCAGTGGCAGTCGATGCCCTTTTCTTCGACCCGGCGCGGCGCGATGAACGTGGCCGCCGGCTCAAATCGGTTCATCGTTACCGGCCGCCTCTTTGCCTGATCGAACCCTGGCTGCAACTCGTACCAGATACGGCCGTTAAGGTCAGTCCCGCGGTTGATTACGCCGAAATCCCCACTGAGGCGGAAAGCGAGTTCATTTCTGTGGCGGGCGCGGTCAAAGAGTGCGTATTCTGGTATGGCGATCTGCGGCGCGGCGCAGGGCGCAGGGCAACGCTGCTGCCGTCGGGCCATTCGCTCGCCGCCGGCGATCTTCCACAGCCGGACCTGCAGCCGCGCGAGCCCGGCGCCTACCTCTATGAGCCGGACGGCGCCGTCATCCGCGCCCACCTGGTGCAGCAGTTGGGGCAGCTAATAGGCGCTGCACCAATCGATGCCGAGATCGCTTATCTGACGGCCGATGCGCCGCTGGATACACCGTTTGCACGCGGCTTCGCCATCGACGATTGGTTCCCCTTCCAGCTAAAGCGGCTCCGCCACTATTTGCGCGAGCGGGGAATCGGCCGCGTAACCATCAAGAAGCGCGGCTCCCCCCTCGAACCCGCCACACTGCAGAGCCGGCTGCGCTTGCAAGGAGATGAACACCGCATTGTGTTCTTGACGCACGTACTTGGCGCGCCGGCGGTGCTCATCGGACGGGCCATTAGCGCGGACCATTCACCTTGACATCATGGCATGGGGCGCTAGAATTGATACAAAATATCATTTAATCAGGGGAAGTCACATGCGTTCTTGGGCCCTGCTCTACAAAAGAATACCGATTCTGCTGTTTGCCGCGAGCCTTTTAGTTATTGCCGGCTGCGGCGGTTCGGCCGTAGGGCCAGATGCCGGCACGGCGCTGCCAGGGCCGGCCCCGGGCACAACAACGGCTGAGGCGAGCAATATCCTCCCGCTGCCGGCGCTGGCTCCGCTCGATCTCGGTGGTCGGCCGCTGCAAGTTGTAGCCACCACCAGTATCATCGGTGATGTCGTCGCCCAGGTAGGCGGGGATACAATCCAGCTAACCACCCTCATCGCGCCGGGACAAGATCCCCACAGCTATGAACCGGCGGCGCGCGACCTGGCGCTTGTTGAAGCAGCCGATGTCATCTTCGTTAACGGCTGGGATTTGGAGGAGGCGCTGCTAACCAGCCTGGAACAGATCGGGCAAGAAGCCCTTATTGTACCTATCTCCGCAGGCATCGAACCGCTGCCGGTGAAAGAAAGCGACCAGGCAGGGAAAGCGGATCAGGAGGTGGATCGCCATCATGAGGGAGCAGCCGATCCCCACGTCTGGTTTGATGTAGACAACGTCAGGCAGTGGACGCGCAACGTGGCCGACGTGCTTTCCGGCCTCGACCCCACAAACGCCGAGCGCTATGCCGCGAACGCCGCCGCATATGAGGGATCGCTTGTGGAATTGCAGGCTTACGCCGAAGCGCAGCTAGCGCAGGTTCCCGCCGAAGAACGGTATCTGGTCACCAATCACAGCGCCTTCAATTACTTTGCGCATGCCTATGGCTTCACCGTCCTGGGAACAGTCATTCCCGCCGCCAGCACCCTGGCCGAACCATCCGCCAATGATCTGGTGCAGCTCGTTGCAACAATGAAAGCGCATGATCTCTGCACCGTTTTCACTGAAACCACGGTCAGTGATACGCTGGCGCAGACAGTAGCCAGCGAGCTCGACACATGTGCTGAGGTTCAGGTTGTTCCGCTCTTTGTGGGATCCATCGGCGAATCAGGCGGCTATATCGAGATGTTTCGCACGAACGTCGACCGCCTGGTTGAGGGCTTAACTTAGCGCGGAGAACAGGCGACAAACCACCTAGTCGGGCCAGGCAGCCAGCCTGGTTGCCAGCAGGCGTTTAGCCAGAGCCGGGTTGGCCTGGCCGCTCGTGGCGCGCATCACCTGTCCTACAAACCAGCCCAGCAGCTTCTCATTACCCTCCTGGTAATCGAGCGCTTCTTGCTCATGGGCGATCAGTATGTCGGTGATGACCGCGGCAAGCGCCGCCTCATCCGAAATTTGGGCCAATCCACGCTCAGAGACAATCGTCTCGGCCGCCTTGCCGGTTGCGAACATGTCAGCCAGGACGGTCTTCGCGGCGCTGCTGCTGATGGACCCATCGCCCACCAAACGGCCGAGCGCCACGAGCTCCTGCGGTCCGAATCGCAATGAATCAATCGCCAGCTTATGCTCATTCATCAGCGCGAATAAATCATTTATCATCCAGTTGGCCATCGTCTTCGGATCGCCTCCAGCCGCAACACACGCTTCAAAAAAGCCGGCTACTTCGCGGTCCTCGGCAAGGACAACAGCATCATAGGCAGGTAGGTCAAATTCCGACTGGTAGCGGGCGATTTTCTGCTCGGGCAGTTCCGGCAGCCCTGCAGCTATTTCGGCAGTCCAAATCTCTTCCAACAGCAGCGGCGGCAGATCCGGTTCGGCAAAATAGCGGTAATCATCCGCTTCTTCCTTTACGCGTTGAGAGAATGTTTCACGCCGCGTGTCATGCCAGCCGCGCGTTTCTTGCACCACTTGTTCCCCGGCATCCAGCACGGCCGCCTGGCGCCTTATCTCAAAATCCGTGCCATCCGCCAGGGCGCGGAAACTATTCAAATTCTTCAACTCGGTGCGCGTGCCCAGGGTTTCGCTGCCTACCGGTCTGATGCTGATATTGGGCTCCACGCGCAGCACACCCTTTTCCATATCGCCGGAGTTGACACCCAGGTAGCGCAAGATACGCCGCACATTGCTGGTGAAGATACGGGCCTCTTCGCCGGAGCGAACATCGGGTTCGGTTACAATTTCGAGCAGAGGTACGCCGGATCGATTGTAATCCACCAGCGAACCCCCGTTCTCCAGGTGGGTGAGTTTGCCCGTATCCTCTTCCATATGGACGCGGCGAATGCGGATGCGGCTTACTGTGCCATCGGCCGTCTCGACATCAAGCCAGCCGTTGCGCGCCAGCGGCAGTTCATATTGGGAAATCTGGTACGCCTTTGGCAGATCTGGATAGAAATAGCTTTTGCGGGCGAAGATGTTGTACAGCTGAATCTCACAGTTAAGCGCCAGAGCGACCCGCAGTGCGTACTCAATGGCGCGCTCGTTAATAACCGGCAGCATACCGGGCATGCCGAGACAGACGGGACATACGGCCGAATTGGGCAAAGCTTCCACACTATCCACGACGCGGCAGCCGCAGAACATTTTGGAATCGGTCAGCAGTTCAGCATGGATTTCGAGCCCGATAACCGGCTCATAGCGATCAGTTACACTCATCCCTCTCTCCGATGAGCGCCCGTGCTGCCAGCCGCAGCATCACGCGCTTAGCTCTGTGTCTGTGGCGACCGTCACGGTCGTCGCCCTGCCGTGTACGATCGCTCTATCGCCAATCATTGATCCATCGAGTACGGCATTCTCGACCGCAGCGTCAATTCCTACCAAGCTGTTGCGCACAACGCTGTCTCGAATGCGCGCGCCCGCCTCTACATTGGCAAAGGGCCCTACCACGGCATTCTCGATCACGGCCGTATCATGCAGATAGACGGGTGGAATGACGGTAAAATCTTCCACGTAGCTGCGCTCGATGGCGTCTTCCGTTCCGTAACCCAAACCCAATAGACGCGCATTAGCGTAGAGCAGTCCTTCCGCGCTGTTAATGCCCAAGGCCATAGTAGCCATTGCTTCCGCAGGCGCCGGCTTATTTTGGTATAGGGAAGAGAATACAGTCTCGGCTGTTGGCGCACTGTTTCCCCTGCCCGCCAACGCTTCCAGGAGTTCAGCGCCACTGCCGAAAAAGCAGGCTCCGGCCCAGAGACTGCCCGAAGGCAGCTTTGTAGCCGGTAAGACGGGCGAAAAGGCATCTTGCGGCTGCGACATCGTATAGATCGTTGTACGAGCTGCTTCTGCAAAAAGCGCTTCGATGATGCGATCACCCAGAACTAACAAGAGTGGCCCGTCGCCGGGCAGGTCAGGATGGCTGGCAAGGGCCTGCCAGGGGTTTCGCTGCGGGCCAACTTGCTGCAGGTGCACGGCAACGCCCGGCAGCTGCGCCGCGCACCACGCGCTGAGCGCCGGCTCGCCTTGCTCCAGCACGAGAATAATTTCATCGACTGGGAGATCGCTCAATTGATTGAGAATGTGGCCCAGAACATGGCTCCCGGCCAGGCGCTGCATGGCCAGCGAGCGGCCATCGGGCCAGCCCTCTAAGCCGTCTTCCAGTCCGGCGAAAAGCAGTAGCAGTCTCAAAGGCATACGATTGCTCCGCCGCTCAGCCTTCTAAAACAGGACTGCGCTGCCAATCAGTCGCCTGCTCAAAGGCATAAGCGGCATTGAGAATGGTCGCTTCCTGCAGCGTGTTGCCAATGAGCTGAAGGCCTATAGGTAAGCCATGTTCGTCAAAACCGCAGGGCAGTGATAAGCCGCAGCTGGCGCTCAAGTTAACCGAGAGCGTAAATATGTCGGCCAGATACATGCTGAGTGGATCGGCTGTGCGCTCTCCTATGCGAAAGGCTGTCGTGGGGCTGGTCGGACAGGCAATAACGTCCACCTCTTCATATGCCTGTAAGAAATCCTGCTTGATTAACGTCCGCACTTTGGATGCACGGCCATAGTATTCGTCATAGTAACCGGCGCTCAGAGCGTACGTGCCAAGCATAATGCGCCGTTTTACCTCGGGACCGAACAGGGCGCGCGTCTTCTTCACGGAATCGATCACATCTTCGCCCTCGATGCGCGGGCCATAACGAATGCCGTCATAGCGAGCCAGGTTGGCGCTTGCTTCGGCCGGAGCCAGCAAATAGTAAACGGGGAGGGCGTAACGCGTGTGCGGCAGGGTGATTTCGCGCACTTCCGCCCCCAGCTGCTCCAGTACCTTGATTGCCGCGCGGATCGCCTGTTCAACCGCCGGCTCGATTCCCTCAATAAAGTATTCCTTGGGCACGCCGATTCGTAGGCCGCGCACGTCGGCTGTGAGCGCCGCCGCATAGTCAGGCACAGGCACGTCAAGCGAAGTACTGTCGCGACGATCGTAACCGGCGACCGCTTGCAGCATTGTCGCGCAGTCACGCACGGATCGTCCGAATGTTCCCACCTGATCAAGGCTGGAAGCAAACGCGATTGTGCCCCAACGAGACACGCGGCCGTAGGTCGGGCGGATGCCGACCACGCCGCAAAAAGACGCTGGCTGGCGAACACTACCGCCTGTGTCTGTGCCCAGTGCGCCCATGGCCATGCCGGCCGCTACGGCCGCCGCGCTGCCGCCACTGCTGCCGCCTGGCACACGCGTGAGGTCCCAGGGATTGTGCGTCGTTCCGTAAGCCGAATTCTCGGTCGACGAACCCATGGCAAACTCATCCGTGTTAGTCTTACCCAGGATTACTGCACCCGCCTGCCTGAGCTGTTCGACGACGAATGCGTCATAAGGGGGCACAAAGCCTTCCAGGATCTTGCTGCCAGCCGTAGTGGCTATGCCTTTGGTACTAATGATGTCTTTCACCGCGACGGGAATGCCGAGTAAGGGCGTCTCCTCCCCATTCGCAAGACGCCGGTCCGCGTCAGCCGCCTGCTGCAGCGCCAGTTCAGCCGTCACCTGTAAGTAAGCTCTGATTCGCCTGTCATAGAGGGCGATACGTTCCAGCAGCGAGGTGGCCAGTTCCACACTGCTGATTTGGCCGGCGCGCAAAGCACGCCCGGCCTCTTCAATACTCATTTCGCCGGTCGGTTTGAATGGTTCCATGCAGAAAATTCAATGATTGGGTTATCTTGCAGTCAAGCTCAGGGGGCTGCCCCGCACAGGGCGGTGGAGAATCAACTGGCGCTCAACCAGACTATTCGCCAAGCACCGATTGGATATAAAACTGGCGCTGTCGGTGCGCCACCGTATTTTGCAGCACCTCCTCTATCGGCAGGGAAGGTTCTATCTTGTCTTCGCGTACTACATTCTGCTGCGCAATGGCATGGGCGGTTGGCTCCACATCGCCGATATCCAGTTCATTGAGCATCTCGGCGTAGTCAAGTACGGCCGAGAGTTGAACCTGATACTCGATAATCTGAGCTTCGGTAAGCGCCAGGCGCGCCAGATGAGCAATTCTTTCGACTTCATCGCGAGAGAGTGACATTGCCTTCTCCTATTCTGAATCGACGACGAGTTCGCCTTCTTCATCCTCCGCCTGCAGCGCCTCAAACTCCTCTTCGGTCCAGAAGCTTTCTTCGTCTACCAGGCGGTCGATATAGAGAACGCCGTCCAGATGATCGATTTCATGTTGAAAGATGCGTGCCGTCCAATCCTTCGCCTTCAGCCTCAGCGGTTTGCCGTTGCGATCTTGTGCGCGAATTTTGACTTCGACGCTCCGATCAACGGCGCCCACATAACCTGGTATAGAGAGGCAGCCTTCAACCCCCTCGACCATCTTACGTGAAAAGGAAACGATTTCCGGATTAGCGATGACAAAAAGCTCGCGTGAATCCTCGATTTCATTGCCGCTTTCGTCCAGTTCCGGCAGGGTTTCGATAACCGCCAGGCGCAGTGACTTTCCGATTTGTGGAGCGGCTAGGCCAACACCGGGCGCCTCGCGCATCGTCTCAATCATGTCATCAATAAGCTGCTGCAGCTCATCATCGAAGGCAGTCACCGGGCGCGTTTTTTGGCGCAGGATTTTATCCGGTAACGTAACAATTTCTAGGATAGCCATAGTTCATAACCCATCGGCTACCGGCATAGGCAAAAGGCCGCCGGCGCGGGAAGTTTTCGCTGAAGTTTTACTGCCAAAATGGTATGGCGAAAATGTCTATTCGTCAATCTGGCGGTGTGCGTCGCGGAATGCGACCTTGCTCAAGTTCCTGCCGGTAGACGTCAAGCAAAACGGCGTATTCTTCTCGTCTTGACTCACCGTCCTTTACCCGTTGTCCCTCGCGAAACTCTTCCAGGCGGCGGAAAATATCACTTAGCACCTGGCTCGGGTGAGGGATACGGTCGAAAACGATATCAGAATCGGCTCCCGCCGTTTCTATGTTGACATCGCCATAGTCGAATAAGGTGGCGAAAAACCCTGGACGCTCGGCGCGCACATTCTGAATATTGCGCAGGGGCGCCTGCCTGCGGCTTTCGCCGAAGCCAAAAGGCCTGCGGTCGATATCAATCACGTCGCGATCAGTCAATTGGAATATGTCATTTCGCCAATCTTCGTAGCGCCACAGCAGCCAAAAAAGGCAAAACAAGCAGACAATAAAAACGGCGGCTATGAACAGCGGGCCGGACAGACCGAGATAATAATTCAGGCCAGCTCCGCAAAGAATTACCAGCAGCATGATCGCGGTTGGCGGAATCACTTCCCACAGCAATATAAGGTAGTTACGCCGGTAGGTGATTACGTTGCCATCCTCCAGCCGCCAGTCGAATAGGCCGGAGACTGAATCCCATATACTCGGTCGTGCACCCAGTGCGAGCAGATCCTCACCCTCAAACAGGTCATCCTGATCATGAATCGGCTGCATGTCGGAACTGAGCGCAAAATGGCTGGTTACGGTACGCCGCATCGTCGTCTGGGCCGTGGCCACATCCATGGCCTGCACTTCGCGCCGCAGCCTATTAAGCACTTCTTCAATCTCGCCAGGGTTATCGATGCCATCAAAGGTGATCGTGCCCACGTTGGATGCGGTGGTGATGCGCACGGAACCGATATTGAAAAGATTGGCTATAAAGGACGGCCGCTGCACAGTTACGCTCTGAACCTGGCTAATCGGCACTTTATTCAACTGGGTGCGAAAGGTTCGCAGTTCAAACTCGCGATGTGAGATATGCTTGTTGGTTATGACAAAGTAATCATTGCGCCAGTCCAACAGGCGCAATACCAGTAGAATGCCAAAAAAGAGCGCCGGCAGAATAATGGCGCCCAAACGCAAAAAGCGCAGGAGCGTTGTATCAGTTGGGATCAGGAAAAAGGCCAGCATGGGCAAAAGAATGAGGCCTAACAGCGGCCAGAGGATCCGCTCCAATAAGAAAACGGTACTTCGCCGTGAATAATACTCTACGATTTCGTCAGGCAGCAGGCGGATCGGGCCTATATGGGTGCGGCGCTCGACCAGCGGGAGTTTGGTGGCAATCTCCCACACATCCTCCGGTAGGCCACTGTACCAGACACCCTCCGCATCCACCACCGGTTCGAGGCGTTCAATGGCTTCCGGGTAAGCGCGCAAGAACTGGCGGAACTGATCGCCCTTAATGACGATCACCTTGCCATTTTCCTTGCCGGTCACTGTCGCGGGAAAGCTGCCCAACTGGAACAACCATTCTGCGCCAAAAAAATCTTTCGGCCCATACTGGCGCGTATTGTTTTCGCGCACAATGCCGCGCTCGTCCACTTCTTTGGCGTAGAGGCGGCCGCTGCGAACGATGTACATGCTGTCCGCAAGATCGCGTTGGTAGGCGATGATGGCGTCAGGCGTGAACGAATATTCTTGCGCTATCTGGTTGAGCGCCAACAGCTCGTCGTTGTTAAGATCGGCAAAAACCGGATGTTCGGCCAGAAATTCAAGCTTAGTTGTCACACTTCACGTCCCGCGAACATTTTAACATAATCTTATCACAGGGGAAAGAAGCCGCTTGCCCTACCCGGCACACTCATGTATAGTCGCAGCCTCGAACATGCGCCATCTCCTCATGCGCAAAGAGACAGGGCACGGCCGTGAATGCCCGCGGGAGACGTCTAGCCGCAAGACAGGTCCGCAATGTTTACGCTTTTCAACATTCTCGCTCTGCTTTATATATTCCGCAGTGTACAACTGGTCATCACCATTGCGCGGGAATGGTCATCCTTCACGAGTGAACCACTGACGCCGCGCTCAAAATCGCTTGCCGATCAGGCATCCTTTTTTGTAGCTGTACCCATTGCCGTGTTTGTCCACGAGCTCGCCCATGCGCTGGCCGTGATCGCCTTTGGTGGTGAAGTTGCCGAATTCAACTACCGTGTGTTCTGGGGCTACGTGGTGCCGCGCGGCAGTTTTACGGATGCCCAAATGTGGGTTATCGCCATCGCCGGCACCATCGGGTCTCTCCTCGTCGGCCTGCTACTATGGCTCTGGCTGCGCAACGCCAAAGCCTCAAGCGTACGTTATTTTGCCCTGCGCGCGCTGCGCTTTCAAATCTACTTCTCGTTGATCTATTATCCGCTCTTCACGCTGTTGGGTTTTGATGGCGATTGGCGCACCATCTACAACTTTGCCACCACACCGCTGCTCAGTGCCGTAACAATGGTGCTGCATATCGCCATCCTTTATGCCTTCTGGCGCTTCGACCGTCAGGGTTGGTTTGAAGCGCCGGCGTTCGCTTCTATCGCAGCCCAGGAGCAATTTGAGCAGTTATCGGCCGTGGCCGCGGCCAACCCGCAGGACATCGGGCTACAACTGCAGCGCATCGACATGCTGCGACGCGGCGGCGCTACGCACAAAGCACGCTATGAGCTTGACCGGTTGGCCAAGGATCATCCTGAATCGGGCCTGGTTCAGCTGGAACGTGCCGCCCTGCTGGTTAGCGGCAAGGAAAGCGCAACAAGCGCCTCGGCGCAAGCGGCACAAAGTGCCCTTGATCTGGGCCTGGCCACGCCGCAGCAGCAGGCCTTTGCCCTCGAGCTAATCGGGCAGTATAAGTCAGAGCGGGGTCAGCTTCAGGAGGCTGCCTCCAGTTACGGCCAGGCTATTGAACTTATCTCCGGCGATGCGACCCAAGGTGGGCCCGCGGCCACGATCGACCTCCTGATCCGTCGCAGCCAGGTCTACCGGCGTTTGGGGCAGTACGAGGCGGCCTATAGTGATTTACAGCAGGCGCTTACCCTCGCCCAGCGTAACAATGACCCGGCGGCCGCCGGCCGCGTGCGCAGTGAAAGTGAGATATTGGCCAAGAATGCGGGGCAGCCTTACCTGGCTATTCCAGCCGAATTGTAGCTTGTAGCCGGGGCGGGTGTTGTGCAAATCTAAGGACGATTGTCACTTAAAATAGGGAAAAATGTCATTAGGCAAAGCGCCTGATTACATGTATGCTGATGGAGCGACCTGAACCTTAGCGGGTCAGACACGTTTATCGCCATGTTTCCAGGACTGGGCACGGCGGTAAGCTGCGAAGAGGAGGTGAGACGACAGCTTGATGGCGTATGTTTTTTCCGCTGCCGGAAAGAGGTGAGACTCCGGGCGGCGGGCGATCGTATGCGAATAAACAACCGCTTTGCGAATCAACCTTTCTTTGGAAACGACTGAGTTAAGAAGGATTAACAGAGGAGAACTAACCCATGAATCATGAACGCCTATTTAAGTTGTTA
>JBJYWX010000306.1:0-12401 GCA_046259695.1 Promineifilaceae bacterium (SeqCode) | reverse complement strand
AGGGGGCGATGCCGCTGCAGGACGCCGGTGTTACCCATTTACGTTTGCTCTCCAGCGGCCCCAAACCACCTAATCCGGCCGATATGTTGGGCAGCAAGCGAGTCGACGGATTGATCGCCGATTTATTGCAAACCGCGGATTTTGTCATTTTTGATACGCCGCCCGCTCTCGCGGTTACCGACGCCGCCGTCTTGGGCGCCAAGGTAGACGGAGTACTCCTAGTCATCAGCGCTGGAAGAACGCGCCGCGACCATGCGGAGAGGGCCAAGGAGACTTTGGAAAAAGCGCACGTGCGCATTGTCGGCGTCACCTTGACCAACGCGTCACGGGATAGCATGGTCAGCGACTACTACGGTTAATTACCATCTTGGGAAGTTCGGAGGGCCGGGCTGCAAAACGGTCGCAGCGCGGGGTTGGCATTTCAGGATACATGGAGAAGGAAAACTAGGATATGAAAGGATTGATTCTGAGTGGCGGGACCGGTTCGCGCCTCTATCCCCTCACTTACAGTAATGCCAAACAACTCATACCGCTGGCAAATAAGCCTATTCTATTCCGCGTGATCGAGGCGATCCGTGATGCCGGCATCGATGAGATTGGTATCGTTGTCGGTAGTACCGCCAAGCGCATCAAAGAGGCCGTGGGAAACGGTGAGCGCTGGGGCGTGGAGATTACCTACATCCAGCAGGATCAGCCGCTGGGATTGGCGCATGCCGTGATGGTTTCGCAGCCCTTTCTGGGCGATGACCGCTTTGTGATGTTCCTGGGTGATAATGTGATCGAGGGCGGCATCAGCCCATTGATCGCCCAGTTCGCTGATAGTGAGTGGAACAGCCAGATCGTCCTTACGGAAATTGAGCATCCCGAACAATATGGTGTGGCGGAACTGGGTGAGGATGGCCGTATTGTGCGCCTAATTGAGAAGCCCAAAGTGCCGCCCAGTAACCTGGCGCTGGTTGGCATCTACATGTTCGATCATAACATCTTCCAGGCTGCCAATGAGATTACCCCTTCCTGGCGCGGCGAACTGGAAATCACGGATGCCATACAATGGTTGGTTGACCAGGGCTATGCCGTGCATCCTTATGTCCATCGTGGTTGGTGGATAGACACAGGCGCACCCGGCGAGCTATTAGAGGCCAACGATCTTGTCCTGGAAGAGATTGAATACCGGATAGAGGGGTACGTGGATCGGGAGAGCACGGTCGGGCGGCGCGTGACGGTTGAGCGGGGCGCAGAAATCATTAACAGCGTGGTGCGCGGCCCTTCCATCATTGGCGCCAACGCGCGCATCGTCAACAGCTATATTGGGCCGTTTACCAGTGTGAATCACGACGTTGTCATTGAGAACAGCGAGATTGAACATTCCGTGGTGCTGGAAAAGAGCCGCATCAAGGATATTGGCACGCGCATCCAGGACAGCCTGATCGGCCGTGATGTGACAATTTCGCGTTCACCCATTAAGCCCAAGGCGCTCAAATTGACGCTCGCCGATCACAGCAACGTGGGCATTCTCTAGCGACAGGCGCTGTGTAACATGCGCGCGCTTTTGCAACGTGTTTCCCGCGCCTCGGTTGCCGTAGACTCCGAAGTAACCGGTCAGATTGGACATGGCTTAGTTGTCCTCCTTGGCGTCACGCACAGGGACACCGAAACGGAAGCAGACTGGCTGGCGCGCAAGGTGGCCGGCTTGCGCGTTTTCGACGATGATGAAGGCAAGATGAACGCTTCGCTCGCTGACGTCGATGGCGAGCTGCTGGTTGTGTCTCAATTTACGTTGTACGGGGATGCGCGTAAGGGGCGGCGACCCTCCTACACGGCGGCGGCGCACCCTGTGCAGGCCGAACCCCTGGTGAACTACTTCATTAAACAGTTAAGGGGCATGGGCTACACGGTTGCCGAAGGCGTTTTTGGTGCTCATATGGCTGTCGATATTCAGAACGACGGCCCGGTGACCATGTTGATTGAGCGCGAAGCGCCAGAGTAGTTTTCAAGAGAAGGAGCCATTTTACCCGCCCGACGAGATCCGCTCTGGCGGGCTTTTGGATTTGCACCATGAAACGAAACATAATCTATCTGTTAATCATCGTCATTGTCCTGTTGGCTGCAGTCGCTTGCGGGCCAGAACAGCCGGCCAGCCAAATCTCCTCCGCGCAAGAGAGTGAGCCAGCGGCCCTTCCTTCGGCTACCATTCGGGCAAGCAAAACGCCACTCCCGCCGACCGCGGCGCCGACTGTGACCAATACGCCGAATCCGGCCCATACCTTGACGCCGACGCCCGAAGCAACCATCACCCCTGCGCCTACGGCCACGCAGACGCCCGTGCCCGATGCCTGGCTTACGCCGGCGCCCCACGCGCCCAATATTGCCCAGCCCGCTTACCAGGAAAGTGAGTGCAGTGATCGCTTTCCCTGCAATGATGATGTGGCGGCCTGGGAAGCGCGCATTCAGGTGCCGGAGGGCTTTAAGGCGGAATATTTGGCCTACATCCCTAATGCCGCGTATCCGGATCGCGCCGCGCAGCTCACCAGCCTCACTTTGGGCCCCGACGGTCTGCTCTATGTGGCCACGGCGCACAGCGGCATTTACACCGTCGACCAGTCAGGAAATGTTGAGCTCTATGTGCGCGATGTGCTCGTGCCGACCGGCCTGGCTTTTCAGCCGGGCACCGATAGGCTTTATGTTTCCAATCGTATCGAGGACTTGAATGTGGGCGGTGAGGCGCAGGTTTCGGTCATTGTAGACGGCCAAATGGAAACGCTCTTTGACGGTCTGCCCTGCTGCTACGTCGGAATGCATGGCCCGAATGGGATCGCTTTTGGCCCGGACGGTTATGGCTACGTCGGTATCGGCGGGCGTGCCGATCACGGCGAAATCTTGGACGGGAGCAACCAGCCCGACGAGATGCAGCCCCTTGAGGCGATTATTCTGCGTTTCAGCCCGGATGGCAGCGAAATGGAGCCCTTTGCCTGGGGTTTTCGCAACCCCTATGACATAAGCTGGGACGTTGATGGTAATCTCTTCGCAACGGACAACGGCCGTGATGGCGAAATACCAGACTACCTGTTTCTTGTCGAACCGGGCGGCCAGCATGGCTACCCCTATTTCGAGTGTGATGGCTGCTTCGGCATTCCAGAAGACGTGGAGCTGGTATCACCCTTCCATGAGTTCCAACCGCACTCGGTCGCTACCGGCCTTACTACCTACCTGAGCAATGACTTTCCCGGTTATTACAACTCGCTGTTTATTACCTTGTGGACTGCAATGGACTTCGCGCAGCGCGTCATGCGCTTTACGACCGATGGCCAGTACAGCACCTTTGCCACCGGTTTCGCCGCACCTTTGGATGTGACGGCCGGGTCGGATGGCGCGCTTTACGTGGCTGACTATGCCACAGGCATAATTTTTAAGATCAGCTACGTGGGGTGACGCAACCTTTCGGCCAGGCGGTTTGAAGCGCAGCTGGATTGTTGGTGGGAATAAATTAACTGGCCGGATTGCTGTTCGCGCTATTGAGCACCCGAGCCAGCTGATCCAGGCGCGAGCGCACCCCTCTGCCATGGTAATACCAGCGGCCGTGCGGCTGCGCCCGCTGCAGATCGGGCCGCTGCACGCGCAAACGTTCGTACAGTTCGACAGTTTTACCTACGGTAAGTTGAATGTCGAAACGCTCGCTGTCTTGCCGCGCGGCCTGGCCCATCTGCTGTCTAAGTCCGGGATGGATCGCCAGGGCGGTGATGGCTGCGGCAAGGCCACGATCGGGATCTTCGACCAGCAGGCCGGTGCGACCCTGTTCGACGGAGTCAATAATGCCGGGCGTGCGCGTCGCGGCAATCGGCAGACCGGCGGCCATCGCTTCAATAAGTGTCAATGGGTGCACCTCGGAGACCGACGCGGTAACGAAAAAATCAGCGGCAGCGAGGAGATTGGGAACTTCTCGATAATCAAACGCGCCCAGAAAATGTATTTGCGCGGCACAGCCCAGCGTTTGGGCCAGTTGTCTAAGGTGCGATTCTTCTGGGCCAGCGGCAACCAGGGCGAGATGCAAATCGGGTACGAGTGAATGGGCAATGGCGAACTGTTCAAGTAGACTGTCTATTTTCTTCTCCTCCGCCAAGCGACCCGTAAACATGGCAAGCGTGGCCGCCGCATCTATGCCTAGATCTGCCTTGTTGTACGGCCGCTCAGGATGGCGAAATGGCCGCAGGTCGACGCCATTAGGTATCACCTCAATCGGCTGCAGCACACCGAATTCAACCAGCAGGCGGCGCATACTCTCCGACGGCGCGATGACCAGGTCGGCCAAGGAGGTGTATTCGGGCCAAGCCTGGCGCATGATGACCTCGGCCGCCGGCATAGGTACAGAGAGATAGGTGCCCATATAGAGGTCAAAACGGGTGTGATTAGTCAGCACAATCGGGCAATTGGCGTAGCGATGGGCAAGATCGACACCGGCGGCTAGGTGGTGGCAATGTAGCACGTCCATCTGACGCAGACGTTCCTGGACGTGGGGTTCGAACGTCATGCTGAAGTGATAGCCTCTATAGTTGAGAGGCAGGGCCCGAGAGCGAACCACTCCAGGCTCCTCCCCTGCCGGATCGGGCTCGCCCAGGGTGAAGATTGTCACCGTGTGGCCCAACTCTTCCAGGCGCCGTTTGTAAAGCGCCACCATGTTGGTCACTCCGTTGACAACAGGCTTGTATACGGCTGTCACCATGCCAATTTCCATAACGGTCCTCTGCTAAATTGGTTCCTGTACTGTCCCGGGCGCTACCTGCTGTACGATAATTGTACCTGATCAATGGCATGATGTTCTATGGGCGACCGGCACAAGCCCACTGCGCATCTCAACATAGCTAGCGCCAACGCAGCTCCTTGGCAGTGCCTTCGTGCCCGGAACGGAATATAATCGCAAGGATGGCAAATGAGCGTACCCAAGAAATAAAGGCCCATCTGGCGGCCGTTCAAGAACGTATCGATAACGCAGCACGACGCACCGGGCGAGATCCCAAGGCAATTACCCTTGTCGCTGTAACCAAAACATGGCCCGTGGAGCTGCTTCCCGACGCCCATGCGGCGGGCATCCGCATTATAGGCGAGAATCGCGCCGAAGAGTTGGCGGAAAAGCGAGAGTTCCTCGCGGCGTCGTATCCTGAGCTGGATGACTTTGCCTGGCATCAGATAGGTACCTTGCAAAGCCGTAAGACAAAATTGACGGCCGAATATGCCGATTACTTCCACGCGCTTGATCGCCTGAAGGTTGCCAGCCGCTTATCGGCGCAGGCCGAGACTTTCGGCCGCGATTTACCCGTGCTGTTGGAAGTCAACCTCTCCGGAGAATTAGCCAAATCCGGCTTCCTGGCTGATAAATGGGAAGAAGATGCAACCCAACGGGCTGATTTGCGTATCATCATACAGAAGGTGGCTGCCTTTTCACATTTGCGACTCAAGGGTCTGATGACGATGGCTCCATGGAACGTGGATGAAGCGCTGATACGTTCGGTGTTCCAGCGCACACGCATGCTGCGTGATTGGCTGCAAAACGAATTACCCGGCCTGGCCCTTCCCGAATTGTCCATGGGCATGACCGACGATTTCGAGATTGCGATAGAGGAAGGGGCCACCATGGTTCGTATCGGCCGCGCCATTTTTGGCGAAAGGCATTAGATTGGAGATCACATGTTTATTCTGGTACAGATAATCAACCTTATTTATTGGGTCTATTTCATCCTTATTTTTGCACGTTTTGTTTTTTCCTGGGTGCGCCCCGATCCCTACAATTCCGTCTGGGGCCCATTGATGCGCATCACGTATCAAGCCACAGAACCGTTGTTGGCCCCGATCAGGCGCGTCTTACCGAGCATGGGCGGGCTGGATTTTAGCCCGCTGATTCTGCTGCTTGGCCTGGGTCTACTGCGCAATCTGCTAATTGGTTTACTTGTATAGTGTCTGGCTGCTTGATGCCCGGTGCGGGTCTGCTCGAGCGGGCTTGCACGGCAAATAGCGCCATGAGCAGAGTGTCAAGAGTATAAAAATAGAGGCGGGCCGGCTGCGCAGCCGGCCCGCCTCTTTCTCCTCTAGTGAGCTGCGTCAGCGAAGACCGGTCAGGCTGCGCGCGATAACCATGCGCTGGATCTCGCTGGTTCCCTCATAAATCTCGGTAATCTTGGCATCGCGGAAGTAGCGTTCCAGGGGCAGCTCTTTGCTGTAACCCATGCCCCCATGAATCTGGACCGCTTCTTTGGTAACGTAAGTGGCCGTTTCGCTGGCAAACAATTTGGCCATACTCGCTTCTAGCGAATAGCGCCCGCCGCTCTCCTGGGCCTGCTTCTTGGCCAGGCAGGCCTGGTAAATGAGCAGGCGGCTGGCTTCGATGCGCGTTTTCATGTCGGCCAGCTTCTGTTGGATCATTTGGAAATGGCCGATCTTCTGCCCAAACGCTTCTCGCTCTTGTGCGTAGGCCAGACTCGCCTCGAAAGCGGCTTCCGCAATGCCCAATGCCTGCGAGGCAATACCGATCCGGCCCGCGTCCAGCACAGTCATCGCAATCTTGAAGCCCTGGCCCTCTTCTCCCAGCCGGTTTTCTACGGGGCAGTCATAATTGTCAAAGAGAATCTCACTGGTGGCGCTGGCGCGTATGCCTAACTTGGGCTCCTTCTTGCCGCGCTCAAAACCGGGGCTGTCGGTCTCTATTACAAAAGCGGTAACGCCGCGATGCTTCTGTGCCGGATTGGTCATGGTGAAAAGCACAATATAGTCGGCAACGGGCGCGGAAGTGACCCATGATTTCCGGCCATTGATCGCGTAGTGTGTACCCGCCGCGTTTAATACCGCGCGGCTGCGCATCGTTCCGGCATCGCTGCCGCTCATTGGCTCCGTAAGACTGTAGGCGCCGATCTTCTTCCCGCTGGCGACTGGCACCAGGTACTTTTGCTTCTGCTCTTCGCTGCCGAATTTCATCAGGCCGTGCGCGTAAAGCGAGTTGTTGACGGACATGATGGTTCCGTGGCTGGCGTCCGCTTTACAAATTTCCGTCAATGCCAGGGAATAGGCCAGGGTGTCCATGCCGACACCGCCGTAGACTTCCGGCACCTCGATGCCCATGAAACCTAATTCGCCCATCTGGCGCACCGTTTCAAGTGGAAAATCACCCGATTCGTCAAATGCTGCGGCGATGGGCGCAATTGAATTCTGAGCAAAATCGCGCGCCGCTTCTTGAATCATCTTGTGCTCTTCAGTGAGAAAGTCGAACATCGCTCCTCCGGTGGCTTGTGCGTGAATATGAGTCAGCTTTCTTGTACGGGTTGATGCGCCTCGATATGCGCCATCAGTAATTCAAAATCTCCGGGTGCCAGTTCCAGCCCTTCAGCCCAGCGGCGGCGTTCAGCGATCCAATAGCGGCCGTCCGGGCCCGCGAGCAGTTCAGAGTCGATTTTCGGCCGCGTACCCGGGCTGCGTAGACGCCGCCCTGACTCCTTATACAACCACGACAGCGACAATTCGTGGAAGGGTTCACGCAGTTTCTCGTTATCTATCCAGCGCGCCGCGTCCTCAGGCGGCATATAGGAATAGGCGATGACCCGCTCATCGTCCTGCTGCATCTGGCAGGCCATGCAGATCCATTTGTCGGACACCAGCCTTTCACGGCCCGCCTTTGGATAGCCGGTCAAATGGAAATACCAGCGCGTCAGGTTGACCCGTTGATTGAATTCTAAGTTGTACGTGACGGGCGATCCATCCTCGGGTGAAATACCGCGAAAATGCAGCTCACTGCCAGACAACTCGAACTCCTGGCCGCTTAACCAGGTCTTCTTCAAGTATCTCTCGACCAGCCAGCCGAAAAGTAGGGCAAGCGGCACCGCGCCTATACAAGAAAGCGCCGTCGTAAACTCAATCAACAGCGAGCCCTGCGCGAAGATACCCAAAAGAGCGCGTATGAGCAGGAAGCCGGCCAGAAGGCCAAAAGCAATGGTCAGCACCGTTACAAAGCGAATACCGCCATGCTCAGGGTCAGCGCGTAATAGGATGCTGTCGGAAGCCGTGTCGCTCATGGCCGCGATTGTAGCATCTCGTCATACCACTGCCCATCTGTGGGGCCGGGTTAGAAGTGCCTCCCCTTGGCACCCATGTATAATGGTACTATGCAGCTCCTTATGACCCATGAAAAGGCGGATTTTGATGCCCTGGCATCCTTGCTGGGCGCAAAGAAGCTGTTCCCGGAAGGAACGGCGCTGCTGCCACTCCAGATGAATCGCAATGTGCAGCAGTTCCTGAACCTTTACTGGGATGCGCTGCCGTTCTTGCGCCATGAAGACTGGCAGAGGCGGCGCGTGGACGAGGTTCTGCTGGTGGACACCAGCAGTTTGAACAGTGTTCGCGGCGTTGTTAAACGGCCGGACGTGCATGTTATAGACCACCACCTGGAATATACGGCGCGTGAGGGATGGGCCTACCAGATCGAACCGGTTGGGGCGACGACCACCCTTCTGGTAGAAGCGCTGCAGCAGCGCGGCCGTTCGCTGACGCCGGAAGAAGCGACACTGCTCTTGCTGGGCATTTATGAGGACACGGGCTCGCTAACCTATGATTCGTCCACGGCGCGCGATGCCCGCGCCGCGGCGTGGCTGCTGGAGCAGGGGGCGCAGCTGGATGTTGTTCGCCGTTTTTTGACCGTCCCCCTGACGCCGCAGCAGCAGCGGCTCTATGACGATCTGCAGGCCAACATACGCTGGCATCGCCTGCACGGCCAGACAATGGCTGTGGCCACGGCCGTGGCGCCGGACGGCTTTAACGACGAGATCTCCTCCGTCGCTCACCGCCTGCGTGAGACTTTGCTGCCTGCCGGCCTGTTTGTGCTGGTTGAGCTCGGCCCTGACGTACAGCTTGTCGCCCGCAGCTCGCACGAAGAAGTGGACGTTTCGCGTGTCGCCCGCGAGCTTGGCGGCGGCGGGCACAGCCGCGCTGCGGCGGCTTTGATTGTCGGCACTTCGGTGGAAGAGGCAGCACGGCGCGTGGAAGCGATCCTGCCCAACATTGTCACGCCAATGGCAACCGTTTCGGAAATCATGTCATACGGCGTACAAACGATTACGCCTGATGCGACCGTGTCCGACGCGCTGCGCCAGATGCTGCGATCCGGCCATGAGGGTTACCCGGTCGTCGATGCGGAAGATGGCCGCATCACTGGCCTCCTAACGCGCCGGGCAGTAGACAGGGCTATGAGCCATGAAATGGGCGACTTGCCGGTCAGCCGCGTCATGCGCGCCGGCGAGGTGACGGTGCGGCCGTCGGAATCCATCGATCGCGTACAAGAGCTTATGCTGCGCGAAGGCTGGGGACAAATCCCTGTTGTCGCTGAGAATGTCCCGGCGGGCCAGCGCTATGCGCCTCCCGTCGGTATCGTGACTCGCACTGACCTGCTCAACTACTGGTTCCGCCCTGTTGAAGAGGCGGAACAGCCGGACCTAAAGCAGCTCATGGAAGAGAATTTCTCACCGCCCATGTGGGCCATGGTACGCGTCGTGAGTGAAGAGGCCGCCGCCCTGGGCATGCCTCTCTTTTTCGTCGGCGGATTGGTGCGCGACCTATTGCTGCAGTTGCCGGCAACTGATCTGGATATGGTCGTGGAAGGCGACGCCGTGGCGCTCGTGCAAAGCCTGAAAAAGCGTTTTGGGGGCGACGTTCATACTCACGGCCGTTTCGGTACAGGCAAATGGTTCGTGTCGCCCGAGATCTGGCAGGCAGTCTTGGACGCGAGCGGCCTGGATGGCGGCGCAGATGATTTTGCGGACTTGCCGCAAACGATTGATTTTGTCACGGCAAGATCTGAATTCTACCAGGAGCCATCGGCCCTGCCGGAAGTTGAACGGGGCTCTATCAAGCTGGACTTGCACCGCCGAGATTTCACAATCAATACGCTGGCTGTGCGTCTCGATGGCGCGCACTTAGGTGAGCTGCTTGACTTCTACGGCGGCGTGCGCGACCTTGATCGCAAGCTCATCCGCGTTTTGCACAGCCTCAGTTTTGTGGACGATCCGACACGCATCTTGCGCGCTGTACGTCTGGAGCAGCGCCTAGGTTTTCACATCGAGCCGCGGACCCTGGAACTTATCGAAGGTGACCTGCCTATGCTCGATCGCGTCACCGGCGATCGTATTCGCCATGAAATTGAGCTGGCGCTGCAGGAATCCGACCCTGTGCGCGTAATGGAACGCCTATCTGAACTCGGTATCATGGAACATATCCAGCCTGGGCTTACCTGGACAGAGCAAGCGGCCGGCTATTTCGCGCGTGTTCCTGCCTTTCGCCGTGATCCTGTCTGGGCTGGCGCTGTGCCGGATGGTGCTCTGGCGTTTCTCTATTTTGCTCTTTGGCTTGCGCCCTTGCCACGAGAGGTGCAGCAGTTTACGGCCGAGCGGCTGCATGCACGTAGGGCAACGCAGGATGACGTGTTGGCTGTTAATGAACTGTTGGAGGATTTATGCGTCTTGCCGCCAGACGCTCAGCCCAGCGAGATTGCGGCTATCTGCCGTGCCCATCAGCCGCGTGTCTTGCTGGCCGCGCGCATCATCCTGGGCGATGAGCCGCACGGGGCGATGCTGGATCGCTATTATGCAGAGTGGCGGCACGTGAAGAGCGCGCTGACAGGAAACGATCTGCGCCAGATGGGCCTTGAACCTGGACCGCTTTACGCCTATTTGCTCGATGAGTTGCTCGAAGCGCGGCTCGACGCCCGTGTCACGGATGAAGCCGGCGAGTGGGAGCTCTTAACTAAGCTGTTAAGGCAAAAAAGTTGGGCTGACGATGCGGCATAGCAATAGTCCGATTCGCCATTATTCTTTTGCCAGCGGATCACCCAAATAGGCCACAGCCTTCTCTTCATCGCCATCCATGTATATCTGCAGCAGCCTGCCTCCAGATACGGCGGGAATGTCGATCACCCGTAAATAGGGCGCCAGATCCGCATCCTCGGGCACCAGTTTGGCCAGACTGTTAGGTGACTTGCGGAAGAAATTCCAGTCGATATGGCTGTGCTCTTCATCCGGCCAAAGTCCCAAGGCCAGGATGCCCGACTCCACCAAATCATTGAAGAAATGCGTGCCATGCGAGAGATCAGGCCGGGCTCCAGCCGTGGATAGCCCGATCTCGACCAGGACTTTGGTGTTGTAGATGTCGCTGTAGGAGACGTGAATACCTAGGTCGAGATTAACACTGCCCCAGCGGCCCGGTCCCAAGAGAATATATGGTTCCTCCGCGAGCCGCTGGTTGAGGCGGCTGACCGCGCGGCCCAGCTCGCGCCGGGTAATAGGGTCGGTTTCTTGCAGGTAGACGCTTGGATCGATATAGATGGCATAGCGTATGTTCTCTGCTTTACCATCCGGAACAACCCAGAGCGATTCCAGGACGATATCCTGGCGAGGGATGTCTTCCGGAATAGAGACATTGAGGACGTCCAACCGCTGGCTCAGGGGCCGGCACTGCAGGACATGCAGAAGGTAATGGCGGGAAGGTGCTTCCTCCAACGGTTCAACCGCAAACTCGACGTCTACCGGATGGCCATAGACCCGTTCCAGGCGCTGCAAGGCCGTGCGCATAAGTTTAACAAAGCGCTTGTCCTCGGTTAGCTTGTTGAAGGTCAACACTATCTCTTCGTCTTGCCCAAGCATGCCGCCCGCGAAAATATCTTGCAGATAGTCGCCATGATCCATTGAAGCAATGAGTTCCACGTCCGGGTAATCTGCTCGCAGAATTTCGTCGACCGGCAGGGTGGCAAAACGATTTTCTCCCAGATCGATCAGATCCACGTAATGTTGTGAGTATTGGCGGATGGCCGCGGCGGAAGGGTCGGGCCGCAAGTGCGGGTGGCTGAGAGCAACCAGCCGTGGATAATCATTGGGCATGCGATTCACCGCGCGCGTGCCCAGGCCCCATACGAGGCGTAGGACGCCATCCTGGCGGCGGATGTTTGGCCCCCAGCGAAATGGGTTGTGACTGTATGCGACCCCTGAGATCGTGGGTAAGTAATAGCGGCCGTACCTTTCCCCCTCCACGGGCTGGATAATGATGCACATCCGCTCGTCATAGTCCAGCAGATCGTGCTGCTTGCGGTAAGCCAGGGCATCTGGGTTCAACAGACTGGCGTAGATGCGGCGAATAGCGTTAAGTAGTTCCTGGAGGTTGGCCTCGTCGTCACCTTGATTGGGACAGAAGACGGACACATATTTCCCGGCAAACGAATAACCGAAATTGTCCTCCAGTAGACTTGAAGAGCGAACGATTAGGGGCTGCCCTTCGAATTTGGAGAGGACCTCGCGCAGGCGGTCGACGACCGATTCAGGGAGTTTTCCTTGCAAATACGCCGCCACGATTTTCGGGTATTCCTCGCGAATCTCGTCCACCGG
>JBJYWX010000305.1:0-4582 GCA_046259695.1 Promineifilaceae bacterium (SeqCode) | reverse complement strand
TTGATCTCAGCCTTCAGTAGGGCCTTGATTGCGTTGCCAGCGCGATGGCATTCGGCGAGTATTTCCGCTGACTCAGCCGGTATTGAAGAACTATAGGGCAGGCTCATACCCAGGGCCTCGATCGCGCTGGCCATGGTGTTGGCCGTGTACATGCCGCCGCAAGCGCCGGGCCCTGGGCAGCTGTGGCGCACGATGCTGCGCCGCTCCTCTTCTGTGATGGTCCCGGCAATGAACTCACCATAGCTCTGGAAAGCGGAGACGATATCCAGTTTGTCGAATTCGTCGGTGCAGCCGGCCCTTATGGTACCACCATAGATCATCAACGAAGGACGATTGAGGCGGGCCATAGCCATAATACAGCCAGGCATATTCTTATCGCAGCCAGGAATAGATATGTTGGCGTCGTACCACTGCGCGCACATGACGGTCTCTATAGAATCGGCTATGATTTCGCGCGATTGTAGAGAATAGCTCATGCCGTCAGTGCCCATCGAAATACCGTCACTGACACCGATCGTGTTGAAACGCATACCTAAAAGGCCGGCCTCATCCACACCTTTCTTCACCTCCGCTGCGAGATCGTTCAGGTGCATATTGCAGGTATTGCCTTCATACCACATGCTGGCAATACCGACCTGTGCCTTCTGCATGTCTTCTTCGCTAAGGCCCGTGCCATAGAGCATTGCCTGTGAAGCGCCTTGCGACTTAGGCTGGGTTACGTGTGAACTAAATTTGTTTAGTTTGTCGGTCATGATTTGCTCCGAAAGTAGCGCCGAAAAGGCGCGCTAATTAAAATGTGCGGCACAAAAACGCTAGACGAGATGCGCGGCCAACTGTTCGCCGACTGTCTGCCCGATTGCCAATGACGCGGTCGCCGCAGGAGAGGGGGCGTTGATGACATTGACGATTCGCGCGCTCTCCTGAAAAGCAAAATCGTCCATCATTGAGCCATCCCTCTGCAGGGCCTGGGCCCGAATGCCGGCCGGAGCACGCTCTAGCTGGTCAGCGCGGATGTTAGGCACAAGTTTCTGCAGCGCGGTCACGAAGGCGCTCTTGCTGGCAGATCGCCACATTTCGCCCATGCCGGTCTTCCAATAACGCCCGGCAAGTTTGCGAAAGCCGGGATAGCTCAGGGTCTCAACCAGGTCGGATAGATTAATGTCAGTAAGCATGTAGCCCTCGCGCGCAAAGGCAAGCACCGCGTTGGGGCCGCACTCGACGCGACCATCTATCATCAGTGTGAAGTGAACGCCCAGGAAAGGAAACTCGGGATCGGGTACAGGGTAGATTAGACTGCGGCAGAGATAACGCGCTTCCGGTTTGAGTTCGAAGTACTCCCCGCGAAAAGGTATGATTTGGGCCGGGGCGTCCATGCCGCTTATCTTGGTCAGGCGGTCGGAGTAGACGCCGGCACAATTGATCAAATAGGATGCTTCGAAGTCACCGGCCGTGGTCTCGACATGTACCGCGCGATCACTTTCTTGAATACCTGTTACCTCTACGCCCAACCTAATAGTATGACCTTTGCTCTCGACAATTTCGGCCATCCTGCGGCAGACGGCCGTATAATCCACGATTCCCGTTTCCGGCACATGGATCGCCTCGATGCCTGCTGTATAAGGCTCGATTTCATCAAGACGAGCCTTATCAATGATGGCGCAGTTAACGCCGTTGGCCTGACCCCGCTCAAAGAGGTCACGCAGTACCGGCCGTTCTTGCTCATTTGTGGCTACGATAACCTTGCCGCAGATATTGAAAGGGATGTCCTGCTCGGTACAGAATTGCTCCATCAGCGCTTTGCCCTTACGGCAGTTAAGGGCCTTGAGTGAGCCCGGTTTGTAGTAGATGCCGGAATGAAGGACTCCTGAGTTGCGACCGGTCTGGTGGGCGGCGACCTTGTCTTCCTTTTCCAAAATAGTAATTTCTAGCTCGGGATGTTCCGCGGCGAGATTGTACGCAGTCGCCAGGCCGACGATGCCGCCGCCGATAATGATAACGTCAGAATTGGTCATGGTATGGATTCTCAGGGTGCGATGGAATTGATGGCCGAGACGACACGATCTCCCATCGCCGCAGTGCTAATTGCTTCTGTGCCTGGAGGGGCGATATCGGCCGTGCGCCAGCCTTCGTCCAAGACTGCCGCTACCGCGTTTTCGACAGCGGCGGCCTCCCCGTGCAAGTCCAGGCTCCATTGCAACAGCATCGCGGCGCTCAAGATAGTAGCCAGGGGATTGGCCAGGCCCCTGCCGGCAATATCCGGCGCTGAACCATGAATCGGTTCGTATAAACCTATGCTACCCGGCTCTCCGAGGGCAGCGGAAGGCAGCATGCCCAGCGAGCCGGTGATCATGGACGCTTCGTCGGACAAGATGTCGCCGAACATATTACCCGTGACGATGACATCGAATGCCTTCGGCTGATTGACTAGATACATGGCACATGCATCTACCAGAACGTCTTCATAGGTGATGTCGGGATACTGCGCGGCGACTTCATGGGCCACTTCGCGCCAGACGCGCATGGTGGCCAGGACATTTGCTTTGTCGACGGAGGTCACTTTGCCACGGCGCTGGCCGGCTAAGGCGAACGCCACTTCCAGGACGCGACGGATTTCGTGCTCATTGTAACGCATGGTGTCGAAGCCTTCACGGCCGTTCACCGTTTCCTGCCGGCCCTGCGGTTCACCAAAATAGATGCCGCCGGTCAGCTCGCGGACGAACATGATATCTACACCCCGGACCCGTTCCAGTTTCAGCGGGCTTGCCGGAGCCAGGGCATCAAAGACTTTGACCGGACGCAGATTAGCGAACGCGCCCAATGCCTTGCGTAGGGCAAGTAGACCTTGTTCTGGGCGAACGGGTGCCAGGGGATCGCTCCACTGCGGTCCGCCAACCGCGCCGAGTAGAACAGCATCTGCAGATTGGCACAATTGGAGTGTTTCGGGCGGCAAGGGATTTCCATAGTTGTCAATGGCCATTCCCCCAATTGGCGCCTCAGAAAGGATAAATTCATGGCCGTACGCGGCAGCGATATGTTCCAGCACTTTGCGCGCTTCGTTTACAACTTCCGGGCCGATACCGTCACCCGGTAACAAGACAATATTTGCCAACAAAACGATACCTCCTAAAAGGCAAAGAGCACGCCCTGCCGTGGGTTCACGATAGCGTGCCCGCTAAATGCAACAACTTTACACCGATTTCTCCGGGACGCGAAAAATAAAGAAGTCACGGCCAAAACGCGATGAATCATACCTTTCAATGGAACCATCAGGAAACATCTGCTGCAGCGCGGCAAGGGCTTCAGCATCATCTTTATTAACAAGATAGAGCCGCGGCCGCGCGCCATAGACATGTGCCGGTAGATCTTCTACTTCAACCGCATTGTCCCAGCGCACGTGCCCGGCGTTGATGCCTATGGCCCTGGTATCTATCCAGTGTGGATAAGGTATGTGATAGGCATTGGCAACGGTCGCCCCCTGTGCCTCAAAGTCTGCCAGAACCGCGCCAAGCTCAGTGGCATTACCGATCGAATAGAGGATGTTTTCATCGTAGTCGTGAAAATACCAATTAGCATTATAGACTATGGCGATAAGTGACAAAGCAATCACCATGAGACGCGCGGCAGCTTTGGCCGCCGAACTGCCGCTGGCAGACATCCGGGTAGGAATGGCGACAAACGGAACGGCGGCAATGATCATCACAGCGGGCGGCGCGCCACCTGTACGCACCACGCTTGGATTCTCGCCGGGATAGGCAAGGCTGAGAATGGAGGGCAGCAGTAGAAAGAACAGGATGATCAGCAGCAGCAGCGAGCGAGGATCACGATTCACCAGGAGACGCCAGAGTAGATAGGCGAGCCCCAGTATAAACAAGGCGCCGGTGACGAGGCCCAGGACGGGTTCATAGGGAATGGTGTTCATGGCCACGACGTCACCGCGCACATTGAACATGAGCGCCGCGTTGTAGACGTTCCGCAGGAACTGCTCTGCAATGACGGCCGTTGTTTGGGGCGTCTCTGGTATGGCACGGCTTGTCGAACGTATCCAGACACTGGCCGGATCGTCCGTCATGTAGCGCAGTAATGGCGTGAGCAGGAGCAGGACAAAAACAAGAAAGAGCAAACTGTTCAACCAGAAGCCACGGGTCCAACTGTCACCCACGCGTAATTGAGCTTTGCGCAAGCGCCTCATGCCGTCATGAATCAGCGTGAGCGCCAGCAGGACGGCAGAAATCAGCGGCAAGACGCGCATAGCGGTGTAGGTATGCAGGCCGATACCGAGGAAGAGACCGGCCAGGAGCCAATCATTGCGACGATTGTGGGCGAGGGCGCGCAGGAAGAAGTAAAGCACGGGCGTAGCGAAGGCGGCGGTAAAGGGAAACCTGAGGCCGACGCGAGTAATCGCCACGTGCCAGTGTGAAATGGCCAGGAGAAAGGCGGCGGCAAGGCCAACCAGGCGGCCGTATAGGAGCGATCCAAGCAAGAAGGTAAACGGGATGGCTACGAGGCCAAAGAGGGCGGTCCCGACCTTGAGCGCGAGATGGCTGTTAGGCAAGCCGGTCAAGTTAATGATGGCAGCGGTCAG